>JAWVYU010000110.1:0-13775 GCA_033722575.1 Ketobacteraceae bacterium | reverse complement strand
GGCCAAAATGGCCCTGCGGCTGGGTATGCGCGTGATTGGTTATGACCCTGCGCTGTCGGTGGATGCCGCCTGGCGTCTCCCCAGTGAGGTGGAGCGCATGGAGAATCTGCAGGCGCTGGTGTCACGGGCTGACTATGTATCGCTCCACTTGCCGGTGCTGGACAGTACCCGGGGTCTGGTGAACGCCAGCCTGCTGAGTGTTTTCAAGGAAGGCGCCTGCCTGCTGAATTTTGCCCGCGGTGAGATTGTTGATGTGGACGCCATCGTCACCGCGCTGGAGCAGGGTAAACTGCGTCGTTACGCCTGTGATTTCCCGGAACCCCAGCTGATCCAGCGTGATGATGTGATACTGATGCCGCATATCGGGGCCAGTACCGATGAGGCCGAGGAGAACTGTGCCATCATGGCGGCGGATCAGATTATCGATTTCCTCGAGAACGGTAATATCCGCAATGCCGTCAATTTTCCTGCCTGTTATCTGGAGCGAACCGAGGGCTACCGCCTGGCAATCGCCAACCGTAACGTGCCCAAAAAGCTCAGTCAGGTGCTGGATATTCTCGCGGACAAGAATATCAACGTGATTGATATGCTGAACAAAAGCCGCGACGATGTGGCTTATAACCTTATTGATATCGCCAGCGAGCCTGATGACGGGCTGTTGGGGGAAATTCGCGGGATTGAGGGCATCATCAACGTGCGGGTGGTGTAAAACGCCGGTTCCTGTCACAAGTCCGGAAGGCATGTGAGCAACACATGCCTTTTTATCTATGCTTAATAATGGATGTTATTACGGGTTTGTGGAGCTGGATGTCACTGTTTCGTTTTGTTTTCCCGGTTGGCTGTTCTGCTGCGGCGTTATCCGGACTGTTGCTGTTGGTGCCTGTGACTGCGGGAGCCCAGCTGGCACAGAATATGACGGTGGGCAATGCAAAAGCCCTTGCCCTGGGCCATGCGGTGACGGCGGATCCCCCCGGTATTGACGCCATTCACTACAATCCTGCCGGGCTGGCGCTGCTGCAGGGCAGGCAATATCAGTTTAAGTTGGTGGCGGGTCTCTCCGAATTGACTGATGAAGTGAGTCGCGCCCCCTACCTGGAGACATTACTGGCCGAAACCGCCTTTGAGGAAACCCTGGAACCGGGAACATCCACCACCCGGGATCCTTCCGCCATGCTGCCATTCTTTGGCTTAACGGAACTGCCGGCTATTCTGTCGCCTCTGGGGGGCGTTTCTCTGACAACCCCTGATCAGGGTTACACCTTCGCTACGGCGGTTTACGCGCCCCTGATGGTGGGTTACCGGCGGGAAGATAACAGCGTATCCCGTTATCAGGGCAATCAGCTGGGTTTTACCCATCTGACCTATTTTTCGCCTTCCATCGCCTGGCGCATCAACGATGACTGGTATGCTGGTGTGTCCTTTCTGATGAGTTACAGCGGTATCGGGGTGGACCTGGACATGCGGGTTACCAACGAGTTTCTGGGTGCCATTGAATCTGCAGGGCGGGCAGCCTGTGACGCCGGCTCACCGCCGGAATGGCGCGATGTCATCAACCTCTGCGAGGGGCAGTTCGGGCCTTTTGCACCCATCGGCAACCTGCGGCTGGAGGTAGATAATGGCTTCAATCCCTCCCTCAACGCAGGGCTGCTCTGGCAGCCGTCTTCCTGGTTTTCCTGGGGACTGGTGTATCAGATGGAGGCCAGTACGGATCTGGAAGGCGAGTACGAGTTCCGCTATGAACCGGGGTGGGTGGCGTTTTTCCGGGGGCTCAATCAATCCCTGGTGGGAACAGTGATCTCGCCCCTGATTCCCCAGGGTGTGGAGAAAGAAAGCGGCACCGCACGGATGAATTTTGTATTACCGGCTCATGTTGCCACCGGCATCAGCGTCAGGCTGTATCCGGACTGGAAACTGAATATTGACATTAAATGGACCGACACGGCTGCCATGGACAAGTTTGTGGTGGAATTTGATGAATCTCTGGAATTTATGCCGGCCCTGAGCCTGGTGGCACCCGAAGCGGTGACACCCCGTTCCCTGGAGTTTCCCCTGAATTACCAGAGCACCTGGAGCTGGGCTGCAGGTATTGAGTACCAGTACGATGATCAGTGGGTGCTGCGGGGCGGCTTTGAGGACCGCCCTGGCGCGTTGCCGGATAACGCGCCCAATAATCTGGCCCCTTTTGGCGATGCCTGGCTGCTGGGCATGGGCGTGGGTTACCGCCCGGACGAGGCTACTCGTTGGGATCTTGGTTTTGCCTATTTCCGCTCCGGCGTTTCAAGCCGTGCCAGTGCGGACCGTCTCAATGATCCGGAGGTATTCTACAACCCTTACGCCGGGTATGACCTGGACAGTGAAATTCGGCTTTACCTGCTGGAAATCAGCTACCAGACCCGTTTTTAGACCTTGAACATGGGCAATGGCTTCAGGGGGTGGGTTACCAGGTTCCTTGCGGTGAGCTGGGCGAGCATTTTGTGAAAACCCAGGTAGGGGAAGGCTTCACGAATGCGGCGGATTTTCGGGCGCGGCAGGGAAAAATTCACCACACCCATGGTGACATCAATCCAGTCCGCCTGCCGGAAGGCTTCGATCAGAATGCCGTTTTTACCGTCGTAAGGAGTGATTTTGTGGTGTTCCAGGATCATGCCGCAGACCACATGGCTCCACTGGCTTTTGCCCTCTCTGACCAGAAAATTGTTGGCGCGATACTGGCTCGGTTTGAGGTAGTCGAAGGTGTTATCAAGCCAGATACCCACGTCATGGTAACAGGCAGCGATCATCACCTGCTCCAGTTGTTCGCGATCCAGGTCAATCAGCTGGTTACAGTGGTTCACTACCCGGTAGCAATGGTTCCGGTAACGATCCAGGTCCTTGCCCAGCTGGGGTTGCCAGTGCTTGAAAAAGCTTTCCATTAACGAGTGATTACGAATCAGGTCCATGTCGTACTGCTCCTTTTGGCGACGGCTGATCGGTCAGTCCGGGGTTTACAGAATGCCTTCCCAGTGTTCCCGGGTTTTACTGGCAGGGTCTGATTCTACACGAATTTCCTCATCGAATATCATTACCTGCCGGGATTTGGTGTCATAGCCGGGCCAGGCGCCCACTTCGTCGGTGCCCGGATTGCCGGAACGGGCGAACGCTATCCAGCAGGCCTGAACGCGATCACTCAGCTTGCGTGCCTGTTCGCCGCCGCCGGTGAGTATCTGACCCATGCCGCTCGCGACGCCGCCAAAAACAAATGGAATATCCACGGCGTGACAGGCGCCGAATATGCCCTTGTCCCACTGAAAGCTGAATGCATAGACCTGATTGTTGTGTTTGCTCTGTGCCGCTGCGATATTCAGGCTGGGAATGCGGAACATGCGGTCTGTTTCAAAGGCGCTGTACATGTCGATGTAATCGGCGTCCGGGTTGGCGGAGCGCACCACCTGCTCGTACAGGTTGGCCGTTTTTTCTCCCAGGCCGGGCAGGCCACGTTCACACAGATCAATCAGACCCGGCTTGTCGAGATCCTGGTATTTTTTCTGCGCCAGGGTTGACCCGTCAGGCCCCGGAATATGCAGAAACAGGTTCCATTCATCCCGGGTATAGCCCACCAGCAAGGGGATCCCGGCCGCGGCTCCATCATCAATGGCGGACAGCGGCGTCTGGGGCAGCAGTTCGCCATCCACCAGTGGCATAAAGGCCATACCGATCTGGGTAACGGTTTGTCGGTGAACACCGCGGTTAATCACTATGCTGTGGCAGGCGCGCTGAGCCTTTAGCAGTTGTTTGTTATCCAGCTGCCAGAGCTTTTCCGGACTGTCGGGGTCAATGGCTGCCGCTTTGAGAAAGGTGGTGGTGACTTTTCCGGCGTCGGACCTGGTTAGAACATGGTCACCGGAACCGCTTTGTATGATGGCACGTTTATAGAAAGAAGCGGCAGACGGGCAGGCCAGCAGTGTGGCTACGGACATGCCGCCGGCGGACTCTCCCATGACGGTGACTTCGTCGCCGTTGCCGCCAAAATGGTGGATATGTTCTTTCACCCAAGCCAGGGCAGCCATCTGATCTCGCAACCCGTTGTTGTTGCTGACACCGTAGCTATCGTCGATTAGGCCCTCCAGATGGAGAAATCCCAGTGCCCCCAGACGATAGTTGATCGTAACCACTACCACGTCTCCGTTGCGGGCCAGGTCGCGCCCGCGGTAGATCAGCTGGGCACCGGATCCGGTGGCGTAGCCACCGCCGTGGATCCATACCAGCACCGGTCGCTGCCGGTCGTCGCAGGCCGGGGTCCAGATATTGAGATATAAACAATCTTCGCTGGTATTGCCGATACCGAACATGGAGATTTCCTCCTGCAGGCAGGCATCGGAAAACCGGTTGGCGTTGCGGACTTTTTCCCAGGGTTCCAGGGGTTCGGGAGCTTTGAAGCGCCGCTCACCGGTGGGTGGCTTCGCATAGGGCACGCCCCGAAATTCCATGAAATCCTCGTGGCGGATACCTTTCAGTTTGCCCAGTGATGTCTCAACGATAATGCTCATTGTTAACCCCTTACAGCCTTGGTTTTATTGTTCTTTTCGTTGGAGAGAACCCTAAGTTTTTACGGGGACAGGAAAAACTGCAAGCGTTGCCCGTGTGTTTGTCGATAACTTGTTTGTTTTGTTGTCTTTTTGGTCGTTATTCGTCCAAAACTGACGAAAACACGGTGAAATTATGTCAATTTTGCCGCTAGGTGCGATAGGGCAAACCACCTAGAATCACCGGTCACGCTGGTTTTGAGTGGTGCCGTTTTTCTCACCACTGAACTCCCGATGATCAAACCAGCCGTCGCCGGTAAACTGTTAAGTAGAGAGCACCCGTTACCATGTCCCAGACTGTTTCCACCGATCTATTGTTTCAGCCTTTTGTTACCGAAAAACTGACCCTGAAAAACCGGGTGGTGATGGCGCCGATGACCCGTAACTTTTCACCGGGCTATATACCCGGCGATGACGTGGCGGCCTATTATGAGCGTCGTGCCCGCAACGGTGTGGGCCTGATTCTGACAGAAGGAACCACGGTGAATCAGCCTTCTGCCAATGGTTATCCGAATATTCCGGCATTTCACGGAGAAGCCCTTGAGGGCTGGAAAAAAGTGGTGGATGCGGTACACGCCGCCGGAGGCAAGATTGCGCCCCAGTTATGGCATGTGGGTACGGTGCGAAAACCGGGCGTGGGCCCTGATCCGGACGCCCCGGGTATTGGCCCTTCCGGTATCTCCTCCAGGGGGAAACGTAAAGCAAAGGTAATGTCCGACAGCGACATTGCCGATTGTATTGAGGCTTTTGCCCAGGGTGCGCTGGACGCTAAAAGCCTGGGCTTTGACGCGGTGGAATTTCATGGCGCCCATGGGTATCTGATCGATCAGTTTTTCTGGGAGGTCACCAACGAACGGCAGGACAAATACGGTGGCAGCCTGGAAAAGCGGTTGCAGTTTGCCATTGACATCATCCGCGAAGCGCGCAAAAAAACCGGTGACGATTTCCCGTTTATTCTGCGGTTCTCCCAGTGGAAACAACAGGACTACACAGCAAAACTCGCCCATACTCCAGAGGAGCTGGAGCGGTTTCTGCTGCCGCTGAGCGATGCGGGCGTCGATATATTTCATGCCAGCACCCGTCGCTTCTGGGAACCTGAATTTGCGGACAGCCCCCTGAATCTGGCGGGATGGACCAAAAAAATCACCGGTAAACCCGCCATTACTGTGGGCAGTGTGGGTTTATCAACGGATTTTATTGAGTCCAATTTTCTTGACCAGTCCGGTGAGGATGTGCCCCTGCGCAGGCTGGATGATCTGCTGCAACGGCTGGCGGCCGGCGAATTTGATCTGGTGGCCATCGGGCGGGCCCTGTTGCAGGATCCGGAATGGTTGCGCAAAGTGGAGCAGGGGCGGTTCGACGAACTTCAGGAGTACAACAAATCTTCCATCGCGACCCTGTATTGACGGCACCATTGCTCTCGGAAGCCCATAAAAACACGGCGATCCGCTTTATTTTTATGGCCATCATGGCAGTCAGCATGGGGCAGACGGTGGTGTTTGCCATTCTTGCGCCACTGGGCAGGGAGGCGGGCCTGGTGGAGCTGCAGATCGGTGCCATTATTACCTGCTCATCCATCACGTTTTCTTTTTTCAGCCCGATCTGGGGCAGAGCCAGTGATCGCTGGGGTCGCAAGCGGGTGATGATCGTGGGTCTGCTGGGCTATACGGCAGGCACCCTGGTTTTCGCGTCGGTGTTCATGGCGGGCTTTGCGGGCTGGCTCAGTGGTACACTGCTGTTTGCCTCTCTGGTGGCGGCAAGGGTACTGCAGGCGATTGTAATGTCTGCCACATCGCCGGCCGCTACGGCCTATATCAGCGACGTGACAACCTTTGCCGAACGCACTGGCTCCCTGGGTAAAATCGGCGCCGCACACAATGTGGGAACCATCATGGGGCCCGCAATAGCATCACTGGCCTTCCTGGGGTTGCTGATGCCCCTGTATGCTGCCGCCGGCGTTACGTTGGTGGCGGCGCTGCTCATACACCGGAATTTGCCGTCGTTACCGCCCCAGCATGTTTATGGCGAAAAGAAGCGGCGACTGAGCTATTTTGATCAGCGGATCTTTCCCTTCATGCTCATCGGAGTATCCATGTTCACCGGGTTTGCTATTGTGCAGCAAACCCTTGGCTACTACGTGCAGGATGTGCTGGCATTGTCCGCGGAATACACCATGCAGCGGGTGGGGGCCATTATGATGGCATCGGCCATTGCCTCCCTGTTTTCCCAGTGGGTGCTGGTGCAGCGCCTGAAATGGCAACCTTCGCGGCTTATGCGTTTGGGGCTGTTTTCCATGCTGGTGGGTTTCACCGGTCTGATTTTTTCATCAGTGTTCTGGCACTTTATGCTGGGTATGTCCTTTGTCGGGCTGGGTATGGGAATGGCTGCTCCGGGTTTTATAGCGGCTGCCAGCATGGCGGTTGAACCGAAAGAGCAGGGAGCGGTGGCTGGCCTTACCAGTGCGGGGCCGGCTCTGGGTTTTATCATTGGCCCTACCGCCGGAGCGGCGCTTTATCACCTTGACGGCCATCTGCCTTACACGGTAACCGCGGTGCTGTTTGTGCCGCTGATCCTGTTTGCGGTATTCAAGTTAAAGTAAACTGCGCTTTTCGCAACCTTGACAGGAATTTCTTGATGTCATTGAAGCATGTCCTGCTGGTGGTACTGAAAAAACGCAAATCCACCGGCTATGAAATCACCAAATGGTTTGACGGCCCGCTGGGGTATTTCTGGCATACCAGTCATCAGCGGGTCTATCGGGCACTGGCTACCCTGCACAAGGATGGCTGGGTGGATTATGAAGTGGTCCATCAGGATGATAAACCCGACAAGAAAGTCTACGAACTGACCCGGCAGGGCAGGGAGGCATTGCGCCGCTGGCTGGATACTCCCCTGAAGCCGCAACCCATCAACGAGGCTTTTCTGGTAAAGCTGTTCGCGGGGGAAGAAGCAGACCCTAAACTGCTGCATGATGAGCTGCTGCGCCAGTTTGAGGAACACGAATCCCTGATCAGAACCTATCGCAAGATTGAAACAGAGTATTTTCCTGATGGCTTTACCGGCGATCCTGAAAACGACATGATGTATCTGACCCTGCGACGGGGTTTCTATCATGAAGAGGCCTGTCTGGCCTGGGTCAAGGAGGCCATTGAGGTCCTGGAAAAACTCAGGGCAGGGGGACCCGGCTAATCGCCCCAATCAGTGCTAACCTTGAGTCAGGGCCTGCAAACTGCTACGCACGGGATCGCCACCATGAATAATGATTTTATGGCAGCAGTGAAAACTGCCAATGATCATGCCAGGGAAGTCGGCGCCATAAAAAGTATCGCCACTACCAGTATGGTGATGGAAGATCAGGGAATCCCTTTCCTGGTGAGGGTGGTGGAGAATCTGGCAAGAAAAGAAAAAAATGCTGCCAGTAATCCCGCCAATCCTTTCCTGCCCTATGATCCGGATTTATACGTTACCGATATTTCGGACAGCCACGTCTGTCTGTTAAACAAATTTAACGTGGTGGATCACCATTTATTGTTTGTTACCCGGCAGTACGAGTCCCAGCAGTCCCTGCTGACAGCAGAAGACTTTGCTGCCTTGTGGTTTGGCTTGCGAGCCATGGATGGCCTGGTGTTTTACAATTCCTGCCCGGTGGCGGGCGCCAGCCAGAAACACAAGCATTTGCAGATGATCCCCTGTCCACTGGGTGCAGACGCAAGCCAGCGGGTACCGCTGGCGGCCTGTTTTACTGAACCTAAAGACGAGGACGTGATCTGCCACTCTGCGCGCCTGCCGTTTCCCCATGCTTACGCCAAAGTCACTCCACCGCGGGGACGCTCCGACCGTGAGTCCGCCGAGGCCCTCCGGGAACTCTACATGGCCATGCTGCAGACACTGCGTATCTGGAAACCCCAGTCAGACCATGGTCCGGCTCCCTACAACCTGTTGGCCACCCGCGACTGGCTCTGGCTGGTGCCGCGTTCTCGAGCAGAACATCGGGGCGTGGCAGTGAATGCGCTCGGCTTTGCAGGGACTTTTTTGCTCAAGCACGCCAGTCAGGCGGATATTCTCAAAGCCGAGGGTCCTGTTGAGATATTGAAGGCCGTGGTATAGCGGTGCACCCTTTTAGCGCAAATTCTCACCGGAGTGCTAACCTTCACTTAATAAGAGGTGTTGGGTTGATGTAGCGGAATGATCAGAGAATACCTTTCTCAATGGCGGATTTGTCTGCTGGCGCTGTTGCTGTTGATACCGGCTCGGGAAACCGCAGCCGCCGATACCCCTGTGATTGTGATTGACAGTATTGACAGGGTTGCCAAGGTATCTGAATACGCCGAGGTGCTGGAAGATACTGATGGCAGGCTCACCATTGACGATATTCTGACATCTCGCGTGCAGCGCCGCTTCAAGGCTGTGAATCAGGGGCTGGAATTCGGCTTCAGCGGTTCGGTATTCTGGATCCGCTTCCGGATCCACAATCAGCTGGACGATACCGCAAACCTGGTAATAAATGCCACTTACCCCCTGATTGACAAGATGGTGCTTTTCGAAGTCGGACCGGACGGATACACCAGGCATGCGTTGGGTGACACCTTTGAATATCACCAGCGTACCGTCGATATCACCAGCTTTGCCTTTGAACTGAAGGTGCCACCCGGGGCCACCAATACCTACTACATGAGTGTTGAGAGCACCAGTTCTCTGTCCGTGCCTCTGATGCTCTATACGGATCACGCCTTTTTCGAATATCTCCATGACCACCAGACCATCGTGGGCATTTTTTACGGTATTTGTCTGGGTTTGCTCGCCTATAACCTGTTTCTGTATCTGGTGATTCGGGAGAAGAGTTATATCTATTATGTGGGCTTCGTATTATCCAATGCCTATGTAGCTTCCTGCTTTGATGGACTTAACTATCGCTTTTTCCCCGACTGGGAGTATTACCAGAGCATTGCGATATACGTTTCCATGGGTATCACGCTCTGGTCTGGCGCCCAGTTCACCCGGATTTATCTGAACACCCGGCAGGCCATGCCGAAAGCCGACAGAATGCTCCAGATAATTGGCGGGATTGGTATCCTGGAAATAGTGCTGATCGCCACCATGCCGTCGCGGCAGATATCGGTGCTCATTCTGCTGACTATCGCTGTATCCATAGTGTGTGTGCTGGTCACCGCGTTTCTCAGGGTTCGTCAGGGGTATGGTCCTGCCCGGCTGTTTTTACTTGCCTGGCTGGTGGTGCTGTCACCGATTTTCTTTGGCGTGCTGAATGCGCTGAAGATCATGTCCCTGCATGAGCTGACACCTTATCTCCATAAAATGGGTGTGGCAGGGGAGATGATCATTCTGTCGCTGGCGCTGGCTAACCGTATTAATGTGCTCAAGGCCTCGGAACACGAAGCCCAGCAGAAGGCCCACCAGGCGGAAGCGGAAACCAAAGCCAAAAGTGAATTTCTTGCCAAGATGAGCCATGAAATCCGTACCCCCATGAATGGCGTACTTGGCATGTCCGAGCTGTTAAAGGAAACGCCGCTGAAACCTAATCAGATTCATTATGTACGCACTATCTACAACTCCGGGCAGGCGCTGTTGGGTATCATCAACGATATTCTGGATTACTCCAAGATCGAAGCGGGAAAACTGGATCTGGAGCACACGGAGTTTAACCTGGAAGACCTGATTGATGAATGTGTGTCTGTGTTCGCGCTGCGCTCTTCGGATCAACAGGTGCCCTTGATTTCCCTGCTGGACCCGGCGGTACCAAAAATGGTCAAGGGCGATCCCACCCGACTGCGACAGATAATCATCAATTTGCTGGGTAACGCGTTCAAGTTCACAGAGAAAGGTGAAGTCAGACTCAATGCTCACCTGGTAAACCGCGGCGACAACAAAATGACCGTGCGATTCGAAATTGTCGATACGGGGATTGGCATTTCCCGGGAGGCACAGGCAAGACTGTTTGAATCCTTTTCCCAGGCGGATTCGTCCACCACGCGGAAATACGGTGGCACCGGACTTGGGCTGGCCATCTGCAAACAGCTGGCGGAACTGATGGGCGGAGAAATCGGTGTTGAAAGTGAGCAGGGGAGAGGCTCAACTTTCTGGTTCAGTGTGGTGCTTGATGTGGTGGCGGATCAGACAATACAGCAGCTGGATGAAACGCTGAAAATTCTCCAGGGCAAGCATCTGCTGGTGGTTGATGATAACCATAACGTGGTACAGGTAATAAGAACCCTGGCGGAAAGCTGGGACATGAAAGTATCCGCGGCCTACACGGGGCAGTCCGGTATTGAGCTGGTGAAGAAATTTTTGCAAAGCGATCAGACGATTGATATTGCGCTACTGGATCTGGAGCTGCCCGATACCACTGGTCTGGAAGTTTCCCGGGAACTCCTGAAAATGGGGGCAGATGACTTTCCCCATATTCTGATCACCTCTGCCCGTAATCTGCCACAGCGGGCCGACCTGGAAGGTTCAGGCATTTCCATTGCGATTGAAAAGCCCATGCCGGCCAGTCATTTGCGACGCCAGTTGGCCCGCGCCCTCAGCCGGTCGGAAGAAAAGGAAAACGGCTGGTTTCAAGAGGGTATCCATGAAGAAGATTACGGCGACCTGAATGTGCTGGTGGCGGAAGACAATAATGTGAATCAGCTGGTAATACTGGGCATGCTGAAACGGCTCGGTATTAAACCGGTGATGGTCAACAACGGTGTGCAGGCAGTGGAAGCCTATAAAAAAGCCGACCCTCCCATTGATATTATCCTGATGGATTGCGAAATGCCGGAAATGGATGGTTACGATGCGACCCAGCAAATCCGCCTTTATGAAAACGACATGAAACGACGGGCTGTTATTCTGGCACTGAGCGCCCATGCCATGGCAGATCATCGCCAACGCTCCCTGGACTGTGGCATGGATGATCATATCCCCAAGCCTGTCAGCCTGGAAAGCCTCAGAGAAGCCTTAACCCAGGCCCGGGAAACCCTGAAAACCCGTCAGCCCGGCAAAGGTAATATTCAGGGTTAAGTTTTCAAGGGGCTGATGTTGTGTTTAGAATGTAGCAATCCCGTCTGAAAGGAAGCATTATGAATACCGAAAAAGTCGTCTTTGCCTTCTTTATTGTACTGGCGCTCACCCTCAACTTCGGCTTCTTTATCGGCGACGTTGACGATATTACTCACCACAACATTTATGAATTATTTGCCGCGCTGGTGATCAGCCTGATTGCCACGTTGCTGAAATTGGGGGATCGCACCCACATGGGGGCGGTGCTCTTGGCCACCAGTCTGGTGGCTGACCTGCAGCTGATCTGTGCCGCTGTGATCTGGGCCTATGCCGGAAACATTGCTGACACGCCCATCTCACCCGGTACCGTCGTCAGTATTGTTTCCCTGTCCGGCGGAGCGCTGCTGGCCAATATCCTTTCGGTTATCCTGTTGATTGTGGAAACTGTCATGGTGCGCCGTTGAACGGTATCAATTCTGTTGCCTTTCTGGTTTTACGGCGCTTGCGGGCGCCGTTGATTCTTCTGGTTGTGGTTTATTCGGTCAACATGCTGGGCTACGTACTGATTCCCGGTGTCGACAGCAACGGCGATCCCTACCGGATGACGTTCTTTGATGCCTTCTATTTTGTCAGCTTTATGGGCTCCACCATCGGGTTTGGCGAAATTCCCCATGATTTTACCAATGCCCAGCGGCTCTGGACCATGGGCGCCATCTATACCACGGTGATCAGCTGGCTCTACAGTATCGGGTCGGTGATTGCCATCATGCGGGACGAAGCCTTTATCCGGCTGGTGGACCGGACCCGTTTCCGTTACTGGGTAAAAGCCATAAAGGAACCTTTTTACCTGGTGTGTGGTTATGGGCTCACGGGCAGCGTGGTGGTTCAGCGGCTGGTCAACCGGGGCGTTCATTGCGTGGTGATTGATATCAGCCCGGAACGCATTGAGGGGCTGGATCTGGACAATCTGGCGTTTGACGTGCCCTGTTTGTGTGCTGACGCTTCTGAGCCGGACGCCCTTGAAGATGGTGGTATTCAGCATCCCTTCTGTGTCGGTGTACTCTGTCTGACCAATGTTGATCATGTGAATCTTTCCATCGCCATTGCCAGTAAGCTGCTGGTGCCGCACCGCACCGTGATCAGCCGTACCGAGACGGAGGAATACGCCCGCAACCTGGCATCCTTTGGCACTGATCATGCTGTTTATCCGTTTGAAATCTTTGCTGATTACCTGAATACGGCCATTCATAACCCTTATCGGCACCTGGTCCACGACTGGCTTGTAAGCCCGTCCCACCGCCCGGTATCCAGTGCCGGCAAACCCAAGTTCGGCACCTGGGTGATTTGTGGTTACGGTCGCTTTGGCAAGGCCCTGAAAAAACATTTCGACGAGCATGACGACGTCAATACGGTGATCATAGAGCCGAACCCCGAGCTATACCGCGAAGTGCCGGACGGCGAGCTGGTGGTGAGCGGGTTGGGAACAGAAGCAAACACGCTGCTGGAAGCCAATATCAAGGAGGCGGTGGGAATTGTGGCGGGCACTTCCGATGACGCGAATAACCTGTCTATCATAATGACAGCCAGGGATCTCAAGCCAAAACTGATTACCGTTGCCCGCCAGAACAACCGTCTGAATACCAGCGTATTCAAGGCTGCCAAGATCGATATGATCATGGATCCGGGCTCGGTGATTGCAAATCATATTTTCTCCCTGATCAAGGCGCCACAAATGATTGCCTTTCTGGAGGAGATACGCGGCCAGAGTGAGGAATGGTGTGAACAACTGTCCCATGAGCTGGATGAGCTGGTGGGGGACCGGGAGCTGGACAGCTGGACGGTGACCATCAATGAAAAAACCGCGCCGGCATTTCACGATCGCCTGGCGCGCGGTGACGAGATACCGGTGTCGGCTTTATATCATCACCCGCTGGATCGGGCTGCGCGCCTGCCTTGCCGGGTGCTGATGGTGAAGCGTGAGGGAAAGTCCCTGCTGACGCCGGAGGAAGATTTTGTTATCCGTATCGAGGACAAGCTGCTGCTTTGCGGAAAGCGGGGTGCTGGATACTGGATGTACTGGGCGCTCGAAAACCGGCAGGTATTGCGATACATTCTTCATGGTGAGGAGCGTAGCTCGGGCTATATCTGGCGCCGGCTGAAACAGCTTAATCAGAAACAGGGTGAAGCATGAAGAAACTACCAACCATTGCAACG
>JAWVYU010000109.1:0-13812 GCA_033722575.1 Ketobacteraceae bacterium | reverse complement strand
TGTTAACACTTTCATCCTGGCTGCTTAACAGTTGTCTGTTATTCAAGCCTTTCAAAGAAAGAAAATCACCATTTTCACCATACACCTGAGCATTCACAGGGTCAAAACCACCCTGATCGTTCAAAGATTAAACATTTCTCATAACGAATAGCCATGAAGATATGCCATTAAGGAATCATTTCATCGACAAGTCAAACTGGAACGTTTTTTGAAAGCGCACTGAAAAGGCGAAATTTCAGCAAAATTTTCCGAACCGGTTTAAGCAGAGACATGTTTTTACAAAGCAAAACCCATTGGACAACAAACAAGGAGAACGCTATGCCTTCAATAACAGGATCGCGAGCAAAATGTCAGTCGCTATTACTTGGCACAGGCTCCGTTGCCCTGCTGACACTTGGTGGCTGTGCCACCATAGCGCCACCGGATGCCCAGATTGCCACCGCTGAGAATGAGGTGCGACAAGCTGAATCGCTGGGGGCCCAGCAATATGCACAGCAGTCTTACAACCTGGCCAAGGACAAACTGGAAGAGGCCCGTAAAGCCTATCAGGAAGAAGAGTTCCTGAAGGCTCAGCGCCTGGCTGAAAAAGCTGCAGCAGATGCAACCCTTGCGCAGGTGACGACCAATAATCGTCAGCTGAAGTCAGCCATCGACAAACTGACGGCACAGATCGATGCCCTGGAAAAAGAACTGAAAAAGAAATCCTCATAATTGATGCAGCATAGAACGGGAGGAAACCATGAGATTTTATTTTATTCTAGTATGTATGGCTGCCCTGCTCAGTGGTTGTGCCACAACCGAAAAGCCGGTATCTCTCAAAGAGCTGGAAGCCCGGTATCAGGCACTGAGTAATGAACAGCGCATTCGCGACAACGCCAGAGAAAGCCTTGATCAGACAGGTGCACTGGTACAGCAGGCCGAAAGCACCTGGAAAAATGACGGTGAAGGCGAAGCCTATGAACACCAGCATTACCTGGCATCAAGAAGCGCCGACATCACCGAAATGAAAGCAGAACAGGAGATACTGGAAGCACAATTCGCTGCCGCGAAAACCAGACAACAGCAACTCAAACTGGCTCTGAAGGCTGAGGAAAACACCACGACCCTGCTGGTGATTCAGGATGACGTCAAGTTTGGTTTCGATAAAGCCAAACTGCAGGGCGCAGCTGACGAGCGGCTTAAACAGGTGGCGAAGTATCTGAAACAGAACCCTGACACCCAGGTGGTGGTGGAAGGCCATACCGACGCCATCGGAACGGCTGAATACAACATGAGGCTTTCTGCACAGCGTGCCGAAGCGGTAGCCGAGGAGCTGGTCAAGCAAGGGGTTTCCAAAGACCGGATCAAGCTTCAGGCCTATGGTGAAAGTGCGCCGGTGGCGTCCAATCAAACCGACGAAGGTCGCCAGATTAACCGCCGTGCGGAAATCATCATACCCAAGATAAAAGAGTAGCTACTTGCGCAGCGCATGCTGTGGATGGTGGCAGTGCGACGCCATCCACAGCAGCGCTGATCTCGCATCGGTATCATGCTGTAACAAAGGGAGGCCGCCTCCATGACATTGTGGTCCGGCAAAAGCTGGCAGAGCGGGAAATGGCATAGCAAAGCCCATTGGATAATTGCCCTGGTGCTGCCGATGGTGTTGCTGACAATGCCTGCCTGCACGGACAGCGGCCCGGTAGACCGGCCCGGTGATGATATTGATGACGTTATTGAGGAGCTGGTGGACCGGGCGGACGATAACTGTGACGAAGATAAGGACCCCAACTGTTGAAGAGGCCCGCTCGTTCTAATCCAGATTCGCCAGCACTTTGATGTGGGCGCACACCGAACGTGACAGGGCATTCAGATCATACCCTCCTTCCAGAACCGAGATAATTTTGCCGCTGCAATGCTGTTCGGCGATCATTTTCAGCTCCCGGGTCACCCAGCGGTAATCCCGCTCATCCAGATACACATCCGCCAGCGGGTCTGCCTGATGGGCATCGAAACCGGCACTGATCATCAGCAGTTGCGGACTGAAATGATTCAGTCGTGGCATCCAGAATTGCCGTACCCACTCACGGTATTCCTCACCACTGGTACCCGCATGCAACGGCAAGTGAACCACATTGGAGCGACTGCTGTCGGGAACAGAGAATGGATAGTAAGGATGCTGGTAGCTGGAGCAGAACAGAATACGGGAATCCACATGAAGGGTGTCTTCGGTACCGTTCCCGTGATGCACGTCAAAATCCACAATGGCAATACGCTCCAGATCATAAGCTGACAACGCGTAAGCGGCACCAACCGCAATATTGTTAAACACGCAAAACCCCATGGCCTTGTCCCGTTCCGCGTGATGCCCCGGTGGCCTGACCGCGCAGAAGGCATTGTCCACCTTGGCCTTCATCACCATATCCACCGCCTTTTTTACCGCGCCCGATGCCCGCAGGGCAGCATTCAGCGTATGCCGGTTCGCCACCACATCCGGACCCAGCACTTCCATCCCCTGTTTTGGTGCCATGGCAAACATCTGATCCACATAATCGCGCCGGTGCACCCGGTAAAGATCGTTTTTGTCAATTTTTGGCGCCTTGACCTGTTTCAGATGCTTTAACACACCTTGTTCCTGAAGAAACGCCTTGATACTCACCAGCCGCTGCGGCGACTCAGGATGCCCCGGATCCATTTCATGAAGCTCACAATCCGGGTGGGAAATATAGGCTGTTACCATAAAACCAGACCTCTCCTGTCACTAAAGCATTTTCTTCAGGTAGTAGACTTCATCATCTGACTGCGAGGAATCCTCCACAAATCCCAGTGAATGGGCCAGCTTCAGCATGGGTTTGTTATCCCGCAACACAATACAATCCATAAACCTGAAATTTTTCAGGCGGGCCGCCTTGATCAGGGCTTCCATAAGCTGGTAACCAACACCGGATCGTTGCCACTGATCTGCTACCACCACCGCAAATTCACAGCTTTCACCGTCGGGATTAGCCACATAGCGGGCTACCCCGATTTCCTTTTCCGCGCCATTTTCCAGATAGGTAGCGATTAATGCCAGTTCCCGGTGATAATCAATCTGGGTAAAACGCACCAGCATTTCCGGCGTCAGCTTGTTCACCGCATGCATAAACCGGAAGTAGCGGGACTCCTTCGACAGATTCTCGATAAACTCTTTTTCAATGCCGGCATCTTCCGGCCGGATGGGACGGATACAGATATCCATGCCACTGGCCAGTTGCCAGTGGCTGGTAAGATCCGACGGGTAAGGATGTATCGCCATGTGAGCATAGCGATCCTGGGCCGGAGGAATGTAACCCACGTGCACACTGGCATCCACCGCACACACACCCTCTTCATCCGCCAGCAGCGGGTTGATTTCCAGTGTCTGAATCCAGGGAAGTTCACTGGCCAACTGGGAAACGCTCAGCAGGGCTTTTTCCAGAACTGGCCGGTTAACCGGAGCCATATCCCTGAAACGCTCAATCAGCCGGGAAGCCTTGGTGCGGTCAATCAGGTTCGCTACCAGAAAATCATTTAACGGCGGCAAGGATACGGCGGCCTCTGCCAGTATTTCCACCATGGACCCGCCGATTCCGAAGGCAATGACCGGTCCGAATACAGGATCGCGCTTTATGCCTACATAAAGCTCCCGGGAACTCGCTCCCAGCCGCATGGATTCCACAATCACACCATCTACCCGCGCTTCCGGCCGGGCCCGGTTAACACGATCAATCAGTTTTTTGTATTCGGTTCGCACCGCCTGGGCATTGCTGACACTCAGACTGATGCCCTGCACATCCGTTTTATGATGTATATCCGGCGAGTTGATTTTCAGCACCACCGGAAAGCCCCGCGACTCTGCCGCTACCAGTGCTTCGTTAGCGGAACGGGCCAGGATGCTCTGGCTTACCGGAATGCCGAAGGATTTGAGCACCGCTTTCGCTTCGATCTGGAGCAGGTGCTTGCGCCCCTCCTGCATAGCCCCCTCAATAATCAGTCGGGCACCATCGCGATCATGGGCCACCGACTCCCTGATGGGATCAGGCGTTTGCAGCAGCAACTGTTTATTGTGAAAGTAAGTCACCAGGTAGCCAACAGCTTTCATGGCGTTTTCCGGCGTGGAGAATGCCGGTATACCGGCCTGCTGAAACAGCCGCCTTGCCTCTGCGACCTGGTCGCCTCCCATCCAGCACACCACCAATGGCTTGCTGACGGTTTTGGCCGCCTCAATAAGATTGCGGGCAATGGCTGAAGAAGAAACTCCCGGCTGTGGCGCAAAGTTCACCAGAATAATATCGTTACCATCATCTTCCGCCAGCACCTGGTAAGCTGCGCGGAACTGATCAGCGTTCGCCACGGCCGCCAGCTGTATCGGATTGTTCGCCGATACCACACCACTCAGTTCCGTTACCATTTTATTGGCCGACGATGACCGCAGGGCCGGCAGCGACAACTGATAGTGATCGGCACGGTCACAGGCCATGATATTCATGGCGTTACCATTGGAAAGAATACCGATCCGGTCGCCTCGCACCTTGCGATGTACCTGGAATGCCCGGGCGCCCAGAAACAAATCGTTGATGGCTTCGGCACGGACCACACCGGCCCTTTCCAGAGCCGCGCCAAACACGTCATCATCGCCCACCATGGCGCCGGTGTGGTACATGGTGGTTTGTGCCTGTTTGATATGGCTGCCTGACTTGAGCACGATAACCGGTTTACCGCGGGCCGCCGCACGAAGCCCGCTTAAAAATGTCCGCGCATCATGCACGCCTTCCACATACAGCAGAATGCATTCGGTGGTGGCATCCAGCAGCAGGTAACTGAGTACCTCGCCAAGATCCACGTTGAAGGACTTTTCCAGGCAAACGATATGTGAAAAGCCCACACCATTATTTTTGGCCCAGTCCACCACGGCAGAACAGACCGCACCGGACTGTGACACCAGAGCGATATTACCCCTGGCCACTTCGCCGTCGTGCAGGCTGGCACGAACTTTCAGGGTTGGATTAATCAGTCCGAAGCCATTGGGCCCGATGATCTTGATACCCCACTGCCGGGCGATCTGATGAATATCATTCAGACTGATTTTGCTGTGCTGATAGCCGTAGTCTTCAATAGGGGTGAGTATAACGACATCTGTAACCTGCCGGGAACCGCAGGCTTCCAGAGATGTCATCACAAATTCCGGTTCCGTGGCTATCAGAACCAGATCCAGCGGCTCACTGATATCGCGCAGGTTTTCCCGGGCTTTCAGGCCATGGATCTTTTTATGTCCGGGATTAACCGGAAACAACTGTCCGGAAAAGCCCGATTTCGCAAGCTGCAGCATCAGCTGGTTTCCCAGGCTGCCCCGGGTTTCGCTGGCACCTATCACAGCAATGGTTTTGGGTTCAAAGAACGGAGTAAGAAAGTGTTTATTCATTAAGCACTGACAGCCTGAACATTCTGATTCACCACTTACATGGCATTAACTGTAACCTAACATAGTACAGTTAACATCAGGATGACACATATCAGCTGTCAGTGTTTTCTGACGGGTGTTATCTGAACAGTGTTATCTGAACAGTGCTGTCTGAACAGTTCAGCAAGCCGACCGGATGACGGATAATAAAGATCAGCTGTGACAGATTTTAACCGGCATCACCCTGCTCTTGGCAGTTTCATTCATTGCCGAGGGCAACCCGAAACTGTCGGTGGGCAACAACAGCACGTGATCCTTGCCCACGCCGGTTTTGGCCAGCTTGGTGCGAATATCCCGCAGCGCCTGGCGATCCACCGTGTAACCAAAGGGAGACTTTTGCGGAATGAACAGGTGAATCCGTTCTTTTCCGCTCAATACGGTCCCCAGGTGGGTCAGGGCACTGGAGTCCGGCATTTCACCGGCCATGGGTACCCCCACGAAGATGTAACCATTTTCGTGTAACAGGTCCACGCCCAGTTCGGCCAGGCGGGCTTCCAGTTGTTCGTAAAGATGTTTCAGGTGGTATTTATCAAACACCGCATTGGTCCGGCACCCCTTGTGGGCGGCCAGTGCCGCAGTGGTTTCCCAGTCATGGTCGAAGGTGGTGGCAACGGTGGACATGACTTCAAAGAGACTGCCATTGGGACCCGGAGGCACCTGCGTCAGCCTTTCATAGCGTCCGGCCTCGGAGGGCCCATTGAGACTGGCACAACCTGCTGCCAGCGCAATCGCACCCAATACCACCCCGTAAAACAGACAGCCCTGCAGGAGACGAATCATCATACTGCACCCCCTTTTATTTTCTTATCAGCTGTACCGCTTATTGATAGCACAGGCTAGTAAGGTACTGTATTCCCTATAGGGTTTACGCCAAAAGGTTAACCTCTCTGCACTACAAAAAGTAACCAAATTTTCACCTGGTACGCTTGTTTTGTTTTTTAAAACAGGTCACCATTAAGCCACTGGGAACTCTAACCAGATCGATTCAAAAATATTTTAATAAAAACAAGTAGTTAGCCTTATGAGCCTTGCTCCCCGCGCGACAATTATACCGCCTTTTGCGACTCTTACAGGTGCACGCATACTGCTCCTGACACTGGTTTTTGGTTGCACGCTTCCCCTTTCCGCCCTGGCCCATCCTGGTGGACACGAACGAATCATGACATTAAACCAACAAATTGAACACAATCCAGACGATGCCTATTTGCTGATCAAGCGCGCCCAGGAACTGATTCAGGAAGACAAAGCCTATCAGAAAGCCAAAGCCGACCTGGAAAAGGCCCGCAAACTGGGTGCCAATGAATCCTCCAGCCACGAATTCAATTTTGTCACCGGCCTCTGGCACCAGTACCAGGATCAGTGGGCCGAAGCAGCAGACGCGTTTTCCCGCTGCATTGAAATGGATACCAACCATTTGCAATGCCACCGGGGCCTGGCAGAAATCAGGCTCGCCCAGAAGGATCCCCACGGTGCTATTGAGGTGCTGACCCGGCTGATCAAGTCCAGCGAAGCGGCACAGACCGATGACTATTTCCATCTGGCCCAGCTTCTGGAGCAGCAGGGAAAACCGGCTGAGGCGCTGAAGTATCTGGATCAGGCCCAGGCACGATTTGGCGCATTGCCCCATTTCGAAAAATACGCCATCAAGATTGAGCTTTCACAAAATCATCTGGACAAGGCGCTCAGGCGCCATCAGTCCCTGGAACCCTATTTTGGAAAAACGCCCCAGTGGCAGTACGACCTGGGCGTGTTATTTCAAAAAGCCGGCAAGCCGGCAGAGGCCAGGTCAGCCTTTGAAAAGGCACTTGCCCTGCTGGAAAAACTAAAAAGCAAAACCAGTGATGCCAGTGCGAAGCTGCAGCAGGAGATTCGCGACCGGCTGGCAGCACTTGACTAATCGCCGTAACACTTTATTGATGGGAGCAGACCAATGCGACAGACTGCAAGGCCCCGGCTGATCCGGGGGTTTACGTTCAACCACTTAATGATGCTCAGCCTGGCGCTGTTCCTGAGCGCCTGTGAGAAGCTCCCCCGGGGGCCCTATCTGCAAAACCCCACCACCGAGAGCATTGTGGTGAAGTGGCGTACCGACGACAGTGTTATTGGCCAGGTGGCTTACGGATTATCCGCCAACAACCTGAACCAGGTGACCTCGCCGGGAGGTGCTACTACCAATCACGAAGTGACCCTCACCGGATTGCTGCCGGATACCACTTACTATTACCAGGTCATCAATGACGAAGCGGCCTCTGCCGACGTCCACTCGTTCATTACTCCCCACGACGCCGGTGATGATACCCCCTTCCGGGTCTGGCTGATCGGTGATTCGGGCACTGCGGATGCCAATGCAGCGGCAGTACGGGATGCCTTCTATGACTTTAATGGCGGCCCCCAGACTGACCTGTGGATAATGCTGGGTGATAATGCCTATACCTTTGGCACCGATAATGAATATCAGCGGGCCGTGTTTGATATGTATCCCGACACGCTGTCATCCACGCCTCTGTATTCCACCATCGGCAACCACGAGGTCATGACCACCGGCGGCGCCCCCTATTACGATATTTTTACCCTGCCCACCACCGGTGAGGCCGGCGGCATTCCCAGCGGCACCGAGGCGTACTATTCCTTTGATTACGGCAATGTGCATTTTATTTGTCTGGATTCTGAAAAGGCCAGTCGTGCCGTCAATGGCGCCATGTACACCTGGCTGGAAACCGACCTGCAGGCGAATACCCAGGACTGGACCGTCGTTTTCTTTCACCAGCCGCCCTACTCCAAAGGCAGCCACGATTCCGACGACATACTGGAATACCACATCAGGGATATGCGGGAGAATTTTACCCCCCTGTTTGACCAGTACGGCGTTGACTTTGTCTTTAACGGCCACAGCCATGCCTATGAGCGTTCCTATCCCATAGCGGGACATACCGGCAAATCCCGTACCTTTGAGGAATCCATGAAGGTATTTACAGGTGATGGCCGCGAAGACGGTGACGGTGCTTACCAGAAGATGTACAGCCAGATTCAGGACAGTGGTGTGATTTATACCGTGGCTGGCAGCTCCGGAAAAATCAGCGACGGGACCTTTGATCACCCGGTTCATTATATTTCGCTGAAAGAGCTTGGTTCGGTGGTACTGGATTTCAATGGTGACCGCGTAGATACCAAGTTCATTACCCCGACCCAGGGCGTACGTGATTACTACACTGTTGAGAAGTTCTGATCCTGCTGTTTCCCCCGGGCTGGTGCTGCCATGCTCCACCAGCCCGGGGCCCTTTCACCGCTGACTCATGCCAGCTGCCGTTTTACTTCCTTTTTTATCAGCCCCTTTAGCTGCGCGTTTACCAGCAGGCAGCGGGAGTCTTGACAGAGTTCTGATTCAGGCTGAGTGTGCTGCATTCCCCATCCCGTGAAGCCTGGGAACCTTTCGCCGTTGCCAGCAGCGTGTAACTGTTCGCATCCGGTGTGCTGGAAAACCCGAATTCATAGAACTCACCCAGCTCTGTGCGGCACTGGGCCAGTGCCAATCCAGCGTCCTCATAGGTCATGTTCATGGTGTAGTAGCGCTCCATATTCTGCGACAACTCCACCAGGCAGGCTTCGGCTTTATCCCGACGGGTGTCAGTAACGTGAGACATATAAGAGGGATATCCCACCGTAGCCAGTATGCTGATAATGGCAACCGCAATCATTAATTCAATTAAAGTAAAACCTTTCATACCCGTTCCTTTATTCCCTTACCAGTTCACGCCATGATATGCGGCCCCGGATGGGGGTTACACCAAGATTGACACGAATATCACCAATGGCGCCGGTAGCACCACCGATTACCAGGCGGTCGCCGATCAATACGGCTTCCCCCGGCATACCTACCCCGATATCCACACTGCTGATATACGCGGTGTTCAGCAGATCATCCGAAAAGCTGTCACTGTTATCCACATCGAAGATACCCTGGGTCAGGCGTTCGCCGGTGAAAGGATTGATCGCATTGATAAAACCCCGGCCACCGGGCTCACAGGGATCCGCTACCGGGATAATGGAGCTGGCAATCAATGCAGGCACCACCAGCCGGTAATAACGGGAAGTGGTAACAATACGTTCACCTGCGTCGGTATCAAAATCCATATACCAGCCCTGCACTCCGGCCATGTCTCCGGTGCTTCCCTGGTCAAAAACCCGCACTGGACGGCTGCCCACCGTACCCTGATCGGATATCGAGCGCTGACGGAGTACTTCCCGGCTTGCGATGGTTGCATCCTCGTCGATCAGCCCATACCAGCTCTGCACCTGACTGTCGTTGGGGTCTCCGCTGCGGAAGTAGCTACCGGTGCCAAAAAAGATAAACCGTTTATTGTAGTTGGGGTCACCGGTGACATCGTTCACTGCCACACTCACCGGTGCGGTAATGGGCTGCGGATCGCCCCCGGCATCGACGGCCGTGAACAACGGCGCCGGTGAACCGGCTTGTTCAAAGGCAGAACCCCAGGTGGCAGGGCTGCTGGCCGTCACGTCAAACTTCCAGACATTGCCTCTCAGATCCCCGGCATAAATCCAGTCCACATCGCCGTCATTGTCCTCATCAAATACCGCTGGCGTCGCCATACCATTGTCCACGGCAGCCCCGGTATCTATTTTCCTGATCAGGCTGCCATTCGCCAGATCAAAAATATAAAGCACTGCCTTGCCTGAATTTGAGTTATAGCCATTACCCACAATCACCACCCAGTTACCATTGTTCATCAAGGCGATAATGGGCCGGCCGCTCATAAAGCCCAGGTCCGGATCGGCTGCATTATGGTATTCCCAGTTCACATCACTGGCGCGGAAACTGCCGGGATTCGTAATATCCAGGGAATAGAGCCCTTTGCCCCCCAGTCCAAGAGTACCCACGAGATAATTCTGGCCGGTGTTGGCCCGGCTGGAAACCGCGATCTCGCCGTCCACATAATAGTCATGAACGTAATAGGGATCCGTCAGGTTTTTAAGCTTGCTCAGCAAAGCACTGGGAATATAGGCAAACCGCTCTCTGCCAGTTGTGGCATCAAAGGCATGCAACATGCCGTCATTGGAGCCCGCGTAAACAGTATCTGTATCCTTTTCATAAACTGTGGGGGAATGCACGATATCACCCAGAATGTTGTTGGCCGCACGATCACGAAAACCGCCGCCATTCTGTTGTTCATCGGCGCGCTCACCGCGAATGTAGTCAAGCACGTCGCGGCTGCCAATGGCCGTCTGATCCGCTGACGACAATGTACTCCAGCTGAAGGTGACACCATTGCCCCCCGAGTACGTAAAGATATCCCGACTGGAAGGGTTGGGCACCCGCTGGGAAGCCCGCCACAGTGGCGTACCATCAACACCGGTTGCGGTAATGGGATAAGCCAGTAAATCGCCGGACCAGGTGGCGGTGTTGAATACCGACTGGAATACCAGACTGTCAGAACTGATGGAGCTGCTGTTGGCGGTAATATTACCGGCGTTGGCTGTACGGGCAATAATATTATCCAGAGTGCGGCGCAGTGAGTCTTTCAGTTTGAGTGGGTTCTGAACCAGAAAATAGGTGTCCGGCACACCGTCATTATTCTGATCCCATTCGTCATCAATATCGGGTCGCAGGTTTCCATTATTGTCCACGAAGCCGCCCCACTTCGCCGCATACCAGAGTGGATCCTTTAAAAAGGTGGCACCGGAACGGCCCGGTGAAAAAGTCCGGGTGCTGGTAAAGGGTAAGGCGTTACTGTCGTTGGGAACGTCCAGCGCGTAGTCCGGATCGGCAGATTCAGGATGACCCGGATCACGTACCACCAGATAGGTGCCATCGCTCGTGCTGCCCGATATGACATAACCCATGTGCTGGATAATGCTTCCCGCTGCATAGGTGGTGGTCAGCTTCACGCTCAGGTTGCCCGAGCTGGTGGCGCTGATCTCGTACTCCACGATGGCATCCATATCGTGGTCCGCACCCTGCTCCACATCCTCAAAGTTGATGCGGAATTTGGCGTAGGGCCGGCCTTCGTTAACACTCCTGTCCATTGGGGAGCCCGGCAGGTTGGCAAGCGTATCCACGTAGAAGTCCACAATCTGGTTGGTGGGCTGGAAACCGGTCCAGGGGCCGCGATTGTTACCCACCGATTTGGCAAAAGGCACCAGGGTGATGATGCGCCCGTTCACAGGAAACGCAATGCTTGGTAACGGAGATGCCAGGGCCACGTAGAAACTGTCAATGGTCTGATCACCTCTGGCCGGATTGATATCGTTGGACTTGGCGAAGTAGGAAACCGATGCGCTGTAGTAACTGCCCTGCTTGGTGGGCTCTTCAGGTGCCAGACCACGAATGGTGCCCAGCGAGTTCACGGTTTTAGCTGTGGGCGCGCCATCGTACACGCCCTGACTCTGTCCGATAAAGTGTTCGCCCCTCACATCGGGTTCATAGCGGGTAATACTATCAGCCACCGATTTGACATTGAGGGCAGCCACATCTCCCCCAAAACTCTGGAATGAGGAGCCCGGCAATTCATCGGAGTCAAAGGAGGGATTGATGTCGCTCATCACCAGCATGTTGGGCTTGGCACACCATTCGGCTTTTGCGGCACTGTTGCCGCTGTAGGGGTTATCCCAGTCAGCCACCGTTAATCCCACCTGGGCGTCATAACTTCCGGAAGTAAAGTAACCGGGTGTGGGAGAGCCTTTACCGGCAAAATAACGCAGTCCTTCATACATCATTTCGGCAATCGGGTTACCCCAGTCGATAAATTCTCCTCGCTGCATGGGGCGGTTGGTAACCCAGCCACTGCGATAGGCTTTATCAGTCCGGTTGTGGTTGTAATCGCGAATGCGCAGCACGTCAAAGTTGTGCACTATGGTATTGCTGGCGGTAAAGATACCGGTGTCGGAGTCCACTTCATCACTGAAACTGGATACAACCTTACGCAACACACCGCCGCTGGTGTTCTTGTTATAACTGCCGGTGAGCAATCCGAACAGCATACTGTTGTCTTCACCATATTCATGGAGCAGCCCCACCGGTTTAAAGTTGCCACTGGGATACTGCTTGCAATCCCGGTTAAAATCAGCCGTACATACCAGCACACGCACCGTATAGTCCGTGCGGCTCCCGCCGTGGGAGCCATCCAGAACAGGGCGTTCCTTGGAAGCCCACTCCCAGACGCGCCTGGAGGTATTGGTAACCACCGCCATCAGGGGCGGCAGGTTGCTGCAGTTATCCAGTGAATTACAGCTGACTGAGGCATTGGCGGTAAGATTGCCAAAGAAATGTCGCTTGCCGCCGGAAGGCATGGCGAGCGGTGTGTAATCGCTGATGCGATAGCCATCCACGGCAGCGCTGGTATATTCCTTTGCCCAGGAGTGGGCATCCTGTGGGATATAGGCGCGCCGCAGAACCGTCATGGTTTCCGTGTCTATCTCGCGGTAACCGCCATAGAGTACCTTGCGCAATGCATCGATACGGCTGGTGGTGACGTAATTCAGCCAGTTCCCGGACCACAACCCACTGCACTTGCCGTCGCGGGATTCTTCCCGTGGCTCAAACAGCGAGTTACCGCTTCCATAACTGTAACAAAGGGTGGCATCAAACAGGCCATAGTAAGTTATATCAGGACGAAAACGCACATCCAGGCTGCCGTCGCCATCGATATCACTGGCATCGTTATAGGCTTCGTAAAACAGTTTGTGGTCCTTGCCCGCAACGATCATGGTCATCGGTGGAGCGGAGGAGGAAACACCCAGCGGAACATCCGGCCAGTTAACGGCGAATACGGGCAGCGACACCATGGTCAGTACCAGTGTTTTCAGCCATCCGACCTTTTGCTTAAGTAACATGGAAACTCCTTCTAATCGGTGGCGTAAATGGACTGAAGCATGACCGCCGCACGATTCGGATCCGGCCGGCTGACGGCGGTAATACGATAACGTTTGCAGTTCATGGGATCTGCGCCCGCGCCATTCTGGCAGGGAAAGGTCCCGCCCAGGTATTCAATAACGTAATCCGGTGTACCCGCCAGATTGCTCACGTCCACAGTGGCGGTTTGCCACTGATTGAATTCACTGGAATACCAGCGATCATCACAGTCCTTGTCTGGAATGACACACAAGCCATTGGCACAGCGATTCACAGCGCCCTGAGGGCAGCTGTTGTCGGTATCGGTATAACTTCCCTGATCGGGAAACCCGTCGTTGAAAGGTGACAGTTTCGACTGCTCCTCGGCAATGTTCTCCCCTTCCCGCAGTGCAGCCTCCGCCGCCTGCAGCGCCATGCTGCGGTCATAGGTATTGGCTGTCATTTTTTCCTGCAGTGCCACTGTTCTTGCACCACCCATGGCCATCAGTGT
>JAWVYU010000108.1:0-13837 GCA_033722575.1 Ketobacteraceae bacterium | reverse complement strand
ATACCTCACCGGAATCCAATCTTGAATTTGATAAAGGCGCCAGAGACCTTGAACAGGTGCTGGTGGTGGCGCAGCGGCAAAAAACATTGTTGCTGACGTTTCTGGTGTATCTGGTGCTGGCGGGTTTTTCCGGGGCGCTGGGCCCGGAGTTAAAGCCGTTGGTGCAGGTTCTTGGATTGCCTTTGATGATTGCTGTAGTGGTGTTCACCGCACGGTTGGCGAGTCGCCTGTACAGCACCGGAGGCACCGTGCTGGTTACCATTCTCAGTTTTTTTCCGCTCCTTAACCTTTTGACATTACTGGCAGTAAATTCAAGAGCCAATAAATTCATCAGCAATAACGGTTTTCGCGTTGGCCTTGTAGGGGCCGATATCAAAGAAATACGGAATAGTATGTAATTGGCATTAGAGCCGAAAAAATCGCCAGTTCACAGTTTATCGGTTATTGCGCCCCCCGGCATGACGGCGTTTGGTCATTACATACGGGCTGTGCCGCTGGCAATAAAAAAAGGCAGGCCGGGTGGCCTGCCGAAAGGTGCCCTGTACTCAGGTTGATGCCTGAGTATCATTGGTGATTTATTTTAACTCCGCAGAGGTTTTGTTCAGCAGTCTGCGGGCAACTATGAGTTGCTGAATCTGCTGGGTGCCTTCAAAAATATCCAGGATTTTGGAATCGCGGGCCCATTTCTCCAGCAGTTCGGTTTCGCCATAACCCAGCCCGGAGCACAACTCCACACATTTCAGGGTAATAGCATTGGCCATGCGGCCTGCCTTGGCTTTTGCCATGGAAGCTTCCTTGGAATTGGGCATGGCATTGTCTGCCATCCAGGCAGCTTTCAGTGTCAGCAGGCGTGCCGCTTCCCATTCAGCTTCCATTTTGCAGATTTCCGCTTCCACGGCACTCAGGTTGTTCACTGGCGTAGTGTATTTGTCCTGCAGCCTTTCCTTGAGCATTTCTTTGGTTTTATCCAGTGAGGCCTGGGCCACACCGACGGCCATGCCGGCCACCAGCGGACGGGTGTTATCAAAGGTTTCCATTACCCCGGCAAAGCCTTTTTCCACATTGATTTCCGGATCACCCAGCAGGTTGTCCTTGTGAACCCGGCAGTTATCCAGAATGTAGGCGGCGGTGTCGGAGGCGCGGATACCCAGCTTGTGTTCCAGCCGTGCCAGGGTCAGGCCCGGCGTGCCTTTTTCAACCGCAAAGGATTTGATAGCGGCACGTCCAAGGCTGGGGTCCAGGGTAGCCCATACCACGATAATATCGGCCCGCTCGCCGGAGGTGATATAGATTTTTTCACCGTTCAGCACGTAGTAGTCGCCATCTTTTTTGGCGGTGGTGCGAATGGACGCGGAATCAGAGCCGGCACCGGGTTCGGTAATGGCCATGGCTGCCCATTTGCCCTTGAATCGCTCCAGCTGTTCTTCGTTGGCCACGGCGGCGATAGCAGCGTTACCCAGGCCTTGCCTTGGCATGGTGAGCAGCAGGCCGGTGTCGCCCCAGCAGAGTTCCTGAATGCCCACCAGCGATGCCATGTTGCTGCCGTTGCGAACACCGCCGTCGTCGGACTTTTTGGACTTGCTGGACTGGGTGGCGCCTGCCACACCGCCCTGTTCGCCGTCGTTCATGCCGTCCAGCATGCTGGCAATCATGTCCAGTTCTTTGGGGTATTCGTGTTCCGCTTTATCGTATTTACGTGAAATGGGGCGGAACATTTCGGCGGCCAGGCTCGATGACATCTGCTGCAGGCCTTTCAGTTTTTTCGGTAATTCCAGATACATAGTGGTTCTCCGTTGATTTCGTCAGCGTGGGTTTGCTTTTATGCTCAGAGGCGTTAAAGGTGCAGTCCGCCTTCCATAACCGCAATGGATCGCAGGTCGCGATACCAGCGCTCAACGGGATGTTCTTTGGTAAAGCCGTGGCCGCCCAGCAGCTGGACGCCGTTGGTGCCGATTTCCATGGCCTTGTCGCTACAGAAGATACGAGCCAGATAGGCTTCCCGCTGGAAGTCCTTGCCGCGCTCAGCCAGCGCTGCGGCCCGCTGGGTCATTACCCGCATGCCTTCCAGCTCAATACCGATATTGGCAATCATAAAGGCCACGGACTGGCGATGGCTGATGGGCTCACCAAAGGCCACGCGGTCGTTACAGTATTCAATGGTGTAATCCAGCACTGCCTGGGCGGTGCCACAGGCCAGCGCACACCAGTTAAGGCGTGCCAGATTCAGAAATTCCTGGTAGTTGAAATCGCCGGCGCCCAGCATGGCGGATTTTGGCAGTTTCACATTCTGAAGTACCAGGGTGCCCACGTTGGCAGGCTTCAGGCCCATGGCCGGCGTTTTCTCGATCGTCACCCCATCGGTGCTGCTTTCCACAATAAATATCTGGGTGCCGCGGGAGCCGGTGTTGGCAGCCACCAGAAACAGTTCAGCGGTTTCGATCAGGGGTACCAGGGTTTTCTCGCCGTTAAGCACCACCTGGTCGCCCTGGAATTGCGCCGTGGTTTTCAGGTTGTTGGGATCAAACAGGGCAGAGGGCTCGTTAACCGCAATGGCGGCCTGCAGGGGCTTGTCTTCCAGAAAGGCAGCCAGGTATTTACCCTGCTGCTCGCCGGTGCCCCAGCGGGTGATGGCATTTGCCACACTGATGGGTGACAGAATCGCCACTGCGATCCCCAGGTCCCCTTTGGCCAGTTCTTCGGCCACGATCATGTTGGTAACGGTGGAGTATTCAGTAGCCGCGCCGCCCAGAGCTTCCGGAATGGCAAAGTAGGTAAGCCCCAGCTCATTGGCCTGGGCAATAATATCCGCCGGCGTGGCTTCTGCGGCATCGGCAGCGGAGGCCGAGGGCCGCACCACATCTTTGGCAAAACGGCTGACGGTCTCTTTCATCATTTGCTGTTCGTCGGTAATGGTAAGGTCGAACAGGTCAGACTGCCCCTTGGGCTTTTCCAGGCGCTCCGGGCTGGATTGCTTGCTCAGGTTTTTGAACTGGCGCGATGCCGCGCCAATGGCCTGAAAGCCGGATTTGGTGCCGTGATAGGTCAGTTTTTCAATGGTGCTGCGCAGGCCGAGCTTGTCGATCCACTGTGAGGTGGCAACGGTGTTCATTGCTGCCAGTGCATAACCGATAGGGGGTCTGCTCATGAAGGTACTCCGTCGTTGCTTGTGGTTAGACACATCAGATTCCTCTGTAGCAATTGATGAATCTGCTAATCATAGTTCAATAATGTGGTCTGTCGGACTAGATAACATTGGCTGTTGTGTGCCCTGCAGAGGGGCGTTTAAGTCAATGAAAAGGGGCCGGACCGGTCAGCCGGGAATGCGCGGTGAAATGACACCAACCCTGTGATACATTAGCGGCCGCTGAAATGGAGGCAGATAATGGCGGAAAAAAATTTTCTGAATCGTGTTGTGTCACGGATTAATGCATTACCGGATTCCATGAGCGCACCGGCGCTCACCCTGACGACAGGTCGGGCGGTTCGCTTTGCAGGCACTGCCGGGGTCCGGGTTGAAAAATTAACTGACTACGAAGCTGTGCTGACGCTGAAAAACCGCAAAAAGGTACAGAACCATATCGGATCCATTCACGCAGCTGCCATGGCGTTGCTGGGTGAATCCGCCACAGGTTTCCTGGTGGGTATGAGTGTACCCGACGATCGCACGCCGGTGATCAAGTCCATGCATATTGATTACGTGAAACGCTGCACCGGCGATTTACGGGCGGTAGCCAAACTCTCGGTGGAACAGGTGCAGCGGATTCTGCGGGAGGAAAAGGGCGAGGTGTCGGTACCCATTACCATCACCGATTCCAACAACGTAGAGCCTGTAAAATGCGAATATGTCTGGGCCTGGACGCCCAAGGTTCGCAAGCCTGAGTAAACTATTCTCCGGTGGTGGCCGCTGTCGCAAACACCCACTGGTTGCGGCCGCCTTTCTTGGCGTCGTACAGGGCGCTGTCAGCGGTTGCCACCAGATTATGAAGATCGGTGTTATCATCGGCAATCAGGGTTTGTACCCCGACACTGATGCTGATACTGAAGGGTTCACCGTCCCAGATCAGGTCCATATCGGCAGCTTTTTTTACCAGCTCAGCCGCAAGAAACTGCGCCCCTGAAGGCGGCGTATTCGGTAGCAGTATCGCAAACTCCTCGCCGCCATAACGGGTTACAAGATCCGCCGGCCGACTCACCACCTGGGTCATTAATTTCGCAAGTTCTTTGAGCACATAATCACCGCACTGGTGACCTTTGTGGTCATTAATGCTTTTGAAGTGATCAATATCCACCATCAGCAATGACAGGGGTTCCTGCTGGCGTCGGGAGCGCAGCCATTCTTCCTGACCTTTGTTGTCAAAGGTGCGGCGATTGTATACACCGGTCAGACCGTCTCTGGAGCTGAGCATTTCCAGTTCCCGGTTGGCTTTTTCCAGATCCTTCAGTGTATCTTCCAGCCGCGCTGTGCGTTCATGTACCAGTTTTTCCAGATTTTCATTCAGTGAACGTTGCTGGTTAAGAGCATCTTCCTTGGCCTGGCGCGCTTCAATTTCCCGCTGCAGCGCCAGCTCCTGGGCTTTGATACGCTCCTGGCGTTCGCGGTCCATCTGGAGCATGGCCATTTCCTTGGCGCGACGCTCCTCGTTAATGCGATAGGACAAAGCAAACGAGAAAATCAGGATTTCCAGTGAAGTTCCCAGCCGCAAGCCGTAGTTGGCCATAAACTGGTTGTAGATAACCCCCATCTTGGAGAGCGTCATAAACACAATACAGATAATTAACAGGGTCCAGCCTGCCAGAATCATTTGCGCGGTGCGCACTCCCGCCCGGGAAAGATGTATCGATATGCCCAGCGCAAAGGTTGCTGCCAGGGCAGCGTTACCGATAATCAGAAAAATTGACAGCTGATAGGGCAACACAAAAACCAGTAACGCGAATACACCGTTCAACACCATTAATGTTTTTACACACAGCCACAGTCGTGGCGTGGTAACGGGCAGCTGCAGAAAATCCTTGAAAAAGGACGCAATGAAATGCAGCGTTACTACCAGGATCAGCGGAATGGAATAATGGTGCAGCGTGGGGGATTGCGGAAAAAAGTACTGAAACAAAAAGCCTTTCTGGCTCATAAAGAACAGCAGCATGCACACCACGTACATGACGTAGTACAGGTAGCTTTTGTCTCTGATATTCAGGTACAGCACCAGGTTGTAGGCCGCCATAATAATCAGCAGCCCATAGAAAATACCGTCGATCACCGAACGCTGGTTATCTTCCGCCGTGAACTCATTGTATTCAAACAACCGAAGGGGGAGCTCCATGGCTTCGGTATTTCTTACCCAGATATACAGATGATAGGTTTTGTGGGGTTCCAGTTTCAGCGGAAACAGAAAGTTGCTGTGCTGAAGGGGACGCTCCGAGAATAACAAAGTGTCCCCTACGTGCCAGGACTTCACCAGTTTTTTGCCCTGATAGAGAAACACTTTCATGTTATCAATCAGGGGATAGGCCTGCTCCAGAATCCACTGGCGATCGTTGAGTTCTTCGGTTTGCAGGGTGGCGCGCAACCAGAAAGCGGTGTCCTGGAATCCAAGGTTCACCGAGCTGCTTTGCACTGGCTGCCAGTCGGAGATGGCCCGGGTTTTCAGATCTACCGGTTCGGTTTCCTGGTTTTCCGCTTCGGTATAAAAAAAATAGGGGCTCAGATTGATCTCTTTGATCACCGAGGAAACCACGGCGGTATAGGGGTGTTGCTGTGCATTGGCGGCTGCCTGCTGATGTACGCTGAATACGCACAGGCACCAGAAACCCATCAGGAGGCATTTATTTCGAAAAGCTGTGACAACCATGCAAAAGCCGCTTTTGAAAGCTATTCCTGTAAGTATAGATAAGCTGCGGGTTTTAACAGGTTTTCTGCGGGTTTTACACGCCTGGGTGGCGCTCTGGGTGATTGTTATTGTCGTCTTGCCGGAAGCCTTCAGGGATTCCGGCAAGGTGTAAATGTTAAGTGACTGTTATGCTTTGTAAAAATGCTGATTTCTTGCCTCAGGACGCTTTCTGCTGCAGCACTGAGGAATCCAGGGATTCCAGCAGATTATTCACTGCCTGGGCGAATTCAGTGCCGGAATCCTCCTGCAGGAAATGTCCGCCTTTCAGGGTGATATGCGGCATGCCTTTGGCACCGGGAATACGGGATTGCATGTATCTATCCCCTCCACGGGTAATGGGGTCACCGTTACTGAAAGTGGTAAGGAAGGGTTTGTCCCAGGTTTCCAGCACTTTCCACGCCGCCTTGTTGGCGTCGCTGGCGGGATCGTCCTCGGATACCGGCACCAGGGCAGGAAAAGCCCGGGCCCCGGCCTTGTATTTTGCGGAAGGGAAGGGGGCGTCGTAGGCGCGCAATTCGTCTTTACTCAGTGATTTGAAACTGCCGAACTCGATAATGCGCCCAATGGGAAACCAGGGGCTTTTCAGGGCAAAGGTTTTCCAGAGCCTGAACGCCCGCGGCGGTGATTTCTCACCGGTGGGCAGCATGCCGTTACCCACTACAATGGCCTTGAAGCGGGAGGGGTTTTCCGCTGCCAGGCGCAGGCCGAGCAACGATCCCCAGTCCTGACACACCAGCGTGATGTTTTTCAGATCCAGCTGATCGAGAAAGGATTGCATCCACTCCATGTGCGCCTGGTAACTGTAGTCTTCTATCCGGACGGGTTTGTCAGATTTGCCAAACCCGATCAGATCCGGGGCGATAACGCGGTGGCCCGCGGCGGCACAGATGGGAATCATGTGGCGATACAGGTAGGACCAGCTGGGTTCACCGTGCATCATCAGCACCGGGTCGGCGGTTGCCGGACCCTCATCCACATAATGGAGACGCAAGCCCGACACGTCCATATAGTTGGGCTCGAAGGGGTAATTGGGGAGGCGCTCAAAGCGTTCTTCCGGGGTTCTGACAAAATCAATCATGATACAGCTCCTTGTTTCAGTGGTTGTTGTGTTTTGTAGTGATCGTTCTAAAAAAGTGTAAAAAAATTTCAGCCTGTCAGTTGTGTCATCTGAAAATCCACTGCGGCCTCCAGGCTGCTGTTGCTGGCATGGTTTCTGGCGGCTATCAGAATTCCCGGCAACAGTAACCCGAGCTGTTTGGCGGCGAGCGCCGGGTCAACCCCGGGTTTCAGCTGGCCGTTGGCCCTGGCCTGGATCAGGCATTCGGTAAACGCGGTTTCGATGCGCTGCATGCCCCGGGCGATAATCTTTCCGATAGCCGGGTCATTCTGGCCCAGTTCGGCTGCGGTGTTGATCAGCAGGCAGGATTGCCAGCGGTAGCGTTCCGGTACCTCCTTGAAGGTGGTCACCAGAAAGTCCCGGATACCTTCCAGGGGATCACTGGCCTGATGCAGGTATTTATCGATCCGCCAGCCAATCACCGTGCTGATATAGAAACTGAGGGTGCGTTCAAACAGAGCTTTTTTGCTGCCGAATTCGTGGTAAATACTGCCGGCAGTAAGGCCGCTGGCCTTTTCCAGGTGCCGCATGGAGGTGGCTTCATATCCCTGGCGCCAGAACACTTCCATCATCCGGGTGAGAACATCGGCTTCGTTAAAGGATTTGGGTCTGGCCATGATTTACTACGGGTTCCTGGTATTAACAAATGTGAACGCTAATTGCGAACGTTAACGATAATAGTAGATCGACCGTTCTAGAATGGCAGGTTAACCCGAGCTGGCAGATCACGCAAGAACAAAATGGAAAAGCTGATTACCGGCAGGAGGGGTAGGTGGCTCAGAAACAATCGCCATCCCAGCGATCACCACTGACAATCACAGGTGCTATATCATGGCTGAGGTTTTCCAGAAAACAGCCGTACTGGTGTTTTGCGCTGTCCAGCTGAAAGCTGACATAGTGGCCGTCCAGTGCCGTGAGGCTGTCTTCCCGGTGTCTTACGGCAATGGCGGTTCGGCTTTCGTAGCCCTGCACCAGCTTGTTATTGGCCACCGGCAGGGGGTGTTGCAGGGCACCACCAATGGCCATCTGGTAGAACACTGTATCCACAGGGCCGGAACCCGGGTCGTCCCCTCCAAGGTCAACCCCGAGGGAGGTGAGCAGGGGGCGCTGGATATTTTCCGGCACCTGGTGATCGTTATGGCCCTGAATCACCAGAACATGAGGCGGCTCCTTGCGGGGAGCCCTCAGAATGCTGTCGGTGTACAGAATGTTATTGGCGCCCCCCACCAGCAGCTCTGCCAGCATGGGCACCGGATGCCACAGATCCAGGTGCTCCAGGGGGGACAGGTTCAGGGCAAAAAGCTCGGCAAAGTACTGCAGGTGAATGGGGTCGGTGGGACCGAACACGAACTCAATCCAGCTGCCGCCGGCACCGCTCAGAATAGTGCCCTGGTAAGGTTCCGGGTCCACAGCGGTCTGAATACCGGCCAGATAGCTTCCCAGAGAGTGCCCCATAACCACCTGTTTATCGGGATCGAAACGGAACCCTTCAGCGTCGGCGGTGGCTCCGGGGCAGAGGTGGGCTGGAATGGTCAGATCGTTCAGAAAACGGCGAAAGTGAATTCTTTCCAGCACCATCTGCTGCAGATTGCCCAGCCAGGCCACGGGATTCAGAAAGTTGTAGGCGATATAGCCATCCAGTGTGCCCAGGGTACCCAGGTGGTCCTGGCTCAGGTGGCCACCCATGCCGGAACTGGCCCAGCCGCGGTAGGCGGCGATTCGCGCCGGTCCGCCGCCGATGTCAATGTTGCCATTGTTATCCTGAGCCCCCCGTGTAAATACCTGTTCGGCATCGCCACCCGTGCCATGGTTATACATCATCAGCGGGTAACCGCTGGCGGGCATGGGCTGCTTGGGAATACTGACCACAAAGGGAGTGTCGCGGTGGTACTGGATTTCCGGTGCACCGCCGGGTTGCCAGCTGATGTCGCCGCCGTGCCGGGGGTAGGCATAGGGCGGGGTGCCCGTCTGGAAGCCAGGCACGGACCAGCTACCCTCGATAACGCAATAGTCATCGTATTCGGTTAACTGCTTCAGCTGCTGCGCCGCCGCAGGTTGCCAGCGGGACACCTGGTCTGCCGCTTTGAACAGGCTGCGGGTGGGGTTGCCGGTGGTCCAGACCGTGGCGGCAATGATGTGGCTGCTGTCCAGATCATTACCGGACAACCAGTGTCGGAGCGGGGCAAACACCCGCAGGGCTTTGAACGTGACCCGCCCGCCAATGGTGTCCTGACTCAGAAGCTTGCCCAGCACCGGATTCTGCTTGAGAACATAGTTTTCCCGGACCGGAACCCGGTTGGTGACAATCAGGGCGTAGGTGGTGTCGGGCTTCAGGTTGATGCCCAGGGTGGGCAGTACCTGCAGCAGGTGCTTCGGGCGATAGCTGTCTTTCTGCCAGGTCATGGAGATTTTCAGGGGAAAGCGGCGCCCGTAATCCTCCGACAGGGGGTCCACGTCAATCAGTTGAATGGGGGCATCGGGGTCCAGATAGGCGGTGTCGTCATCCGGGAGTTGTGTTACCGCCAAAGGCCCGGTAAGCGGCAGATAGATGGGCATACTGGTGGTGTAGCCCCGGGTGCGGGCTTCGGTTTCTTCCACATAGAGCCGGGTCAGATCGTGATCGGTGCGGGGAAACAGTTTCAGGTCAATCCGGCCATTGTCACGGATTCTCAAATCTGTGGGGAAACCATTGGTGTAAAAATCCGCCGGATTGTCGAGATCGATGCGCATTTCTACCGTCTGCTTGCAGCCTGTCAGCAGCAGAAACAGCATCATCATGATGAGGGGCTTGTGGAGGAAACCCATGGGAACTCCCAACGCTTTTATCGTTATTATTGTTGCGTACGCAGTTCTGATTGCGTGCGCAAACTATAACCCCTGTGACAGCGCGGGAGTATTAAGGTTTTGTAAAATTATGACGGAATTGGGGAAAAATGCGCATTCAGGCCGCCAGCAGCTGTTTTTTCATGTTTTTGATCACATTTCGGGCAATTTTTTTGGCTTTTTCCGCGTAAGGGCCAGCGAACCCGGCATCCACGGTTTCCAGAAAATAGCACAGCCAGGTGGTGAAATGGCGCTCTGTAAGCGCCGATTCACGGTGCACTGCCCGGTGTTTGGCCATGGTGTTATTGCGGTAGGTGCTGTCGCCCAGCAGCATCTTCTGCCAGTACAGGCTGATGGTGGGCAGATGCTCCCGAAGGTCCACCCCGGCCACGTCCAGAAATACCGGCGCCATCAGCTCATCCGCCAGCAGTTTGTCATAAAACTGCCGCACCATACGGTTGATCTGTTTCGCGGAATCCAGGTCCGGCCTGGTGTCGCATTCCAGTTGGGTATCCTTGATGGTCCGCGATTGCATTTCGCTCATCAATTTGCCTTCTTCATGTTCAGAATGCCGGCCACGATGATAAGGGAACAGCCGACTACAGTGGTCCATATAAGGACTTCCTGCCAGAAAATCCACCCCAGAATACTGGCATAAACCACCGATGAATAGGTGTAGGGGCCAACCTGGCCGGGTTTGGCAACGATATAGGCCTGGGTCATGAGCAGCTGCCCGCAGGTGCCGGCCAGGCCGATGGACGCCAGCCACCACCAGGTCATGGGCTGTTCCGGCGGCTGCCAGTTCCAGAAAGCCGGTACGGCGGAGATCAATGTTGCCAGCAGGCCGAAGTAAAACACAATACGGTGGCCGGGTTCCGTGGCGGCCATGCGCCGGATGCACACCTTGGCAAAGCTGGCCAGAACGGCGGCGCCCACTCCCAGCAAGGCCACCGGCTGAAAACTCTCGGTGCCCGGACGCAGCACAAAGATCACCCCCACAAAGCCAATGAATATGGACCAGATCGTCAGGTGGCTGATGCGCTCCTTCAGCCAGAAAAACGCGATCAGCGGCAGAAAGAAGGGGGCAGACAGCTTCACCAGCACGGCTTCCGCCAGAGGCATGTGGGCGATCACGTAGAAGTAACCGTACATGGCGGTCAGGCCCGACAGGGTGCGCAACAGGTGTAACGGAAACTGGGTGGTGCGCAGGTCGCCGGCCCCGTAGCGCATCAGAATGGGCAACAGGGCAATCAGTCCGAACAGATTGCGCGAAAACACCATGGTTTCCTGACTTACCTGACCGGACAGGTGTTTGATCAGTGCCGCCATAATGGCGAGACAAAGCTCGCCCAGCAGCAACAGAACAGCGCCGCGCGCCAACTGGTTTGACATGCTGGTTCACTAATGAGGTTTGCAGAGGGCGCGCAGTATACCAGATTCCCGACGGGTTTTTCGGGCTACATCAGGCGGCGGTATCCTCAATATCCTCAACGGTGTAGCGCTCCACCTCTATGGTGGGGCTCCAGTAGTCGGATTCCAGACCGGCTTTCTGCTTGAGATGGGACAGAAACAGCTCTTTCGAGGGCAGCTGTTCCCATACAGATGGCAGGAAGGTGCCCTTGTGGAAGGCGCCGTCTTTCAGCACCAGCCCGTCCACGCCGGGACGGATCTGCTCCAGCAGATCGCTTTCACTCTCGAATTCCAGGGGTTCCGGTTCACTGAGCACCGAAATATGATAGGTAAGTTCCGGCTCCTCCTGCTCCATCAGCGGCGGAAACCGGGGGTCCTTGAAGGCTGCGCTGTAAGCGTTTTCCGCCACATCCTTTGCCAGGGGGCGGTGGGCCAGCAGGCTGCCGATACAGCCGCGCAACTGGCCGTGGAGGTGCAAAGTGACGAAGCTGGCGCCGTCATAAGACAGGGCTTCGTCGTATTGCGCCACATCCACCGGCTGCGGTGTACCGTGCAACAGGCCGTGATGTACCGATTTTCTGGCAATAGAGAGCAGTTGCTGTTTTGCTTCCTGGCTTAATTTTCCTTCAGGCATGGCGTGCTTCCTCCCACAACGCCCAGGCACCGTATCCCACCACGCGGCTTTTATCACCGGTGGCGTCGCCGGAATTGCACATGCCCAGGGTTTTGATGGTAAGCGGATGGGAACGGGTAGCAGCCAGCAGGCCCTTGATGGGGTTTCTGCCGCAGGCCTGTTCGTATTCAATGGCGTCGCCATCAAAGTTTTCAATGGCCCTGCAGGTGGCATGGTCCAGCTTGTTGGCGGTGTCGTAGTCCAGAAAATGGCTCAGATCCGAGCTGATCACGATCAGGGTTTCCTCGCCGCCCCAGAGTGCGTTGATGACCCGCCCCGTGGTGTCGGCGTCAGAGTCACCCACCACCAGCGGCGTAAGCTCAAAATCCCCCAGAACCGATTGCAGGAACGGCAGATGCACTTCCAGGCTGTGCTCCTGAAGGTGAGCCTGGTCCAGACAGGTCACGCCCGGGCAATCCAGGGCCTTGTCGGTATTGTTTTTATCCAGGGGAATGGCGCCGAGCGGCGTGTCGTATACATCGGCGCTGCAGGTGGCAATGCCGGAAAACCCGACCCGGTGGGAGGGCCCCAGCAGCACCACGCGGCGAATGCGGTCGGCGTAGGGCTCCAGCAGATGATAAGCCATGGCAGCGGTGCTGCCTGAGTAGGCATAGCCCGCATGGGGCGCGATCAGGGCTTTGGGGCAAGCTTTGGGCAGATTATCCTGTTCCTCGGCCTGGGCCAGCAGGCTGTCAACGTTTTCCCGGAGTTCCGCCGGATCCCCGGGGTAGAACAGCCCGGCTACGGCCGGTTGTCGCGCAGTGGTCATGGTGTACCCCCTTTGTCAGTGGGTTATCCTTACAATATGGAACTGTTCGCCACGGGTTTCAAGGGTGTAGCGACATTGAAGGTTTTAATGGCCCTGATTTGACTGCAATCGTGACGGTAGTCAGTGTACCTGCGGGAGCAGGCAGTGTATGGTTGCGGTCCGGATTCAAAGAACCAAAGAAACATGACGCAGATTTCCCAGGAAGAAACCCATCGCTTGTTGAAAATTACCTCCGCAGCGTCGGTGCTGACGGCGGTGGTGCTTATCATTGCCAAGTTGGTAGCCTGGGGCATGTCCGGCTCGGTGGGGCTGCTGGCATCTCTGGTGGATTCCCTGATGGATGCAGCAGCATCCATCGTCAACCTGGTGGCGATTCGCTATGCCCTGCAACCTGCCGACAATGAGCACCGCTTCGGTCATGGCAAGGCGGAGTCCCTGGCGGGTCTGGGTCAGGCCACGTTTATTGCCGGTTCTGCGGTGTTTCTGTTTCTGCATGCGATAGACCGGTTTATCAATCCCCGGGATCTGAAAGCGCCAGAGATCGCAGTAGCTGTGATGGTGTTTTCCATTGTGGCCACCAGCCTGCTGCTGATATTGCAACGCTACACCGTCAAAAAGACCCATTCAGTGGCCATCAAGGCCGATAGCCTCCATTATGCTGCTGATCTGCTCACCAATGTGGCTATTGTGGTTGCCATTCTGCTGTCGATTGTGGGTTGGCCCGGGTTCGATCCGCTGGCGGGGCTGGCCATATCCCTGTTTATTTTTTACAGCGCCTTCCAGGTAGGACACGAGGCGGTGCAGCATTTGCTGGATCGCGAGCTGCCTGATGAGGAAAAAGACGAAATTGTCAGTATCGCCACGGAAGATCCGCTGGTGCTGGGGATTCACGAGTTAAGAACGCGTCAGTCCGGCCCCATCAAAATGATTCAGATGCATCTGGAGCTGGATGGCGATATGAAACTGAAAAAGGCCCACGAAATCGCGGATGCGGTTGAGAAGAAGCTCTCCCGGCGTTTTCCCGGTGCTGATGTAATTATTCATCAGGACCCGTTTGGTTTAAAGGAACTCCATGTGCAACCGGGAGAGTTTCTGGTGGACAAGCCGTCAGTCGATCAGCCGTAACACATCCAGCGCCGACAACACACCCACGATTTTCT
>JAWVYU010000107.1:0-13972 GCA_033722575.1 Ketobacteraceae bacterium | reverse complement strand
GTGACCAGGGGGATAAAACCGAGATCTTCCCGAACCCGGGGAATCTCTTCCAGCACCTGATCCATTTTGTCGCTGGCACCCTGCTCTTTCAGCTGACTTTCCATATTGGTCAGCATGCCCCCGGGAACCTGCGCCACCAGAATCCGGGAATCCACACCCCGGAGCGCCCCCTCAAACTTCGCATACTTTTTGCGGACCTTGCGGAAGTATGCAGCAATATCCTCCAGCAGGTGAATATCCAGACCGGTATCGCGATCAGTATCCTCCAGTATTGCCACCACCGCTTCCGTTGGGGAATGGCCGTAAGTCATGCTCATGGAGGAAATGGAGGTATCCACGTTGTCGATACCCGCCTCCACGGTTTTCAGTATGGTGGCTGTGGACAAACCGGTGGTGGCATGACACTGCATGTGAATGGGAATATCCAGGGCTTCCTTCAGGCGGGTAACCAGCTCGTAGCCCACGTAGGGTTTCAGCAGGCCGGCCATGTCCTTGATGGCCAGCGAATGGGCCCCCATATCCTCGATCTGCTTCGCCAGATCCACCCACATATCGATGGTATGAACCGGACTCACGGTGTAGGAGATAGTGCCCTGGGCATGTTTATCCTGGCGGATAACGGCCTTGATGGCTCTTTCCAGGTTACGGGGATCATTCATGGCATCAAATACGCGGAATACATCCACCCCGTTCACCGCCGCTCTCTCCACGAACTTGTCCACCACATCATCGGCATAGTGGCGGTATCCCAGCAGGTTCTGGCCCCGCAGCAGCATTTGTTGAGGCGTGTTGGGCATGGCCGCTTTCAGGCGTCGAATGCGCTCCCAGGGATCTTCACCCAGGTAACGGATACAGGCGTCGAAGGTTGCTCCACCCCAGGATTCCAGTGACCAGAAACCCACCTTGTCGAGCTTCTCGGCAATGGGAATCATGTCATCAATGCGTAAACGGGTGGCAAACAGGGACTGATGAGCATCACGCAGAACAACATCCGTAATGCCTAGCGGTTTTTTAGCCTCACTCATGGTTTATGACCTTTTTGTAAAGTGTGCGCGAACCGTTCGTTACTTTTGGCGCGAACGGTATTTATGAATCGCTGCTGTGATAACAGCCAGCAATTGCTGATTATCTTCTGAAGACGTGGGAGAAGCGGGTGGTACAGGCGCTGCAACGGGCGCAGGAGCGGGGGAAAACTGCGCCACCAGTCTGGACATGAGGCTGGTAGCGAACACCAGAAGGGTCAGAAATACAAATACGGCCCCCATTCCCAGCAGCATGAGTGTGAGGCCTTCCGAGAGTAGATGATTCATGCCAGTAACACCTTAGGTTTGCAGTCAAACTCGCTCGTGTATTTCGGGATAACACCATTGTAGCGCCTGCCCCAACTCAAAAGCCCGGCAAATTTACCTTTTATAAATCATATACGCAATAATGGCATGGCAAAATAGAACACCAAACACTCAACAGTAAACCCTGGTATTTTTGTTTGTTGATATAGTTTGGTTTTCTCATACGGAGAAAAAATAGTAGCTGCGTTCCCGGTGTTAATATTGCGCGTTACTCAGTTTGCATATTACTTCGGGCGAGCACCGCAGGCTGGCTGCCGGCATCCTCTTCGGAGCGGCGCAGCATCCGCATTTTTTTGGACACTGTCGCCGCTTTCATACCCCAGTAGTCCGGCTCAAGGCCAGAATAATACTGATGATACTGTTCCAGGTTACGGCGATAGAATGCCAGTGCCTGCTCACGGAACGCCGCCACCTTCTCGGGATGCCGGGAAGCCAGGTTGGTCTTTTCATCCGGATCCTGACGAAGATCGTACAGCTCCTCCGGTTTTTCACTGAAGTTATAAATATATTTGAACTGCTGGTCGACCCTTGCCACGCACCAGTCATCGTACCAGCAAGCCGCGAACACCGCGCGTTCCTGCCGCTGTTGCCCCGTCACCACCTGCTTCGACAGACTCTGCGGCACCTGGAAGCCCATCAGACTGAGTACCGTGGGCATGATATCCGTCTGCGTTACTACTGGCGCAGTTACCCGATCCGCCCGGATTCCCGGGCCATGGATAATCAGAGGAATGCGCAGGGTTTCTTCGTACATGGAAACATTGTGCTGATGCCGTCCATGACTTTGAATGCTTTCGCCATGATCACCAAAGAGTACAAACACCGTGTTTTCATACAAACCCAGAGCTTTGTATTGGGCGATCAGGTCGGCAATAAAATGATCCAGGTAGTACAAGGCATTCAGGTACTGGTTTTCCTCATCCGGAATAGCTTCACCATTGGAAAAGTCACGTATGCCATAGCGTTCCGGCGTCCAGTAGGGATGATGGGTAGTGCCCGTCAGATAAAACGCGAAAAAGGGCTCTTTCTGTTTTTGCAGCCACTGCTTGCTGGGTTCCAGCATGACATTGTCTTCATAGCCGAAATAATTCACCAGATCAAAACCCTCTGACGGCATCTGCTCCGCGGCGAAAAAGTCCTCAAAACCAAACTGGTTTACCAGTCCACGCCGGTTTTCAAAGTATTCCGTGGGTGACTGGAAAAATACCGTGCGGTAGCCGGATCGGCGGAGAATATCAGCCAGGCAATCCTGGGGCATGCCCAGATGGGATTCAAAAATGGGGTGCCGGAAAAACGGATCCACGCCGCAGTTAACCGCCGCCAGTGCTTTGGAGGTATGAGGCACAACCGTATAGGCACGATCAAACACCAGGCTGTTTTCACTGAGTTCGTTCAGGTACGGCGTTACCGCCCTGCGTTGTTCGTTATAGACACCGGCTGCCATTGCACGCACTGACTCCAGCCCGATCATCACCAGATTGGGCCGGGAACCGGATTCACCCACCGCAATGCTTTTACGGGGTATGACTTCGTCCGCCAGGGCTTTCTTGTGCCAGGAGATATCCAGCTTTTCCTGAAACTTGTCCAATTGGTACAGATAAGATGGCTGAATGTGGCTCAGCTCCCCTTCAAAAGTGGTGGGGCCCGCGCAGGCCAGAAACATGGACAACACACCGGTCACCGCCAGCCCGATACGCTTGCGCTGGTTGCCGGCCACGCGCGTCCCCAGTGAACGGTATTTCAGAAATGGCAGCAGCAGAAAAGCCAGCGGGATAAATACCATGGTCGCTGCAATCGCCACCGGAATGGACGCCACGCCGGTACCCAGCGCCAGCGCCGCATAATAGGCCACATCGAAAGGTGCCAGTACGCCGGTTAACTGGATAGATGCACTGTAGGCCAGGTCAGATGCAGAGAAAAACAGTACGGTAACAATGGCAACGGCACGAAAGGTTTTGTGCCATTTATCTGAATCCATTACCAGAAAGGCAGCCCAGCAGAACGCCATCAGGTAATAAAAGATATGCATACGCAGGAACTCGGCAAGATTGAGCCCTTCAAGAGGGGTAGTCCCCAGCTGACTGACCACCGCCCACTTGGTAAACATCAGGTAACCCAGTAAAGGGAAAAACAGGCAACCGATCAGGTAGCGGTCTGCCTTGCGAAACAGCGGTTGCGAATCATTTGTCGCGAGGTCTTTAGCCAGCGTATGGGATTGAAATAATGCGACACCTCCAGTCATGGGGTTCCCTCCGTATGACTCGGCGATTTGGAGTGCGAGTTCTTTTCTTTGTGGCACGATATTACAGTGTTCGAACTTTTTCGTTAAGGAGTGATTACAAAATTTAGAAAAACCCCGTCATTGGGTAACCCAAAGATTAGCTGGCACCGGAAGGGCACGGCGAAAGCGGGCAAGGAGACCCCGGAAAAGCCGGCTCAGCACCAGTCAGATCCAAGGGCGGAAGCCGGCCTCCGGACATCCAGAGAAAAGCACAGTTTTTTCTCTGAAAAACATTGACATGGAATTTCGATGCTCTAGAATTCGCGTTCTCAAATCATTGAGACTCACGACCTGCCGAGGTGGTGAAATTGGTAGACACGCTAGCTTCAGGTGCTAGTGGGGGCAACCCCGTGGAGGTTCAAGTCCTCTCCTCGGCACCATATTCCAGACCCGGCCGGGCTGCACGACAGAGTGCAGAGAAACAAACCGTTTCCCCTGCGCCCGGCGCCGGTCTTATCCCCAGCCACCTTGACATACCAGACTCATCATCCTGCAGTCCGTACACTGGGCACGCTATTTCAGTTTGATATTGTTCGCCACAGGTTCCCAGTAGAGCCGATACTGCGTCAGGCCAGAGACTGCTTCAGGGATTTCAGCGCCGTTTTGTCGGTGGGTTCGCCGGTTTCATAGAACAGCTTCATACTCAGCGCCACATCACGAATCACCTTGCTGATAACCCGGTTCAGAATCCATTTATCCAGGACCCTGCCCACGCCACCCAGTGGCGGTGTGTATCCCATGGTGGTGATCAGGCGGGTCTTGCCGTTACCCGCGTCCTTGAGTTCATAGCGGAAAAACGCATCTCTGAAAGGGGCGTCCTTTTCGCCTTTGTGCAGCCGGATGGTAAAGCCATTACCCTCATCCCACTGGGTTACCGTTTCCTCCAGATAACGGGTAGCCGACTGATACACCCGGCGACTGACTCCGGGCCCTTCCCTGCGCTCGGTGGTGATCTCTGTCTTTACCAGCCCCGGGACGTAATAGTGGGCCAAGGACAGATCCCTGAGGCGCTGCCAAGCCTCCGGCTTGCCTATATCCATGACTACCTGATAGCTGGCTTCACTCATTATTTTCGCCCCCCCCGGGGTCCGTTTATTTTTGCAGGGAAATCATGGCAATGATCAGGTCCGAAGTCTGTTTCAGGCGCCGCTCCACGGGATAGTTTTCATCGAATGCCCAGTTCATCATTACCGATGAGATACACCCCATGGAGGCCTCCGCCAGAAAGTCCACCGGAAACCGGTTGCCGATATCCCCGCGCTTTCTGCCCTCAGTGTATACCGTAACAAACATACCGGTCATTGCCTTGAGCATGGTGGAGTTCTGGGTGTGATCGCCGGTTTCCTGGTTCATGCTGTGGCGGATCAACTCCCGTTCCAGACGACCGTAGCGGGCAATCTCCTGTCGGGTACCTTTCAGGAAAGCCCCCACGAAGCTCTGGGTGGAATCGTCCTTGGCCACGGCTTTACGGGTAATCTCCCCCGCCACATTCAGCCAGAGCTTTTCCACCAGGGCCAGTATCAGCTCCTGCCTGGAGGGGTAATAGCTGTAGAAGGTGGGCCGGGAAATATCTGCCGTTTCGCAGATGTCTTCCAGGGTGGTTTCCTCTATGCCTTTTTCTTCAAACAGGGAAATGGCCGCTTCGATTATCTTGTTGCGGATTTCCTGCTTGCGTCTTTCACGGCGTGATTCCGCTGGCTCTTCATCTTGCCAGAACGCTTTTCTCATGGCTGCCACTGTGGTTGGGTTGGTTGCGTTGGCTGTGTTCATCAACAAGCTCCGGATTCTAGCACCGGTAGTAAAGGGGAAAAACCTCACAACTGACGCAGTACCCGCGGCACAACCGCCACTGTGAGGCTTTTTACCTGAGATATCTGCTACCTGAGATACCTGCTCCCTCGATTACCTGGCGGCGTTTTCCCTCATTATCTGCTCATGATATACGGGATCAGCTGGCTTTCTCCATGGGCACCGGGTCCGGGGCGGTAGCGCTCTCGGAATATCCGTAGTTTTGGGGCCTGACTTCCCTGACTCTCACAGGCACCCCGTCCCTTGGCTCCACCTGCCCACCAATCAAACGGGAGGTTGGCAGGCTGCTGGTGCCCTCGAATGCGGAAGAAAATTCAACCCGGCGGGCGAATTCCGAAAAAATCACCCGCAGCTGTTGCCGGGCCTGACTCATACCCACGCAGGCCCGCCGTCCACCACCGAAGGGCATGAACTCATAGGGCTTGAAAGCACGGGTTCCCCCGGAATCCAGTAACCAGCGATCAGGGTTGAATTCCAGCGCATCTTCGCCATAGATATCCTTGCGGCGATGGGTAGCGTAGATGTTCGGGAGCACCGCCACCCCCGCCGGGATTGTCCAGTCGCCGATTCGTGTTTCTTCCGTCAGCCAGCGCACATAACCCGGCGCCGACGGCGTGATCCGTTGCGACTCATTCAGGCAGGCCGTTATAAAAGGCAGCTCCGACGCCAGCAGGGGATCATGACAACCGGCTTTTTCTATAAAGGCCAGCAGCTCTTCACGCATACGCCGGTAGATATCCGGCCGCTGCTGCAGCCAGATCATCAGCCACGATGCCGTGGCAGCACTGGTTTCATGTCCACCAATCATCAGCCCGTAAACTTCGGAAATCACTTTTTCCATGGGCAACAGATTTCCGTCTGCATCCCGGGTGCGGGCCAGGTACGACAATGTATGACTTTCCGATTCGTCCATCCTGGCGCGGATATCCTCAATGTCCTCGCGCAACATGGCAGCCAGCTGTACTTTCAGATCCACACTGCGCTTCCAGGGCAACAATCCTTTTTTACCTGTGCCCATTTTTCGCTTCTCGGACCGCTTCATATACTGACGGTTGAGGAAACGCCGGAAGCGGGTGGCACCCACCAGCGAGGCCAGGGTAAAATTGATGTTGCTGTTGGCTTCCATGATCCAGCCCAGCATCAGTTCCTTGTACCGCTCCTTGCGCTCGCCATGGCGCAGGTTAAACAGGGTGGCACAGGTGATATCCATAGTGATATCCCCTACCAGCCGGGGAGCGTCAAAAGTGTCCCCGACTTTCCAGGAATTGATGTGTTCATTGGTGATCTCATACATCATCCGGGCACGGTTTTTCAGCAGGTTGCCGGCAAACTGCGGAATCAGCAGCTTGCGTGCATCATGGTGCTGTTCGTTATTGGAAAACACCAGATTCTGCTCCCCCAGATCAAAGGGCAGCTGTACCTTGCTACCATCAATCTGATGTCGCTGGAGTTTGATGATATCCACGATCATTTTCGGGTCCGACGTCCATATCATGGGCCCCTGGCCCGGGAATGTCAGGGTATAGGTATCTCCCAGCTCCTTTTCCTTTTCATCGAAGTAATCCCAGATTCCTACACCCAGCCCAAGGGCCTGCTTGAATTTGCTCTCTTTGGGTACCGGTGGCAGCTTTGATAAGTCAATCATATTGCCCTCGCAAATAGTTTGGCCTCATGACTCAGGCGGTTTTGGCAATCTTTTCCTGCTCGGCATAAATCCACTGTTTCTGGGGCTTCATACCCTCCTTCCACTGAATAAACTGAACATCAATCCAGATCGGCAACAGGTAGCGAAAATAGTAAAAGTGTGTAAACACAGGGCCCGCTTCAAAGTCATCCTCGAAGGTATGCATGATTTCTACCCGTGGGTCTTTTTCCTGAAAGGCTTTAACCTTTTCAAAGGTCGCGTCCACCTCATCCCAGGTATCCATTAAAAAGCCGATATGATCGTAGCTTTTCAGCTGCATGTGTTTCGGGTCTTCCGCAAGAAAGAAAAACTGACTGAATTCAGGGTCGGTACTGATCAGAAACTTGCCGGATACATCAAGTTCCACCATTGGCACCTCGATACAGGTAAATCCGAAGCACCCCCCGTAAAAATCGATAATGTTCTGCTTTTCCTTCTTCAGCATGCCGGGTGGTACGGTTAACTCCATGTGATTAAAGCGAATACCCATTGCGTTCTCCTGTTGTTGGTTTTCTGTGCTGTGCATTTTTACATTAGTATTTATATTTACTCGTGTAAAGTTTTATTGTTTACGTACGTAAAGTTTTTTTGAAACCGGCACCAATGCGCCGCACACCCCGGGAGGGCGCACGCACAGACAAGCGAATCCAGGTTATTGATCTGAAGGGGATTTTGGAAAAGTAAGCAAACAGCGGTCGAGAAGCTAGATCTCTTCCGCGTCTATATCAAGAACTGCCTTGAGTTGGAAATCATCCTTACTGAAAACCGCAAGGTAGAATCCTTTTTTGGCTTTGAGGTGATAATAAAGAAAATCATCCAGACTGGCCTGCTCCCGGGAGAGATAGCTGTCGAGGGCCTGCTTTTCCTGGTCATCAAGAATATCTGTTGTCAGAGGCAAGGCCCGTTTTCTGACTTCATCGATATGCTCACTGAGGGGCTCATAATGCTCGGGCCGCAAATCCAGATCCCTGCCTCCGCTGATGGCATCCCAGAGAATATCCTGTCTTACATCATCTTCCGCATGGGCATATACCAGTTTGGGTTTGTCAAACAGGCTCACTTTCAGGGCCTCGTTCCGGATTCGGTCCACATCAATTTCCGAAGCAGCCACTATCCTGAAAAGCGAACCGGTATTGACCAGATACAATGGTCGTTCCTGGTAAACCAGATGAACGCCATACAGCAGCGTGGCCACCTGCAAGGCAACGATAACACTGATATCAAATTTCAGCCCTGGCTTGCCCGGGTTATAAACGATAACGGTGAGCACGGGGCCCAGTACCAACCCTACCATGATGATAATACTCAGGATGCCCCCTCCCCCCTCAATTCTGAAATAGAAATCAGGGTAGAGAACCGTTTTCATTGCGAACATCACCATTCCCAGGACTACGGTCGTGACCAACAGGTGTATCAAAAAAGCTTTTATGCGACTCATACCTACCCTTCTTGCTCCCGGTGCAAGCACCTCATTCACAGGCACTGCTCTCTGCAATGCACCCTTCTCTGCAATGTAGCCTTGCGACGTACCTTTGTGACGTACCCTTGCGACACGCTGTCGCAGGCAGCACTGGCTGTGTTCGGGTTAATTATAGACGTGCTGCAAGCCTAACCTATCTAGCATAGCAAACGGAGCCCTTTCTGAGCGGCAGCAATTGACCCTGAAGCACCCTGACAGTGAATAAATTACCAATGCCTGATATGGCACTAAGGTACAGAATGGTTATGATCGTGTATGCAGGCAGCATTCAGCAGGGAAAAAGCCTGGATCATCAATTCGTTCAATACTTTTATAGAGCAATCAATTGATGATCACACCTTAATGGAAGCAGGACTCGAAACAATCAGCTCACCAACAATAAAAAAGACAACAATATGGTCCAGCAAACTCATACCGTTCCCCACAGACGAAAGCGCATTATTGTTCTGGCACTGGCCCTGTTTTATTACGGGGTACTGCTGTCCCCGACCCTGTTTGCAGCCGACGAGGAGCCCGGGGTGGTGATCGGGACGATCACCAACATGATGGAGTATTACACCGAAACGCTGTCAGAAATCCGGGAAAACGGTGGCCAGGGCCCGGTTTACTGGCCTCAGCCGGCCTATGAAAAGGGGTTGGGCGCCGTCGATGTTGTGACCGAGCTTTCCACAGACCTGGGGCTGTCCATCGCCCCGCTGTATTATCTGGAGATCCCCAACATTCCCTTTGAATACCGGTTTTATATCAACACGCCGGAAGTGCCGGCCAACAACCGGAAAGTAGTAGGCATTACCGAGAAAGAGGGTTTTACCGATCCCCATATACCACCTCTGCGCTGGAGTGCGGACGCACGGCTGGGTGTGGAATCCCAGGTGGGGGGCAGCCTGGCCAACCCCTCCCCGATCCACCTGTACCTGCTGGCTCCGGAAAAACTGGACCAGCCTTTTGTTGACTCCCCGGCAGGCCCCAACGCCCTGGTGATGGACAAAGTAGAGCTGCCTTTCAGTAAAGTGGCCAGCGGCCGCACCGGTTCCGTTCAGCACACCAATATCTGTGATCCCTATATTACCGGTGAAGGACAACGCCGTAACCCTTACAGCTGCGGCGAAAACGGGGAAGACGACTGCTACGACATCACGCTGATATCCGGCTATGTCAGGCTCAGCAACTCCCCGGATGAAGAGGGCAATGTGCCTGCCAAACTGGATGAAGGCGACAGAATCCTGGGCACACCCCTGCATATTCGGGTGAGCAATCCCAAAACACCTCAGGCCCGCATTGAAGAAGTGGTTTATGGCGAGAGCAAGCTCTCACCCAGGCGCACCGGCGTGCTGTTCGAAACCATCACACCGGCAGACGGACGGCTCTTTATTGCACGGCGGGGATTCCTGCCTCTGGTATGGGAAAACAAAGCCAAGGGCCGAATCGAAGTGGGCAGCTACGATATGGTGTACGGCGTAGCGCCACCAGAAGCAGACCCCTGTGACGTCTCTTACTGGGGTGACCTGTATCCCATTACCCACGCGCCCTACGACGAGCGCGTTAACACCCGCTATCCCTTTGCCATGCAGCCGTTCCGCGATCCCACCGGCGCCATCATTCCCGACGGTGTGGATATCAAGGGCACCTACCCCTGGATGGACAAGGAAGCCAAAAACTTTTCCGTTCAGGTATCGGGGGCAAAGCTCTTCCCCTCCTATTTTTATGACAAAAATCCGCAGAGCCGCTATCCCAGCCGCTGCGTGTCAGAAGAAAAGTGCAGTATTGAAGACAGACAGGACAGCGATAACAGTAAAGACAATATGTTCATGGTGATAGGTGCCTGGACCCAGGGCAAGATGGTGCTGGTGGACGGCATGCTGAATGACATGGATTTTCGGCTGGGCGGTGTGGATTCAGACCAAAGCTACCTGTCCCTGTACAAACCCGGCACAGGAAAAGACCCTGCCAATAACGGCGAAGTCCGTGTGGGCACCACCCGCGGCACCACCATTCCCTATCCCGTATTCAACGAAACCGGTGAACTGGTGGGAAATTACAGGCCGCGCAATTTATCCATGCTGGACTCCATCGAGAATCGTCTGAACTATCTGCCAAATATGCAGCACAGCCGTTTCCAGGATGTGGTGTGGAATATGAGTTCGGGTCACTCCACCGTTGAGTTTTCCTTTGATGACTACCTGAATCCCGATGGCTTTATTGTGTCGAACATGGTGGCTCATTTTGAACATAAAAGTAATAACTGGTACCGCATGCTGCACTTCGATGGCTGGCACCAGCTGAGCCGTGCGTTCTATGGTCAGGTGCGGGTACAGAACAGTGCCACCGCCCTGCCCGACCGGTGGAAAATTCCTTCCCACGGTCGGGTTTACAACGGCCGCATGGAGCCCGTTGCCAACGGCGGCATCCGCGGTAAAGGCATGTGGTTTAATGGCGGCACTACGCGCATTGATTACGACATTCCTGAACAGCCACAAGACGTTCATGAAAGCGACTGGTTCTACAGCCTGTTCATTGATCCCCGGTTCGGTGACGATTCGGAAGAACGTGTCCTGATACGCTTCCCCGACCGTAGCCAGATCACGCTCAAGGGACTTCGGGAAGTCCGTTTCTATAACAGCAGACAAAGGCTGATTACCCAGGTGCCATTGCCCGCCACCCTGCCGGAAACAGACTGGAGCCAGCTGGCGCTGCTGGTGGACGCGGACAATCCCATGGATGACATGCGTAGCCTGACCCTGTTCGTCAACGGATTCCACCACCATACCTGGACCGGTTCCAGCTACGACAGCCGGATCGAAGCCGGTAATTTCCGCCCCACCCCTGGTATCCTGCGCCTTGGCAAAGGGCCGGTCTGGGGCGGCAAGCGCGCCTTCAAAGGCTGGATGGATGAATTCAAGGTGTTTGCCTATGACCCTGATCCGGAATCCATTTGCAATTTTGCCCACGGCACCCTGGTGGGTCTGCCAGAGAGCTATGACGGAATCTGGCGGGAGCAGGCCGGCCAGTACGCCGGGCAATCCCATCAGTTTGTCTCTGAGGAACTGAAGTCCTATGGGCAATCCACCTATGCGCAATATGCCTGCTATCACGACTATTCCGGCGACAACAAAGCCCACCGTTTCAACGTCCCGGAAGGCACTGTGGCAATACGGGAAGCCATCCATTTTCCGGAAGGCCCACTGTTCCATGATGCGCCCCGCCCTGATTCCGGCACCAATCATTTTTGTCTGAGCTGTCATACCAACGACAGTGCAGTGCCAGGACTTAGAGTCAGTGCGCTGAGCCTGAACAGCACCCTGCTGGCAAAAGATGACCCCCGAAGACAGCCCACCCAGCCTCCCGCCCTGGTCCACGGCAATATCCCCGCCAACTGGTTCCCGGGTGCGCCTGACTACGGGTTTGCCACGGGAGAAAGCGGCGCTCAGATCGATGAATGGGTACTACCCAGTGCAGCAGGAATCGAGCCTGAAATAAGAAATATTGCCCTGGCAACGGAACACGGACATGCCTGGAAGGGATTCGATGATGGCGACACGCTGGTGCTGTCCCAGGTTCCGGATCACGTCACCCGGCTCCGGGCCAATGTTAATGGCCTGACCCGAAGTGTCCTGTTCTCCCTGAACGGTTACGAGCAGTACGACGACACTGCACCCTTTACAGTGGATGCTTCCCTGCTGGAAACCGGCACCAACGACATTTCCCTGACCGCCACTGACGACCAGGGCCAGCAGACCCGGGCCACCATCAGGCTTTACGTGGAGCCCTGATCCGAAGGTGTGCAGCCACAAAAAAAGGCGTATAACCACTACCGGTTATACGCCTTTTTCGTTTTCAGCCGTCGCCTGACGGGGGCAGCGGGCCCCTTCTATTGGCAATAATACCGATAGCTGGAGCCGGTAACCTTATTCGGCCGTATTGCTGTCTACGTATTCCTTGGCTTCGCTCATTTTCTTCTCGGCGTCAGATTTCACATCTTTTGCTTTCTTTGCCACACTCTCGCTGATTTCAGAGGCTTTCTTTGAGGTTGTTTCGGCCACCTTCTCGGCCTTTTCAACAGTGGTGTCCACCACGTCACCAGCCGTTTCCCTGGTTTTATCCACCATTGCCTGGGTGGTTTCCCTGGCGCCTTCGTAGGCTTCTTTTGACTTGGTTTTGGCCGTTTCAACCAGCTCCGAGCTGGTTTCCCTGGCTTTATTCATCAAATCAACAGCAGCGTTATCACCGCCACCGCTGGAAGCGTCGCCGTTGTTCTCTGAACAGCCAGCCATGATGCCCCCTGCAAGTATTGCCAGTATCACTCGTCTCATCTTTCTCTCCTGGGTAAACGATTCAATTTCAAGAAGATTATTATTACTGGTTGGTACAGACCGCGTCTGTAAAACCCTGTAAAACGAAAAACTTCTGCAGTGTAGTTCAAATCACCGCTGATCCCGCAAATAAGGGCCCACCATCAACCCGGGAACCCGGAATGATCCCGGTTCCCGGGCAGCAATATTTACAAATCACGACGTGAACAAGCTACAAATTCGCAGGGCATTCGGCACAGAATGCTCTCCCCTGGCCCGCTCCAGAACCGCAGTAGCGGCGTTTAACACGTATTGGTGCATTTTTTGCGTGTACCAGGTTGCCGTTGAAAAGCCTTCGGAAATCCTTCCGAAAAGGCGCAGTTTTTGTTCAGCGGCGGCAGCATCACCCGGCGATTCATGCGCCGTGATGACTGACCTGAACAGACTTATCCGGAATTCAGGAAAGGAGAGAAATGATGAAAATCAGCGAAGCAATGACGTCCAATGTCGAATATCTCACACCTGATACGACTATCTATGAAGCTGCCCAGAAAATGCGTGATCTTGACTGCGGGTTCCTTCCCGTGGGTGATGAAAAGAACGAGAAGCTGCAGGGCGTTATCACGGATCGTGATATCACCATTCGCGCCGTTGCCGAAAACCTGTCCCCTCGTGATACCCGCGTCACCAAGATTCTGAGCGCCAAGGTATTGTACTGCTACCAGGACGACGACATCGATTCAGCTGCGCAAAGCATGCACGACCAACAGGTTTACCGCCTTATTGTCCTGAACAACAAAGAGGACAAGAAAATGGTGGGTGTCATATCCCTGAACGATATCGTGCGTCATGATCAGGAATCAATAGCAGGCCGTGTAGCGAAGGGTATCTCCAGGTCGGCGGCCTAATGCATATGCATAATACATGACCCGGAATCCGGTGACCCGCTTGCAGCGGGGCCGGACAGGGGTTCGCAGCCATCACAGCTCGAACCGGAAAATCCGGGCCAATAAAAAAGGCCCCACATGACTGTGGAGCCTTTTTTATTGATATGGCGCGCCAGGAAGGATTCGAACCTCC
>JAWVYU010000106.1:0-14018 GCA_033722575.1 Ketobacteraceae bacterium | reverse complement strand
TCTCAGCCCATCTCTGCTTGATCAAGCCACGTTCCCTGGCGTTCTTGTTCTTCTGGCTTTCACTGGGCTTATCTTCCTGGGCGATGGCTGAAAGCAGCGATGCCGCTGACAACGATGCCATTAGCGGTGTGATTGCCACCCAGAGCAATTCCGAAATCGACCAGCATATAAAGCAGCGACTGGAGGATATTTACAGCCAGGTTCCCGGGCTTGAAGAAATTAATGTTAACGTCAATCAGGGGGTTGTCACACTGACCGGCGAAGTTGCAGATAAACAGGCGGCGCAACAGGCACGTTCGCTGGCCAGCCGGATGGACAACGCGGTATTGCTGGACAGCCACCTCACCCTTAAAACTGACATTCAGTTCCGCCTGGAAACGCTGCAATCCAGAGTTAAAGGGTATCTGAATTTTGTTGTCAAGATCCTTCCGTTGATTGCTGTATCCATCATCATCCTTGTTATTGGTGTGTTGATAATGCGCCTGGCTGGATTCACCAAACCATGGCTGACCAGAATTCTGCCCAATCCATTTATCGCAGAACTGGTGGTGCAGATTATCAAAGCGGGGATTATGATCCTTGCATTAATCATTGCTTTGGATATCGTGGGTGCCGGTGGTGCCATCGTCTCAATCGCCGGTGGCCTGGGAATCTTCGGGCTGGCCCTTGGCTTTGCCACAAGGGATTCCATCGAAAATTATATTGCAAGTATACTGCTCAGTATCAAGCAGCCGTTTTCTCCGCTGGATCATGTTATTGTTGCCGGTCATGAGGGGCGTGTCCTCGCGCTGACCACGCGATCCACTATCCTGATGAGCTTTGATGGCAATCACATCCGCATACCCAACGCAGTCGTCTACAAGGCAACCATTACGAATTTCAGCCGCAATCCGCGGCGCCGATTCGGGTTTTCTGCAGGCGTCAGCAACGAAACCAATCTGACGAATGCCCGGCTCATTGCACTGAAAACGCTACAGTCGATACCGGGCGTGTTAGCCGAGCCGGAGCCTGTAGTGATCATCGACTCTCTCGGCGACTCCAGCGTCATTCTTTCCCTGATGGCCTGGATTGATCAGCGCCACAGTGACTTTGCCAAAGTCCGGGGTGAAGCCATCCGACAGGTTAAACACGCCTTTGATGAACAGGGTATCGATATGCCGAACCCGATTATCAATATCGAAATGAGTTCAGGTGATTACAAGGCAGATCAATCCGCGGGGAATAAAACTATGGATAAGGCGGCGCGCCCCGATCTGAATTCACCGGAAGCAAGCACAACAGATCATCAGGACACAACACTCAACCTAGAGCCCGACGAAACCATAGAGCGGCAATTTCGGGCAGAACAGTTAGCTCAGCAGGACGAGAACCTGCTGAATGCAGAGGCCAGACATGAATTGTAGTTGAAGCAGTTAATACAGGACCTGAACAGTTAAAAACACACCGCCCTTAATTCAGGCTTTCAATCTGCTCTTCCACGTAATCCAGATTGGGAATCATGGCGCGTTCGCCATTGACGGTGACCAGCATATCAAAGGCAGGGGCGCCCTCCACCTTTTCCTCGCCACCGATTTCTGCCGGGTAAACCCGCACCAGGCGGGGAATACCCTGCACACACACAGCATAGAAATCCTTTTTGCTCACACCCACACCGTTCAGCACCGCGATACGGGCACCGGTGGAGGCATCCTCCTCTTCAGGATCGTTCATCAGCTCCAGGGAAACCAGGGGAATATCAATACCGCGCCAGTGGTACATACCCAGCATCCAGTCAGGATCGCCGTCGCGCCGCTCCGGGTCCTGCCAGTCAACGATTTCAGCCACGGTCACGTTGGGCAGCAACATGGGCCTTGCCACCATGGGCACCAGTAAGCTCGCGACTTCCTCATTCACTCTTGCCATATTGATAACACCTTATGCTGAAAGGGTTTTGCTGTTTCCGTTTACAAATTTCTTGGCGTGCTGCACCAGCTGCCCTGCCAGTTCATGGGGTGAACCGGAAAAAGTAACGCAACCGGTGTCACGGGCCGAATCCGGCATACTGCTGCTGCCACAGGTTTCGGCGGATTGCGCCCAGACCTGCACGCCCGCCTTGTGCATGCGAGGCCCGGCAATGGCGCCATCGTTACCCATACCACTGAAAAGGATAGCACCGGTTCGCGGGCCAAACCGGTCGAACATGTCATTCATTACCTGATCAATGGAAGGCGCGTAGGGACCTTCCCAGTCTTCATTCACCAGCTCGATTTTCGATTCGCTGGTGATACGCATAACCTGTTCCACCGGCGCAATCACAATCTCGCCATTGGCAATGACATTGCCGGGCCGGGGATCGATAAACCTGAAGTGACTGTTGCGGGACCATACCTGTTCCAGGGTTTTGTGAAATCCGGCATCGATATGCTGGGCGATCACAAAGGCCATGGGCAGGCCATCCGGTAATACGTCCAGGAATTCCTTGACCGCTTTAGGGCCACCCAGGGAAGCACCCAGCACCCAGACATAACGAGCCGGTTCGCCGATGCTTTCCCGACCCACGAGCTCCGGGGGCAACAGAAACGGGGTAACCTCTTCGGTTTCCACAAACTCGGCTTCTGTTACTGTTGCCTTGGCGGCAGGCGGTAAGCCCACCAGATCCTTTATCTTGGTAAAGATCCGCCGTTCCCAGCGGGGGTATTTGATGTCAGTCACCGCAGGGGCCTGGCCGTCGCCCATCAGCACCGGCACCAGGGAGGTTTCAATCACATTCAGACTGAAGTCCGCCCACTGATCCTCGTCTTCAATTTCCACCCACCAGAGATCGACGCTGCCGTCATTGATCAGCTCATTGGCCACCCGTTCCGGAGGCAGGGTATGGGCAATCTCATAACCTGCCGCCCGTATGGCCTTGCAAACCACATGGCGCATCAGCGTACTGTCAGCGATCACGCCAATCTGCGGATTGTTCGGCTCAGTACTAACGGTCGGCTGAGAGCTCATGGGGCATCACGTCACTTTCTGCTTGATCAGTTCCTGGATGGTCTCAAGCAACGCGGTCTCCTGATAGGGTTTACCCATGTACTCATTAACACCAATTGCCATGGCCCGTTCCTTGTGTTTTTCACCGGTACGGGAGGTAATCATAATGATCGGCGTATCCTGCAGCCGTTCATCGTGGCGTACCAGGGTGGCCACCTCAAAGCCGTCCATGCGCGGCATTTCAATATCCAGCAGCATGCAATCGGGCTTCATTTCCTGTAGCTGGGTAATGGCGTCCACCCCGTCTTTTGCGGTGGTTACGTCGTAGCCGTTACGTTCCAGCAAGCGGGTGGTTACCTTACGCACCGTAACCGAATCGTCCACCACCATGATCATCGGCGTGCGATCCACATCCTCTTTCGGCGCCCGCTCAAAAACCGCATCTGCCATACCGGCACTGATCTGGGCCTGCTCGGCACGGATCATCGCCATCAGATCCAGGATGATAACCACGCTGCCATCACCCAGAATGGTGGCACCCGAAATACCGCTGACGGCACTCAGCTGTGGCCCCACGGATTTTACGACGATCTCGCGGGAGCCGATCAGTGAATCCACCTGCAGCGCCATGGTGTGCTCTGCCCCGCGCACCAGCAACACCGGCAACGGTTTGGTATGCCCCTGTAACTGCGGGATATCGATACCGTGGACAAAGCCACCCAGGTATTTCATCCGGTACTGGGAACCGGCGTATTCAAACATGGGCGCATCGGCCTGGTAATAGGCTTCCAGCTCGTAAGGGCTGACCCGCACAATACCTTCAATATTGTTCAGCGGGATCGCATAGGCGTCCTCACCCACCCGAACCATCAGTGCCCGGTTAACCGATACGGTAAACGGCAGACGAATGGTGAACTGGGAGCCGGCACCGGGTGCCGAGTGAATTTTCAGGGAGCCGCCCAGCTGTTTGATTTCGCTGTGAACCACGTCCATGCCCACCCCGCGGCCGGAAATCTGGGTAACTTTTTCCGCGGTACTGAAACCGGGGCGGAAAATGAACTGCATGATTTCCTTGTCGGTCAGGGGCGCGTTTTCCCGCATCAGTCCACGCTCAATAGCGCGCTTCTTGACGCCTTCCAGGTTGATACCTTTACCGTCATCGGACAGCCGCAGCACCACGTCGCCGCCTTCGCGAGCCAGGTGCAGGGTAATGCGGCCCACTTCTCTTTTGCCCAGGGCTTTACGTTCTTCCGGGGTTTCCAGGCCGTGGTCAACGGCGTTACGCAGCATGTGCTCCAGGGGCGCCACCATGCGATCCAGCACCGTCCTGTCCATTTCACCCTCTGCACCGATAATTTCCAGCTCGGCCTTCTTGCCGGTTTCCGTACCGATCTGGCGAATGATACGGCGCAGCCGCGGCACGGTGCGCGAGAACGGTACCATGCGGGTACGCATCAGGCCTTCCTGCAATTCGGTATTCACCCGGGATTGCTGCAGTAACAGGGTTTCCGTATCGCGGGAACGATCCCGCAGCGAATCCGTCAGGTCAATCAGATCAGAGGCCGACTCACCCAGGGAGCGGGATAGCTGGTTAAGCGTGGAATAACGGTCCATTTCCAGCGGGTCAAAGTCTTCGTAATCCTGGCCGCTCTCTTCCGCGTCTTTCTGGTGGCGGTGCAGAATCTGGGCTTCGGTTTCAAGATCCAGACGGCGCAGCAGTTCCCGCACCCGGTCAACGGTTTGCCCGATCTCGTCAATCATGAAGTTGAAATCCACCAGCTCCGTTTCCATCCGGCCGCGGATAATACTGGACTCACCGGCCAGGTTGACCAGATCTTCCAGCAGCTCGGCGGTTACCCGCACGCTTTCACCGGAAGCGGCACGGGCCTCTTCCTCTTTCTGCTTAGCGGCCTCAGTGGGTGGCTGGGCATTCTTGATAACAAAGCTTTCCAGCTCTTCCGGCTCAGGCTGCGCGGTAATGGGCACCACATTGTCTTCGGAAACCGGCATTGGTGTGGGTATCGGCGGCGTTTCCGGAGCCTCCGGTTCTGCCGCTTCGGGCCTGGGCTGCACCAGCTCGCCGCCCCGTTTGCGCACCGCATTGATCTGCTCGAACAGAGCATCGTAGGTTGCCTGAACTTTCTCAAAGAAGGCATCGTCCAGTGGAATATTGTCGACGTCGGCGTGTATCAGATCAGTTTCAAAGTTGTGGCTGATATTGCCCAGCCGGGTGAGTCCGGCAAGGCGCGCGCCCCCTTTCAGGGTATGCAGCAAACGCTTCAGTTCATCCATGTGCTCACGGTTATGCCGTTCGTTGAGCCAGGCATGAATGGTGTGATCCAGGTTGTCGGCCAGCTCGTCCGCCTCTTCCAGGAAAACTTCGAGGATTTCGGTATCGACTTCCTCCCCTTCTTCCCGGGATGACAAAGCTTCCAGTGCCGCTTCGTCCTCGTCCACTTCCATTTCCGGCTCGGGCTCGGGCTCGTAAACCGGCGGTGGCTCCACTTCCGCCACCGGGGTTTCTGTGCCCACCTCGGGTGCAGCCTGAGCACCTTCCAGCACGCCGGTTTTCATGAACCGGGTAATGGTTTCAATCAGCTCATCGGCCGGTGCCACCGGTTCGTTGGCCTGGATTTTCTCTACCATTTCCGCCAGGGTGTCGTGGCAGCGGTGCAGCACATCAAACAATGGCGGCACGGCTTTAAAGCGTTTTTCACACAGGCCTTCATACAGGTTTTCCAGTTCGTGAGCCAGGTCGCCCACTTCGCGCATTTCCGACATGCGGGCACCCCCTTTCAGGGTGTGCAGGTCACGCTGCAGCTCGGCCACCTTGCTGATATTGGCAGGGTCCTCGATCCAGTCCTGCAACAGGTTGGAAATGGAGTCCACAATATCGTTGGCTTCTTCCAGGAAGATCTCCACCAGTTCCGGATCGTAGTCCTGGTCCACTTCCAGGGCGGCCGAGGTGGCCTCCAGCTCCGCTTCGGTTTCGGCGAAGTCGTCTTCCAGTTCGTCCACCGCTTCGGTATCGAAGTCCTCTTCCTCTTCCAGATCGTCGCCGCTTTCCACGTACACTTCTTCGGTGGTGGTTTCCAGCACCGGCGGTTCTTCCGGTTCTTCGGTCACGGTCTCGAATTCCGGCTCGGCAGGGGCCTCTTCCGCCGGTGTACCGCTGATCTGTTCTTCCACCTGAGGTGCCTGATCCATCAGCCCTTGCAGTTCAGAAACAATATCGTCTACCGGTGAAGGCGCCTGGCCCACGGCAATCCGGTCCATCATGCCAATCAGATGAGTGTGGGCGCGATGGGCAATTTCAAAGAAATCGGGCGAGGGTGTCAGCATGCCTTCTGCAATGGCGCTGTAGACTTCCTCCAGGCCCATGCACAGAGCCGCCACATCGGACAGCTGTGCTGCAGTGGCGCTGCGGGCAAGAATGCGCAACTCTTTGCGCAGATTGTCCAGCTCTTCGCCCGGCACCGGGTTTTCTTCCCACTGGTTCAGTACGTCGGACGCATCCAGAATCAGGTCGGTACCCTCTGCCAGGAACATGGAGACCAGCTGGGGATCCAGGGCCACACCTTCGCCACGCTCTTCAGCTTCTTCCGCGTGGGTCAGTTTTTCCTTGCGCAGGTTGAATATATGCTCCTGCAGCAGATCAGCGCCCACAATCTGGGCAGCCGGATTCGTAGCAATCTGTTCCAGGCCGTTTTCTATCAAAGCGACGGCTTCACCCAGGAATTCCTTGATGTCCTTGTCGGCCTTGATGCCCTGCAGGTGACATTCCTTGATGAATTTCTCGGTGGGCGCCGCCACATCGGCGATGGGGTGAATACCTGCCATGTGAGCGCTGCCTTTAAGGGTATGCAAGGCTCGCAGCAGCGGGTTTGAAATGACTCGTTCGCTGGTATTCAGGAAGGCTTTCACCTCGTCCAGGTGGCTCAGGGCCTCCTGTTTGAAGATATCGATCAGCACGGGATCGATGTCCATTTCGGGCGCTTCCTCGCGTTCTGCCACGGGCTCGCCGGTGGTCAGCATGTCTTCCGGTGACAGTTCCTCAGCCTCGCTGATTTCTTCCAGCAGTGGCTCCTCTTCATGCAGCTCGGCAGCTTCTTCCACTGCCTCAGGCTCCGGTAGTGCTTCGGGTATTTCTTCCGGTGCAGCCTCTTCCAGAACCGGCGCCTCTGTGGCGGGCTCTTCAACAGGTGCCGGCTCTTCGGCCACCGCCGGGGCGGCTTCGCCATGGAGATCCGCAGGCAGTTCCGGCGGTGTCTGACCTTTGGACAAGGCATCGGCCACGGCCGCCAGCGCTTCCACATTCAGTGTGGGCTTGGTGCGTTCTTCAAAGTTTTTCACCAGTTCGGGGACTACGCCCGTCACTGTTTCCACAATGGAAAAGACAGCGTCATTGGTGGGGATGGTGTTATCGATCAGCCGGTTCAGCATGTTTTCAATAGACCACGCCAGCTCGCCCACCACCATGGCACCCACCATGCGTCCGCTCCCCTTGAGGGTATGATAGGCGCGGCGCACTTCGGTCAGGGCTTCTTCATTGTCAGGATTGGCACGCCACTGGGGCAGGTACTCATTGATGGTTTCCAGCACCTCACCCGCTTCTTCCACAAAGATTTCAATCAGCTCATCATCAATGAGGTCATCTTCCTCTTCTTCAGGCTCGGGTTCCGGCGCAGCGGCTTCTGCCACCTCTTCCAAAGGCTGCTCTGCGGGCGTGATGATGTCAGGTTCCGCCTCGGGCATGACCTCTTCAGCGGCCACCGGTTCTTCAGGCAGCGTTTCCGGCTCTGCCTGTTCGGGAAACTCCCCTTCCGTAATCCGGACTTCTTCCGGCGCGGCTTCCTCCGGCTGACCGGGAACAGGCTCTTCCATGGGCGCCTCGGCGCTGACATGATCGCCCTCCACGGCATCCGACAACTCCGGAATCTCCACCTCGGGGACTTCTTCTTCCATGGTAACCGAATCCAGCGTCACCACGGATGATTCCTCGCCCGCTGCTTCTTCGGCAAACTCTTCTTCAGCGCCGCGAGTGACGGGGTAGCCCAGGGAAGCCACTGCCTCCTCGGCAATGGACAGGATGTCCTCATCACCGGGTAACTGGTCTCCCAGGCGCTCAAGATAATATTCGATACTGGTAATGGCATCCGCCAGCGTATCCAGCTCGCGCCATTCCGGCTGGGCATCTTCGGAAATCAGCCGCTCTTCAATGTAGCGGATACAGCTCAGCAACAGGTCGGCCGGATGGTTAAGGGGAACCATTACCAGACCGCCCCGGACACTGTTCAGAATTTCCGGTACCGGCGCCAGGGCTTCCGCGTTGAACTGGGAACTGAGGTACTCCATGATTGCGTCCTTGGCGTTCTCCAGTCCGGCGCGGGACTCCTCGATCACTGCAGCCCGGGCCTTGCTCACATGCTCCGGTGACACAAACTGATCACTGCCTTCGGGGATGCTTTCCCCGTCGGCGCTCAGGCCGCGCTTGCGATCATCCGCAAAGCCCTGCAGTGTGGCTTCCACATAAAGCAGCGCACCGGCCACATCCATAAAGGTGTTATCGTCCGGCAGGATTCCGGACTCAATGACCCGGCCGATCACATCCAGCTGCTCCAGGATCACCCGCCTGGGATTACCGATACCCAGCACACCTAGGGTATCGCTCACCTGTTTGAGTTGGGGCATCAGCTGTTTAAGGTCGTCAATATTGCGGCTCTGGCCCCTGAGGAAAATATCCATGGTTTCCTTGATGCTGGTGAGCTCTTCCAGCAGGGCGCGAATCACTGTCACAATGGCTTCGCGGTCCGGTCCTGCAAGGCGACGTCGCTCCACATCCAGCAGGTCATCGGTTGGCAGGGCCTCATCGAGGCGGAACGCCTTTTTCACGGCCTTGATCCGGGGGGAGTCGCCGTCGCAGCGGGCCACGTAATACAGCAGGTTTTTTACCAGTTCCGTGGGGCATTCCTCGTCGCGACTGCGGTTTTCATCGATACTGGTTTTCAGCTGCCGGTCGATCAGACCCAACAGCATTTTGACTGAGGTACTGAGCTCAATGGAGGAGCGCGACAGCCCTTCCACCACAGCGCCGCCCACCCACCAGAGCTGGGCCATGGGGGCATTGGAATACACCTGTTCCAGCTTCGCCAGCGCCTTGGCCAGATAGCCCAGGTTGGTGGGCATATCCTGACCCCGGATCAGTCCTACTAACGCGAACTGGTACAGCTGACGGATTTTCTTGAGCAGCTGGGGCAGCTGTTTGACCACCTCATCAGAGACTTCTTCCGAGGGCGCCGCCATTTCACCGGATGCCATATCCGGTTTGAACAGCGCGGTTTCGGACAGCAGGCTTTCGCCCCGGGAAGCACGCAGATCATTCAGCAGGGGCAGAATCACCACCGGCATATCGCGCTTGCCTTCCTTGACGCGATCCAGGTAGGCAGGCAGCTGCAGAATGGCACGCATCAGCACTTCCTGGGCATCTTCCACCTGGGGTACCCGGCCCTGAAACAGCGCCTGGGCAAGATTTTCCATCTCTTCCGCCAGCAATGCCGCTCCATAGAACTCCACCATCTGCAGGGTGCCATACACCTGGTGCAGATGCGTCAGACAGAACCGCATGCGGGTGGAGTCTTCCGGATTTTCCACAAAGGCTTCCAGAGACTGTTGTGCCTGTTTAAGGGTTTCTTCTATTTCACCCTTAACCCATTCCAGCGCTTGATAATCATGGTTTTCGGCCATGTGAACTCCCGCCCTAAGCCATTTTTCGCGTGAACGCCAGGGTGTTCTGATGGTGCAGCCGCTGGGCCTGGGGATGCTCAAATTCAATCACCTCACCCACACCCAGCACCAGAAGACCACCCGGAGCCAAACGTTCAATTAATCGCGATACAATTTCCCGTTGTCGCCAACGGCGAAAATAGATCAGTAAATTCTGACAATAGATAATGTCCATATCGGACATCGGTGCCTTTTCCAGTTCCCGAACATTCACCTGCGCAAAACAGAGACGTTCCCGCAGCTTCGGTATCACCTGATAACGGTTCGGGTCCAGTTTTTCAAAATAACGCTCCCGGAACTCCGGCGAGATCATTTCCACCTTGCGGGCACTGTATATGGCCTGGCGGCCCTTGCTCAGCGCCGGCAGGCTGATATCCGTTGCGGTAATCCCGAAGTAATGCTGCTGTGACTGCTGCGAAATCATGTTATCCATCAGCATGGCCAGTGAATAAGGCTCCTCACCGGTGGAACAGCCCACGCTCCAGATATCGATATGCAAACGCTCGTTGGCATTTTCCAGCAGCTGTTGGGTGTAGTTTTCCACCAGCTCATAGGAACTGCTGTGGCGGAAAAAACTGGTTTCCTGAACAGTCAGACGATCCACCAGAGTAGCCCACTCCACTTCTCCGGCCAGGCCGTTCATGAGCCGCTGGTAGTATTCGTCATAATTTGAATAACCAATCTCACGCATGCGCATGGTGAGACTGGTTTCAAGAAAGGTTTTGCGTTGCGTAGACAGCTGCATACCGGTGCGGTCTTCGAGCAGTGACTGCCACAGGACGAATTGTTCGTCGTCCATTTTGGGGGTTTCTTTCAAACTCCACAACTCAGCAGGCACTGCTCTACTCCCAGCCAGTTAGTGCCAACAGAGTCCGGTTACGCGGACTCTGGCAGTTTGAAACCGGCTACCGAATTACGCATCTGTACTGCCAGCTCAGCCAGGTTACCGATTGAGTTGGCCGTTGCCGTGGTACCAGCGGATGTCTGCGAGGTGATCTCCTGGATAACGTTCATCGTGTTGGAGATATGGCCCGCAGAGGCCGCCTGCTGGCGTGCTGCGTTAGAGATGTTCTGGATCAGGTCCGCCAGGTTACTGGATACGTTCTCGATTTCTTCCAGTGCCACACCCGCGTCCTGCGCCAGGCGAGCCCCGCGCACCACCTCGGATGTGGTGGTTTCCATCGAGATAACCGCTTCGTTGGTATCGGTCTGGATCGTTTTAACCAGCGCCTCAATCTGCTTCGTTGCTGCAGAAGCACGTTCCGCAAGACGCTGCACCTCGTCCGCAACAACCGCGAAACCGCGGCCCGCTTCACCTGCCATAGAGGCCTGGATCGCAGCGTTCAATGCGAGGATGTTGGTCTGGTCGGCGATGTCGTTGATCAGAGATACGATATCACCGATCTCCTGGGAAGATTCACCCAGTCGCTTGATCCGTTTGGATGTTTCCTGGATCTGCTCACGGATGGTATCCATACCATGGATAGTGTTCTGTACCACTTCGGCACCCTTGTTGGCGATCGATACTGATCGCTCCGCAACCGCAGCTGATTCAGCAGCGTTGGCAGATACCTGGTCGATAGAAACCGCCATCTCGTTGATCGCGGCAGACGCCCCTGCAATTTCCTGAGCCTGGTGCTCGGAAGCTTCCGCCAGATGCATCGCAGTGGCCTGGGTTTCCTGGGCCGCTGAACTCACCTGTACCGCCGTCTCGTTAATGGTAGATACCAGTGAACGGAGCTGGTCGATGGTGAAGTTGATAGAGTCGGCGATCGCGCCCGTGAAGTCCTCGGTTACCGTGGTCTGGATGGTCAGGTCACCGTCCGCCAGGTCACCCAGCTCATCCAGCAAACGCAGGATCGCTTCCTGGTTACGCTGGTTCTGTTCTTCCTCTTCCTCACGACGTTGCGCCTCGAAAGCCAGAGTGGCGCGGGTTTGCCCGATAAAGGAGAAGAAAATACCAAACAGGAACAACAGGCCAAGACCAGCAAACAGTACCCCGGTCATGTCCGACCAGATGCCAGGCGCCTTGGTATCCTCAAAACGACGTACCAGTGCACCGGTTTCGTTCAGGAGTGTTTGTGAGTCCACGAAGATGTCGTCAGCAGCGCGGCGTACCTGGAACAGTTCCGGAGAACTCTGCAGAATCTCGTCCACGCTTTCGCTCACCTCCGCAAAGGAGTCGGCGATTTCATTCAGTGACTCGATGGCATCGGGATCCTTGACCCGGGTGATCCCCAGTGCCGCGTCGCCTTCCAGCATACCGGTGAGTACCCGACCGAAACGCTCGGTGTCCTGGCCGAAGCTGTCGGCCGCCATGACTGCGTCATCGCCACCTTCCAGCACCTTGTTGACACTTCGCACAATCCGTTCGGCCAGCAGGGACTGCCGCTGGGCAACCGCTACCTGGCTGGCTGGTGCCCTGTTTTCCAGCAGGGTTTCCACCACCAGGTCATATTCTTCCTGAAGCACCGGAATGGTATCGGCAAGCACGCGCGCCACATCGTGCAGGTTCAGTACCGTCTGACGGCCCTGCAGAATCACGTCGGAGTTCTGCGATACCCGCTGCCAGATCTTCTCAACGTCGCTTACCTCCTTTTTGGCGTTTTCAACAAACACCGAATCGGCGGAAAGCCCCTCATCGGGGTTACCGTTCTTGATCTGGTCCCACACAAGGCCAAAGTCGATACGCGCCTGCTCGAGGAAGGCGAACGCATCGGCGTTACCGGTGGCGGATTCCAGGGCGTTTTTCGCAATCCTCTGCGACAGTACCCGGAGCTCCGTTGCCTTGGTGATGTAGTTAGCCGACTGCTCCGTGTGGTCACCCACCATAACGAAGTTGCCGATCATTAATAACATTGAGACGACGAGTCCCAATACCCAGATTATTATGCCTTTCGAGGACTTGCTGGTTTCCAGCTTTCCAGTGCTAGACGACATAGGCGGACTCCTGGCCGTTTATTGCACACATCATTACGATTTGCTTCATGTTGGTTTTCGTTTGGTTTTTACTACACTGCCTGCCCCTTTCGGAAAAGCGGCAGGCAGCATGGTAATCGTTTCCGGCGCGGGCTGTTTTCCGCCACCGGGTATTCGGACATTCCCTAAATAAAAAAACCTCATCAACCCGTCCGGGCTATGAGGCAACATTCATAAAACTGGGATCCTGCGCCAGATCATGCAGGCTGAACAGCCCCCACACGTCGTCATCTTTCACATAACCCCCTTTCAGATAGGGGCGCGTCACCTGAAAAGAGCCAGGCAACTCGTTCACAAAGGAGTCTATGGAAAAGTGCTGCATCCCGAGTACGGCGTCCACAACCAGGCCGCTGTACAATTCACCCCGTTCAATCACCAGTAGCCGCCGCCTTTTAAGCGGAAATTCGGACTGGCGGTTCAGAAAGGACATCAGGTCCAGTACCGGCATCAGCCGGCCACGGACATTGGCCACCCCTTTTACCCAGGACTGCACCCCGGGCACCTGCGTAAAGCGCGGCACGTGGGAAATTTCCGCCACTTCATGCATGGGTACCACATAACGATTTCCTGCCAGGGAAAAGCCGACTCCGCTCCAGATGGTTTTTGCTTCAACCTGTTGCGGCAGATCGCAGGCGTGCTCACGGCTGCGTTTTTCAATATCGACCAGTTTGTTAAAAGCAGGAGAATCAGCCATGAATTACCCGATTAGCTCAGCACCCGATTGATGGTTTCCAGCAGCAGCTTTTCATCCACCGGCTTGGTGAGATAATCGCTGGCGCCCTGACGCTTGCCCCATACCTTGTCAGTTTCCTGATCTTTGGTAGTTACAATAATGACGGGGATATTCTTTGTCTCTTCGTTCTTGCTGATCTGTCGGGTGGCCTGAAAACCATTCAGGCCGGGCATGACAACATCCATCAGCACCACATCGGGCAGTTCCTGGCGCGCCACAGCCACGCCGTCCGCGCCATTATCCGCTGTAATGATCTCGAAACCGTTCTTTTCGAGAATCTCTTTAAATTTGTACGTTTCTGTTGGTGAATCATCAACGATCAGTACGCGAGGCATAACTCCTCCAGTTCAAAACTCTTTGGCACAGCTAAAACAAGGAATGGCAATTAACTAACGTGTTCGCGAATCGCGCCCAATAACTCTTCTTTGCTGAAAGGCTTGGTCAGGTATTGGTCAGAACCAACGATACGCCCTTTCGCTTTGTCAAAAAGCCCGTCTTTACTGGAAAGCATGATCACGGGTGTACTCTTGAAACCGCTGTTATTCTTGATCAGCGCACAGGTTTG
>JAWVYU010000105.1:0-14120 GCA_033722575.1 Ketobacteraceae bacterium | reverse complement strand
GCGCTGACCACCATGGTGGCGGTGGCCACGGGCCTCACCCTGCAGGCCTTTGGCAGTGATGAGCAGAAACAGACCTACCTGCCGGAGATCGTTGCTGGCCGTGCCGTGGGTTCCATCGCCGGCACCGAGCCACAGGCAGGCTCCTGGACGGCGGGTTTTACCACACGTGCCAAACGGGTTGAGGGTGACAAATGGTCCATCAGTGGCGAGAAGGCCTTTATCACCAACAGCGGCACGGACATCACCGCCTATAATCTGGTGGCTGCTATTACGTCACCTCCGGATGCAGAGCGCACCAAAATGTCTCTGTTCCTGGTACCCCAGGGGACTCCCGGTGTGGAAATCGGCAAATCCTACGACAAGCTGGGATGGCGTTCCTCGGATACGCGGCCCATCTATCTGGACAACGCCATAGTGGGTGACGATGCGATTGTGGGTAATGAGGGTGATGGCCGTTACATAGTCCACAAAACCTATCAGTTCGCCCGCTGTTACCTCTCGGCCTGTGCCCTGGGGCTGTCCCAGGCCTGTCTGGATCATTCCATTGCCTATGCCCAGGATCGCAAAGCCTTTGGCACTACCCTGGGTGGCCTGCAGCTGGTGCAGAAGATGATCGCCGATATGGCGGTAAAAGTGGAAACCTCACGCCTGCTGGCACGCCAGGCCGCTGCCAAAGCCGATGCCGGCACCGCCAGTCTGAAAGAGCTGGCCATGGCGAAATATTACTGCTGCGAAACGTCATCCGAGGTGGCGGACCTTGCCATACAGGTCCATGGCGGGTTTGGTTTCATGAATGACTGCCCTGTATCACGATATCTGCGAGATACCCGCATTACCCGCATTGGAGACGGTTCCAGCCAGATTCAAACCATGATCATCGCCCGTGAGCTTGGTCTCGACGTGGACTTCACCTAGGGGCCGTTGCATGAGCCGCCTGAACCAGTTTCTGCAAGGCATTAAAGTGGTGGATCTGAGTCGTCACCTGCCTGGCCCGCTGGCTTCGCTCTCCATGGCGGAAATGGGGGCTGAGGTTGTCAAGGTAGAACCCCCGGGCGGTGAGGAAATGCGCTTTATCGGCCCCCCGGGCGCCGAAGGACGCTCCGCCTATTTCAATGCTGTCAACGGTAACAAGTCGGGCATACAGCTTAACCTGAAAGATACCGGCGATCGTCAGCGGTTTCTGGATTTGATCCGTGATGCGGATGTGCTGCTGGAATCCTTCCGGCCGGATGTAATGGCAAGGCTGGATCTGCCCGTTGCACTTCTCAGAGAGCGCAATCCGCGCCTGATTATCTGTTCCCTGAACGGTTACGGCAGCAACAGCCCGCTGGTGAATGCGGTGGGTCACGATCTGAATTATCTGGCCATGAACGGCGTGCTGGAAGGCACTGGTACCGAAGCGCAGGCCGTGGCGCCCTGGCCACCGCTGGCGGACTGTTCGGCCGGCCTTTATGGGCTAAGCACCGTACTGGCTGCACTGGTGGAACGGTCCCGAACCGGAAAGGGGTGCCACATCGAGGTGGCACTGGCGGATTCAGTCATGCCATTAATGGCATTTCCGCTGGCAGACCTGGCGCTTACCGGAAAGGGCACACCACGGGCACAGTCGCTGCTGAACGGGGGCGCCGCCCGCTACCGTACCTATCAGACAAAGGATGGCCACAACATAGCCCTGGGAGCGGTGGAACCCAAATTCTGGAACAGTTTCTGTGTTGCAGCCGGGAGACAGGAATGGATCGAAAGGATCAGTGAACCGCTGCCGCAGACGGCGTTGCAGCGGGAGGTTGCTGAATTTTTTAGCAGCCTGACACTGAATGAAGCCAACGAGTTACTGGCCGGCGTCGATTGCTGCTACAACGATGTGCTGCCGCTGGATAAAGCCATAGAGACTCCTCATATCAGAGCCAGACAACTGGTTGTTGAGGGCCCGGAGGGAGAGTACCAGGCGCTTTATCCGGCTTATGTGGACGGGGAAGCACCGCTTCCCAGAAAAGGATTTACAGAAGCGAAACAATAAAAATTAACAGACATGACAACGAAAGAGGGACTTGCAATGAATATCCGCGACCTGATGAGACGTTCCGCCAAATTTCACGCTGACAAACCGGCAATTATTGCCGGTGACGTGCGGTTGACTTACAAAGAAGCCTGGGAACGCGGCACGCGCATGGCGAACCTGATGCTATCGATGGGGTTGATGCCGGGTGACAAAGTGGCCTCGCTGGAAGACAACACCATTGAAGCCGTTGACTTCTTTCTGGGAGCGGCAATAGCCAATATCGTGCGGGTCCCGCTGTACGCCAGGAATGCGCGCAAGAGCCATCAGTACATGATGGAACACACCGGTTGTCGTGCGGTGGTAGTGGATGAACACTATGCCGATCAGCTCGAAGGTATGAACAATGATATTGAATGTCTGGAGCATATCATCGTGCGCACCAAAGACGGTTATGAAAACTGGCTCGCAAGTTTTCCGGCGGATGACCCCGATGTTGAAGTGGATGGCGAGGATCTTTACGTCATTCGCCACACGGGTGGCACCACAGGCAACCCCAAGGGAGTGAGTTTTACCCATAAAGCCTGGCTTGATATCGGGCGTAACTGGTTTTTCACCATGCCCTCTGTGGAAGTGGGGGACGTCTGTATGCATATCGCGCCGATTTCCCATGCCTCCGGCTATCAGTTTGTGCCGGTATGGCTGCAGGGTGGTGTGAATCTTGTGGTGCAGAAATACCAGCCCGGGCCGGTGGTGGACCAGATGGAAAAAGAGAAAGTGGGCTATGTGTTCATGGCGCCCACCATGGTTCAGGACGTTATGCAGGTGGAGGGGATCCGGGAAAGAGACTGGTCACATCTGAAAGTGCTGTTGATCGGCGCTGCACCCATCACCGAAGCCAACGTCAAGAAAGCCTACGAAATCTTTGGTGATGCGATGTGTCAGCTGTATGGCCAGACAGAAGCTGTGCCTGCCACCATGACCATGGCCAGTGACTGGGTACGGGATGATATTCCCGGTTCCAAACCCATGCGTTCCCTGGGCAAGATCCATCCGTTCTGCGGCGTGCAGATCCGTGATCCGGATACCAACGAATTGATGCCTGTTGGTGAAGAAGGCGAAATCTGCCTGCAGGTTGACGGGCAAATGACCGGCTACTGGAAAAATCCCGGATCTACGGAAAAAACCCTGATTGACGGTTGGGTTCATACCAGCGATATGGGTTACGTTGATGAGAACGGATACCTTTACATGCTGGACCGTAAAGACGACATGATCATTTCGGGCGGCTATAACATCTGGCCAACTGAACTGGAGAATGTAATTGCTACCAATCCAAAGGTTATCGAGGTGGTGGCTTTTCCGGTACCCCATGACCGCTTCGGCCAGGCACCGCACGTGATCGTGGTGGTGAAGGATGTGAACGATGTATCAGAAGAAGAGATCATCCAGCTGTGCGCCGACGAGCTGGGCTCATACAAAAAGCCTGCCTCCGTGGAAGTTCGTACAGAATCCCTGCCCCGTACACCTGTTGGCAAAGTCAGTCGTAAAATGATCAGGGCACCTTACTGGGAAAACGCCGGTCGCGACAAGTAAGTACGCTGCCCACCAAGGGACAGAGCGGTCTGCCCAGTCAAGGCCGCTCCACTTTCTTTGCACTTGAGTTGTTGTATGAGCAGAATAATCTCCAAGGTTAATAAAAATTCCGATACCTATCGCGAGAACGTCACCTATCACCGGGGACTGGTGGAAGAGCTTCGCGCCAACATAAAAGAGGCGGTGTTTGGTGGCCGTGATCACCTGATAGAGCGACACCGCAAACGAGGCAAACTGTTACCTCGTGAACGTATTGATTTACTGGTGGATCCCTGTACTCCTTTTCTGGAATTCTCCGCCCTGGCAGCCTATCAGCAATATGGCGACCGGGTTCACAGCGCTGGTATTGTTACCGGTATTGGTGTGGTTCACGGCATGCACTGTGTGATTGTTGCCAACGATTCCACTGTCAAAGGCGGCGCCTATTATCCGGAGACGGTAAAAAAACACGTACGCGCCCAGGAAATTGCCGATAAGCATGATTTGCCCTGCATCTACCTGGTGGATTGTGGCGGCGCCTATCTCCATGAGTGGGATCGGGTATTTCCTGACAAGGATCACTTCGGCAATATATTTTTCCGCCAGTGCAATATGTCGTCCCGGGGACTGCCGCAGATTGCCGCGGTGTTTGGTGTCAGCACCGCTGGTGCTGCCTACATACCGGCGCTGTCCGACGAGGTGGTGATGGTGCGCGGCAATGCCACGATTCATCTGGGTGGTCCTTCTATCGTCAAGGTTGCTATCAATGAGGATATCAGCCCTGAAGACCTTGGCGGGGCCCAGATGCACACCACCGTTTCCGGTGTTTCTGACAATATCGCGGAAACAGAGCAGGAAGCCATTGCCCGCCTGCGCGATATTGTGGCGGGATTCAATCGTCCGGCCAGAAACCACGTCCGCAAAAAGCCGGCATCGGATCCTGCGTATCCCGCAGAAGAAATCATGGGGATTGTCAACAGGGACTTTGCGCAGCCTTTTGATATGCGGGAAGTTATTGCCCGCCTGGTGGATAGCAGCGAGTTTCAGGAATTCAAACCCCAATGGGGCACCAGCCTGATTTGCGGAACCGCCCATCTGCACGGCTATCCGGTGGGAATACTCGGCAACAATGGCCCACTGTTTTCGGATTCCTCTGTCAAAGGAGCTCATTTTATAACGCTGTGTGAGCAGCGTGGTATTCCACTGTTGTTCCTGCAGAACGTGCCCGGCTTTATGGTGGGCAAGGCAGCGGAACAGGGCGGTATTTCCAAGCACAGCGCCAAACTGGTGTATGCCATGTCCTGCGCCAGAGTGCCACGGTTTACCGTGGTGGTTGGCGGTTCCTACGGGGCCGGAAACTATGGCATGTGCGGTCGTGGATTCCGCCCGAATATGATGTTTGCCTGGCCGAACTCCGTGGTGGCCACCATGAGCCCGGATATCGGTACCAATGTGGTGATGGAGCTGGCACGAAACAGTATCAGCCAGAAAGCCACACCGGAATCCCTGGAAAAACTCGAGCGTGATACCCGGGCGCTTTATGCCGAAAAAAGCAATCCCTACTATGCCACATCGCGCCTCTGGGATGACGGCATTATTGAGCCCACCCAGACACGGGATGTGATTGGTTTGTGTCTGGCTGTGGCAGCCACCAAAGAGCCCGAAAAAGTACGCACCCACGTATACCGCATGTGATGCAGGAATTGAGCAGGATAGTTGAATCATGACCTATAACACGATTGACGTTTCAATTGATCAGCGCGGTGTGGCAACACTTTTGCTGAACAGACCGGACAAGCACAACGCCATGAACGATGAGCTGATCCGGGAAGTAACCGAAGCCGCCCGTGAGCTGGACAGCAACCAAGAAGTAAGATGCGTGGTGCTGACCGGAGCCGGTGAATCTTTCTGTGCCGGGGGCGATCTGAAATGGATGCAGGGGCTGTTTGAAGCCAGCCGCAAAGAGCGGGTAGAGGACAGTGCCCGCCTGGCCACCATGTTGCGAACCCTCAATGAACTGGGCAAGCCGTTGATTGGTAAAATCAACGGCCAGGCCTATGGCGGTGGCACCGGAATGATTTCCGTCTGTGATATCGCCATTGCCGCAGAATCCTGCAAGTTTGCCCTGACGGAGGTGCGCCTGGGACTGACGCCGGCCAATATTTCCACTTTTGTGGTGCAGAGAATGGGCCGAGCAAATGCACGCCGGACATTCCTCAATGCCCGGCCGTTAAATGCTCACAAAGCACGTGATGTGAAACTGGTGGATGAAGTGGTGCCCGATGCTGATCTGAATGCCGCCGTGGAAAAAGAAATCGGCTATGTCCTGCAGTGTGGTCCCGGCGCCATTGCCGCCACCAAAAAACTGATCTTTTTCGTGGATACCCATGACACCGATACCTGTGTGCACTACACGGCAAATCTGCTGGCGGACACCTGGGAGTCTGAGGAGGGGCAGGAAGGTATTCACTGCTTCTTCAATAAGGAAACGCCCTCGTGGAGGCAGTCATGAGCACTATCAAACGGCTGCTGGTTGCCAACCGTGGTGAAATCGCCTGTCGGGTGATTCGTACCTGCAGAAAGCTGGGTATTGAATCTGTAGCGGTGTTCTCGGATGCCGACCGCTTTGCCCTGCATGCGAAAACAGCGGACCTGGCCTGCCATATCGGCGGCGCTGCCGCCAGCGAAAGTTACCTGAATGCAAAGTCGATTATCGAGGCTGCGCTGCGGGTGAAAGCTGATGCCATCCACCCCGGTTACGGTTTTCTTTCAGAGAGTACCGAACTTATCAGTCTGTGCCAGCAGCACAACATAATTTTTGTGGGTCCTTCCGTGGAAAGCATCGCGGATATGGGATCAAAAATCGAAGCCAAAGCCATTGCACAGCAATTGGAAATTCCAACGGTACCCGGCTACAACGGCGATGACCAAAGCCTGAAAACCCTTGCGGACAAAGCGTCGGAAATCGGTTTTCCGGTTCTGATAAAAGCCAGCGCCGGTGGCGGTGGCAAGGGTATGCGGATCGTGCATGACGGCAGCAAATTCGAGGAACAACTGAAGCTCGCCAAGCAGGAAGCTCGCAACTCTTTCGGTGACGATCGCATACTGCTGGAAAAATACATTACCCGACCCCGGCATATTGAAGTCCAGGTGCTGGGAGACAGTCATGGAAACGTGCTGCACCTTCTGGACCGGGAATGTTCCATACAGCGCAATTACCAGAAGGTGATTGAAGAAGCGCCGGTCAGTCACATGCCGGCAGAGGTCCGCCAATCACTTTTTGCCTGCGCAGTAAGGCTAGCCTCTCACCTGGATTATCTGGGTGCTGGGACCGTGGAGTTTATTTTTGATGCCGACACCCGCGAAGCCTACTTTCTGGAAATGAACACCCGCCTGCAGGTGGAACACCCCACCACGGAACTGGTCACCGGACTTGATCTGGTAGAGTGGCAGATTCGGGTTGCCCAGGGTGAGCCCATTCCCTTTACCCAAAATAGCATCCTGGCGAATGGCCATGCCATTGAGGCCAGGGTGAACGCGGAAGACCCGGCCAATAATTATCTTCCGGAGATCGGTACTATCAGATTGTACCGGGAACCGGAAGCAGAAGGGTTGAGAATTGACAGTGGGGTCACTCGCGGATCCGAAATTACCCCCTTTTATGACTCCATGATCGCCAAAGTGATCGCCTGGGGTGCAACCCGGGGGCTGGCATCCCAGCGGTTGCTCCACGGATTGAATAATTTCGCCATCGGCGGAGTAAAAACCAATCAGGAGTTTCTTACCAGCCTGATTACCAGGCCGGCATTCCATCAGGAGTTGTCAACGCAATATATCGAAACGGCATTTCCCGACGGCTGGCGGCCCTGGGGTGAACCCATGCACATGGCCATCGCGGCCGTCGCCTATTGTGTTAACCAGCAAAAGCGTGCAGACCTTGCGACTGCCGGCACACCCTGGCAATCGCTGGGTGGCTGGCGCCTTACGCAGACCTGTGATGCGCCATCCAGAACCCGCTTGTGGTTGCAACATGGTAATGAGCTGCTGGAGTTTGTGATAACCGGCAGTGGAGCGGACTATGTAGTGGAGATTCAGGGCTTGCCGGAGGGCGAGGCGTCCCGGCATCAGGTGATATTGACTGCCCCTGATGCCGAGCAGGGTAATCAGGTTTGGCAAGTTGAGGTGGGTGGAACCCGGCGCTCCCTGGATATTGCCATCAGTCAAAAGCACGTTGCCCTGAGTTCACCGCGGCTTAACCGCGCTTACCTGTTCCTGTCTCTGGAAGAAAGCCAGCTGGGTGAAGTGGCTGCCCTAAAAAATGCCTCCAATGTGATAAGAGCTCATATGCCGGGCCTGATTACCGATGTTCTGGTACAGGAAGGGGACCGGGTGGAAGAAGGCCAGACTGCCGTGGTGATGGAAGCCATGAAACTCATTCATAACATGCCCTGTCCCTGTTCGGGTACGGTGAGCAGTATACAGTTCAGCGCAGGCGACAAGGTTGAGGACGGCGCGCTGATACTGGAAATCGAACCTGAGGAATAAACGCCAATGATGCTGAAAGACCCTTATTTTGACGAAGAACACGACATGCTGCGTGAGCAGGTGCGACGTTTTGTTGAAAATGAAATTGTACCTAACGGCGAGGCCTGGGAAGAGGACGGTTCCGTACCCAGAGCGCTGCTCCACAAGATGGGGGACCTGGGTTTTCTGGGTCTGATGCATGAAGAAAAATACGGCGGCAGCGGTATGGACGTAAGGGCAGCCACGGTATTGGCAGAGGAACTGGCCCGCTCCACGTTTGCGGGTGTTACCATCACGGCGCTGGTGCATACCAATATGGCGTCGCCACACCTGGCTAACGCGGGGAGTGATGCCCAGAAACAGAAGTACCTGCCGGACATTATCAGCGGGAGAAAAATGACCGCCATTTGCGTCACCGAGCCGGCGGCCGGGTCCGATGTGGCGGGAATCAAGACCCGAGCCATCAAGGACGGTAACGACTGGGTGATCAATGGCAGCAAGATATTTATCACCAATGGTGTTCATGGGGATATCTATTTTGTTGCCGCAAAAACCGATCCCTCTGCCAAGGGTTCCCGCGGGGTGTCCATATTTATCGTGGAAAAGGGCACGCCGGGTTTTTCCGTGGGCCGCTCCCTCAAAAAGCACGGCTGGCGCAGCTCTGACACGGCAGAACTGTATTTTGATAATGTGAGGGTGCCCCAGGAAAACCTGCTGGGGGAGGAAAACAAAGGCTTCTACGCCATCATGCAGAATTTTCAGCATGAACGTATCATGCTGGCGGCCATGGGTATCGGCGAGGCACAGAAGGCGCTGGATATTACCATTGAGAACGTCAAGAACCGCTCTGCATTTGGCGCCACCCTGTGGGATAAGGATGTGATTCGTGACAAGCTGGCCCGAGCCCAAACCAAAGTGACCATGGCCCGAAATTTTCTTTATTACGTCGCCTGGCTGGATGCCCAGGGTGTGGATTGCATCAAGGAAGTGAGCATGCTGAAGGCAGATGCCTGTGAATTTGCGAATCAGGTAATGTATGACTGCCTGCAACTTCACGGCGGTATGGGTTTTATGCAGGAAAGTACCATTGAGCGGATGTACCGTGACGCGCGGGTGCTGACCATAGGCGGCGGAGCAACGGAAGTGATGTACGGTGAAGTGGCGAAGCGTATGTAAATCCTGAGCGTCGGCAATGAATGTCTCGACCCGTCAGTCATAAGTCGAAAAGAGCACCTCGCCTGGCGGGATTGCCTCTGATACCGCTTTTGATAAACCTGTTATCTTCAGTCCGGTGGCCAGGCCTGTTTCTTCATGATGAGGGCAGGATCTGGATCTTCAGGAAGGCGCATGCCTTTCTTACTGGCTGTGAGTATTACCTATGGCAATTCAATATGCATTCGCTGAAGGGCCCGAACCAGGTTCTTCGGTTGCTATCCATCCCCTGGTAAAGTGGGTGCGATCACCGCTTCCGTTTTCGCTGGACCACATCAACTGTTACCTGATCCACGATGGTGAAGGCTGGGCCGTCGTGGATACCGGCATGAAAGGCAGAAAAGCGATTGAGCAGTGGAAGGCGGTTATTGCCGATGCACTGGACGGTTTGCCGATTACCCGTGTTATATCAACCCACCATCACCCGGATCATATTGGTTTGGCCGGCTGGTTTTGTGACAGTTTCAAAGTACCGTTTTATACATCGGAAGCGGAGTATTTCTACACCCGTGCTTTCCATGGGCCAAAACGCAAAGAAGGCTATTGGGAGACGATAAACTATTTCAACCTCACCAATATGCGGCAGTCGTCCAGGGATGCGCTGCTGGGAGACAATAATTATCATCAGATGGTATGGGATGTTCCCTCCGCCTTTCACAGGCTTCAGGATGGGGATCACTTTGCCATCGGTGATACCATCTGGGAGGTTATCACCACGCGGGGCCATGCGCCGGAGCATGTGTCCTTATATTGTGAATCACTGGGTCTGCTGATTTCCGGGGATCAGGTGCTGCCGGAAATCACCTCCAATGTTTCCATTACCTCCACTCAGGCCTACGCCGACCCACTGCAGGACTGGTTTGATGCCCACAACAAAATCCGGGAGCAGGTTCCGGACGGAGCAATGGTACTGCCTGCTCATCAGTTACCGTTCAGGGGGCTGCATGAACGCCTGGATGAGGTGGTAGCTCATCATCACGAGCGCCTGGATCGTATTATTACTCTGTGTACCGCGCCCAAAGACCCGCAGACCCTCACCGATGAACTTTTCAATAAGGAAATGGATGCCTTCCAGAACTTTCTTGCGGTTGGTGAATGTATGGCCCATGTCAACTGGCTTCTGGCTAGGGGTAAGCTCACTCGCGACACGGTGGATGGTCAATGGCGCCTGTCGGCCTGAGAAACAACGGCGTATTTCCACCGGATAAGGCCAGTTAAGTCGGATTGTTCCTGTTCCAGGTCACGGTATGGGCATTTTTCGAAAGCCCTCGGTAAATTAGGTGTTATATTCAAGTTCGACGCGATAAGCTCGTCGGGCTGAAAATAACAACGCTTCACAGGCAAGAGAGAGGGGGTTAACAGTGGATGCAGAAGTATTCTCACCAAAGCTGACGTTAAAAAGACTGGAAAAATTGCTGCGCGAGGCGGATTCCTACGAGGAATGGCGTGAGCTGGCGAAGCAACACGATTTTCAGTCCGGAGCGGAGGGCTGGAAGGAGGAGCTGCGCTGCAACCTGTACGATTATAACGAAGTCAAATCCCGCTACGATACCCTCAAGCGCTGTATTCGGGGCGAGCGCCACCGGGAATTGCTGTATGCACTGAACGAGGGTGTTCATGGAAATATGGGCGGGATGGGGCGCCCGGTGCTTTATACCCGCGCCAAATTTGGCACAAAAAAGCTGATCGAGGACTACGTCGCAACCATTGCAGACGCGCTCCAATACATTGCAGATTGTCCCGAGAATATTATCTCCTATTCAGAAAAGGTCGACTTTTTTCGCCGTGCCAGCCACTGTTATGGCCGCTCAGCCCTGCTGCTGAGTGGCGGTGTCGGCCTGATTTATTTTCATCATGGCGTGGTTCAGGAGCTTCTCAATCATGATTTGCTCCCGAATGTTGTCTCGGGTGCGAGCGCTGGCGCTATCCTTTCCGCTCAGCTGGGTACCATGACCGACGAAGAGCTGAAGAAAACCTACTTCCTGGACAAACGCTATGAAGAAGCCGAAAGGACCCGCTTTCTGGACCTTTTTCTGGGAAGGCTCTCGGAAAAGGAAATCTATGATGCCAAAGAGCGTATCCTGGATGAGGTAATTCCCAGGGATATTACTTTCCAGGAGGCCTTTGAGCTGACCGGGCGCTATATCAACATCTCCATATCACCCTCGGAAAAACACCAGAATTCCCGTCTGATGAATGCCATTACCTCCCCGAATGTGTATGTGCGTTCAGCGGTTTCCGCCTCTTTCAGTGTGCCCGGCGTGATTCCGCCGGAGCGGCTGTATGCGAAGGGGTTCAATGGAAAAGCCCGCCCATATCTTGAAAACCGGCGCTGGGTGGATGGATCAGTGGCAGGGGATATGCCCACCAAGAGGCTGTCCCGTTTATACGGTGTGAACCATTTCATTGTCAGCCAGATAAACCCCTACGTGGTGCCCTTTATTGAAGATGTCAAAACCAAGCAGCGTCGCGGTTTCAAGCGCGCTATTACGGGCTCTGCCCTGGGGCTCGCCAACGAGGCACTGGTGGTGGCAGAACGGCTTCTCGCGAAGGGCGGGCAGACCGGCAGCAAGCTGGCGGCGCAGCTGGCCTACCTTATCCGTATTATGGAGCAGACCTACCTGGGGGATATCAATATCCTGATGGAAAAGGAAGCCTTCAAACTCCGGAACGTATTTTTTGAATTTAAGCCCGGCGAGGTGGACGCTCTTGTCAGGGCAGGTCGCCAGAGCACCTGGCCCAAGCTGCCGATGGTGACCAATACCGCGCTGATATCAAAAACCCTGGATAACATTCTGGAGTCACTCAACCAGGAAGGCCTGAAGGAATCACGCTCTACCATACATCACCTTTATACCTGATCAGGGTGTGAGCTAATTTGATTAAAATAGCAATAAAAACAGATGATTATGGTGTTTGTTTAATGTGGATTATCAACCCTGTCATACTGCCGGTTCCGTAGCAGGGCAGGGTTGATAAAATAAATGAAATATCAGTTGACATGCAATAGCGCACTGATAGACTTCACTTAGCTCGAAATAAAGAATACGTTATTTGCGCGATCCCCGAAGTCATCTTGCATTACCTCGTTCCATCGTCCCAAAGTAACATCCGACTTTCCAGCCACACCGCTCTTCGGAGCACAATTGAATATTTCAGAATAAAGGTTACATCTAATGTCTAATACCGTTACCGGCACCGTTAAATGGTTTAACGAATCCAAAGGTTTTGGTTTTATTTCTCAAGAGTCTGGCCCAGACGTGTTTGCTCACTTCAGCGCCATCCAGGGCTCCGGCTTCAAGACGTTGGCAGAAGGTCAGCAAGTTGAGTTCTCCATCACTCAGGGTCAGAAAGGTCCTCAGGCTGAGAACATCGTAGTCATCTAATAATCCAGGAGTGCTTTCGGGCACAACTGGAAAAGAAAAAGGCGGCATTTGCCGCCTTTTTTTGTTTTCACCGGTACCCGCAGGGTCCGTTAACTTATCGGCCATGCTGTCGGCCGAGCTGTTTGAAACAGTCTAGATGTTCCTGTCCCAGCGTTTGATGCGGAACGGTTTATCTTTGGCTTTTTCGAATGCAGATATCTCCGTATCCGGCTGGCTGGAAGTGTTTTCATTTTTGTTGAACTGGTATTTTGCGAAGCCCGTTGTCTGGGTTATCTGTGTCGCATTGCCAGCCTTGCTGTGGTGAGCAGACCTGTCGGCGGCGGTATACCTGTCGCCATCCGGGCCGGCCAGCGCACTGGCGGATACGGCAATACCAAGGATTGCGATCGCGCTGCTTAACGTCTTCATAACATCCTCCTCTCCGTGTGTCTCACTTGCGTGATACATCTCAAGTGTAGACTCTTTGACGGGTTTCTGTGGTTATAGTTTCATCATCTGCCCACACACTCCCTCCCAGGGCTACGCAACTTGTTCCTGCAGCTGGCTCCATCCTTGCAAATCAAGTGACTGACTATGATTTAATCAGTAATGCCAGGTTGAGATGTCCCGAAATAAATATATAAAAACTCCGTTAAAACAATGGAATAGGCGCATTTATTACAAACGTTTCTATGGTTTGTTATGCACCATTATGGCATTTTTCGTGATGGGAGCGCCCCAGGTTGGTGCCAGTAGTGACGGTGTTGCTGTTCCTACCGAGGTGATTGAGCTTCAGGAGAAAGGAACGGATGTGTTCTACCTGTCTGCGAAAATGGGTGTCAAAGCCAATGTAGAACTGATGCTGGATACAGGCTCCGGGTACCTGGCCATCAATGAGGCTCTACTGGATGAATTGAAAGACGGGGGAATGGCAACTTATCAAAGGAGTATCAGGGCGCGCCTCGCCAACGGTTCAGTGAAAAAAGTGCCTGTTTACCGCATCAGTCAGTTAACCCTGGGTAAGGGTTGCATTATCCACAACGTGGACGCTGCGGTACTGCGAGGTAAAACCCGCAACATACTGGGCCTGAATGTTCTGAAACAGATGGAAAGCTTCAGCGTGTCCTTCAATCCGCCGAGACTGGTGCTAAACGGGTGCCAGGCAGCCGGTCAGCTTGTCAGCGTGACTGCCCAATGAGTCAGCAACAGAAAGAATAACCCGGAGCACGTCTCCAGTGCATTGCCGGAGCTGCCGGCCTGGCGCTGGTGACCCGCCATTCATGCCTCCTTTTCTCGCAATCTTCGACGCTCCCTGACCTGTCTGGCCCAATTCAGTGCCAAAAATGTTATACTCCGCCGCGGTTTACAACGAGACGTGACATGAATGGTGAATAAATGTTCAGGTCACATAACCAAGCAGAGAAGGAAAATCATGGATATTTTTGAAG
>JAWVYU010000104.1:0-14122 GCA_033722575.1 Ketobacteraceae bacterium | reverse complement strand
AGTTACGGGCAAAGTTAAGGGCGGAACTGTTGAGGGGCAGCTCCATCAACAGATCGGCCCAGGCATCACCGAATTTCTCGCTTTGAGGTTTAGCCGCGTCGTTTGCAGATTCCGGAGACTGTTTCTCGTCCTGTTCTTTTGCAGGATTTTTTTCTGCCTGTTGTTCTGGTCCGGGTCCCCATGTTTCGTTGTTTTCCCCCGCAGCCCGCTCGCCTCGGGGAGCAGGCGATGGCTGGGGAGCAACCATGGCCATGCTGCCGGCGGGTTCCACTACTTTCAGATCCGGCCTGCCGGATTTAGGTGGTGTTTCCGGCTCGCGCTGCGTGGCCAGGTTATCCTGTGGTGGCGCACGCCGGGCATGGCTGGCTGAGGGCCGGCTGTCCCCGGAGAGCTGGTTGCGAATCTGATCCAGGGCGCCCCGGGCCTGCGGGTTACCAGGCCTCGCGGCTTCCGGCCGTGAAGTCTGGGGCTCAGGTGCGGAAGCGAGGCTGCCACCAGCCCCGGGCTGCGTCCCGCCGGCCGCAGCGTCAATGGACTTTTTTGCCGGGGGCCCTCCCGCAGACGCACCTGTTTGCGCCGGTGGCTGGGCAGCAACGCCCACCACACCTGCCGGGCGGAACAGCAGCATGCGCAGCAGTATCATTTCAAACCCGCTGCGCGCATCTGGCGCCAGCGGCAGATCCTTGCGGCCCAGTAAAGCGGTCTGGTAATACAGTTGCACCTCTTCCGCTGTGAACGCCTGCGCCATGTCCAGCACCTGTGCGCGGGCACCATCGCTGTCGTCCACCGCGTCCGGCGCCACCTGCGCCATCGCAAGACGATGGAGAGCACTGATCAGGTCCGCCAGCACGCCTGCGTAATCCGGAGACTGTTCTGACATCCGGGCAATGGTCTCCAGCAGGCGAGCCCCATCTTTTTCCCGCAGGCAGTCGAGCAGATGGTAAACGTATTCGCGGTCGATACTGCCCAGCATGGCACGCACATCCACATCGGATACCTTGCCACCGCCGAAAGAAATGGCCTGATCCGTCAGGCTCAGGGCGTCCCGCATACTGCCATCAGCAGCGCGCCCCAGAGCCCACAGGGCGGTCTCCTCAAAAGGCACCATCTCTTTTTCCAGCACATTTTTAAGGTGGCCCACCACCCGCTCCGGCGACATGGCTTTCAGGCTGAACTGCAGACAGCGGGACAGAATGGTCACCGGCAACTTCTGGGGATCCGTGGTTGCCAACAGGAATTTCACATGCTCCGGTGGCTCTTCCAGGGTCTTGAGCAAGGCATTGAAACTGTGGCCTGACAACATGTGTACCTCGTCGATAAGATACACCTTGTAGCGACCACGAGTGGGGGCGTACTGCACGTTATCAAGGATTTCCCGGGTGTCCTCCACCTTGGTACGGGACGCCGCATCGACCTCGATCAGATCGACGAAGCGGCCCTCATCTATTTCCACGCAGGATGAGCACTGACCACAGGGATCGGAGCTGATGCCGGCTTCGCAATTAAGAGACTTGGCAAGAATCCGGGCGATGGTGGTTTTACCTACCCCGCGAGTGCCGGTAAACAGATAGGCATGGTGCAACCGCCCGTGATCCAGCGCATTGATCAATGCTTTGAGCACATGCTCCTGCCCCACCATTTCACGAAAGGTTCTGGGGCGCCACTTGCGTGCTAAGACCTGATAACTCATGAATTTTTTTGCAGATTCTGGCTAAAGGAATTCGCCATTTTAGACCAAACCGCAGGCCCCCGAAACAATAACCGAACCGACACCCAAATCAGTCATAAACGACTTTATGATGTCATATTCGCCATACTGGCGTAGATTTCACCTCTGCCGAATGGCATTTATGGAACTATCTTTACCATATTTGCCACTTTTCCGGCTACCTGAACAGTCCTATGCTGATATTGCAGTACAACGCAATCTTCACCAGGGAGAAAGCTCATGAACAGCACCCACTCTACCGATTATTTCCACACCCAAAAACAGGTCACTGTCTCTGGCAACCGACCGGTTGCTGCTGACCAGCCAGGCAAATTCCTGCGGGCTTTGCTGGGAAGCTTCATGTACGAGGTTGCGGAATCCGCATTGAAAACGGTTTCCGGGGCCGGTTTCGCTGCATTGCTGATTACGTACTCCGGTAGCAACCCCTCCGTACTGGCGGCCGCTGCCGGCGGCAGTGCCCTGTTATACCTGGCCAGTCTGAGCGGAGCACGATCAGCTCGGGATGTCTTTGCCATGATCATTCCAGCCACCGCCATTCTGGGTTTGCTGTTGCTGTGTACCGGAAACCCCGACGCCAACGGAAGCACGATGTGGCTCGGCTACGCCTTGCTGCTGCACGTGAGCACCAGCTTTTACGGGTCACTGAATCACCCCGCCGGGGCTCTTTCGGAAATGCGTCTGTGGCCATTGTTGCTGGCTTTCCATGCTACCCTGATGGCAGGCTGGGCAGCGCTGGTCGCTTGAAGATACAGTCGCTTGAGCATTAAAAGGGGCGTGTAACACTGACCCTGCCGGAGTGAGCACAGAATATCCGGGAGCAAACGGCAGAAGAAACAGGGATGGAGCAGCAGGAGATATGGAGGCGACCCTATCAGCCACACCCCGGCACACGAGTCGCCTGCTACCGTTGCTCCCTTCCGGGCCTGGCGGGGTTCACAGGTTATCGTTGCGAGGGGACCAATAGGGCCACCATTGCGGTAAAGGCGGCGATTATTCATGATTTAACCCCTGATTTCAAGGGATTATCCCAAGAACCTTAACCTCGCCTCCACATCGACCCTGTACATTCCCCTGCGACGTCCTGGCTATTGCCGGCACCTTTTATCGCGTCTGCCCGTGAAAATCCTCCGGAAATCTGTTCCCGCTGCCCCCAAAAAGCGCCCGGCAGTCTAAAATGGGTATACAGTCACAGATTCAGCGAAATTCGTTTGTCAGCCTCTGGTGGCTTTCCTATGTTCATGGCGAACAAAAACCATAAAAGAGAAATCCGATGCCCATGATGTCAGCCTCAATGCAGCGCCCCCGTATCCGTCATCTGACCGGTACCCTCTTCGCCCTGATTGTCTTTGCTCTGCTCAGCCTTCAGGCAACCCCTGTTTTCGCTGCTTCCTGGCAGGTGTCTGAGCAGGAGGGTGTCCCGGTGGCCGTTACCCCCAAACACAATATGATGCTGAAAATGATCAAACCGAAAAATGATATCTGGGGAAAACTTTACATCAGCCTGAGCGATGAGCAGGTGGCATCACTGCGTCAGCACCGCATCGACAAGTATTTCTCGTTTATCTCGGTGGGGGTTGAGGTGGATCGCTACACCCGAAACATGAACGCGAAAGTGGAGGAATCCAAGAATTTTGTGCGGGTTGATATCGATCAGCGCATGTGGCAAGGCATCAAGAATGGCTCCCGACTGAATGTCTATCTTCCCGATGGCACCACCTACAAGGAAACCCTGCGAGGCTCCTCCAGGGCTCTGCAAAAACTGGAAAAGCATATTTTCAGCCAGTACTGACCAGAGTTCTGTTTGAACAGGTTCCGCTCAATCAGGCAAAAGCCCGGCGATGCTGCCAGGCTTTTGTCACCAACAGACAGTCAGCAACAGCCTTCTATTTTTGCATTTTTGCCCAAGTATCCCGCAGGGTAACCGTGCGATTGAACACCAGCCGGTCCGCGCTTCCCTCTTTTTCATCCAGCACAAAATAACCCTCGCGCTCAAACTGGTAAGGCTGGTCCGGTGATGCCTGTTTCAGACCAGGTTCCACCCGTGCATCGGCCATCACGGTCAGGGAATCAGGGTTAATAAAATCGATAAAATGGGAATCTTCCCCGGCATTGTCGGGATTTTCGTGATTAAACAGCCGGTCATACAGACGCACTTCCGCCGGCAGGGAATGTTCCGCCGACACCCAGTGAATCACCCCTTTGGCCTTGTAGCCCTCAGGATTCTTGCCCAGCGTGTTTTCATCATAGGTGCAGCGCAATTCAGTGATAGTGCCGTTCTGATCGCGGATAACTTCATGGCATTTGATCACATAGGCTCCGCGTAAACGCACGGCGTTGGTCAGGGTCATGCGCTTGTACTTTGGCGGAGGCACCTCTTCAAAGTCCGCCCTGTCGATATAGATTTCGCGACTGAAAAACACCTCGCGCTCACCCATATCAGCCTTGGGGTGCGCAGGGAGTGACAGCTTCAGTGATTCGCCCTCAGGATAGTTTTCGATCACCACTTTAACCGGATCGATCACACACATGGCCCGGGGTGCGTTCTTGTCCAGGTCATCTCTGATAGCAAACTCCAGCATTCCTACATCCACCACACCCTCGCTTTTGGTAACCCCGATCATCTCGCAGAAATTGCGAATGGATGCCGGCGTGTAACCGCGGCGGCGCAGGCCGGATATGGTTGGCATTCTAGGATCATCCCAGCCTGATACATGCCCCTCATCCACCAGCATTTTCAGTTTCCGTTTGGAGGTGACCGTGTAATTCAGGTTAAGACGGGCAAACTCGATCTGCTGGGGATGGCAAGGGGTGCGCAGCTCATCCAGCACCCAGTCATACAGGGGGCGATGATCCTCAAACTCCAGGGTACAGAGCGAATGGGTTATACCCTCAATGGCATCGGAAATGCAGTGGGTATAATCATACATGGGGTAGATCGGCCAGGTGTCGCCGGTCTGATGATGATGAGCCTTGCGAATCCGGTAAATCACCGGATCCCGCATATTGATATTGGGCGATGCCATGTCAATTTTCGCACGCAGGCAATGAGCGCCCTCATCGAATTCACCGGCACGCATGCGCTGAAACAGGTCCAGGTTTTCCTCGATGCTACGTTCACGGTAAGGGCTGTTGCGGCCGGCTTCCTTCAGCGTTCCGCGATACTCACGGATCTGGTCGGGAGACAGGCTGTCCACGTAGGCCTTGCCTTCCCGGATCAGCTGTACGCCGTAATCGTAAAGCTGTTCAAAATAGTCTGACGCATAACGCACTTGCCCGGACCACTGATACCCCAGCCAGGTCACGTCCCGCTTGATGGCATCAATGTACTCCTGGTTTTCCTTTTCCGGGTTGGTATCGTCGAAACGCAAATGGCAGTCGCCGCCAAATTCTTCCGCCATGGAAAAGTTCAGGCAAATGGACTTGGCATGGCCAATGTGAAGATAGCCATTGGGCTCCGGTGGAAAACGGGTCACCACCCTGCCATCATTTTTTCCCGCTTTCAGGTCCGCGGTAATGATTTGGCGGATAAAGTGCGCTGGTTTCTTGATGTCCGTGTCGCTCATCGATTCGTCTCATTCCAGAATCTGCAGTAATAGAAAAAGTCAGCCTGCCATGGGCAAATGGCCGCCAAGTATAGGGTAAGCCATCTTCATACCCAAGAGGCAAACCCGATAATCTGTAAGCTTAGGCGCTAATTGCCCGGCGCTCCCGGGATCAGGCCTGTGATTAATGTATTTTTCCCCGGAGCGCATTAGCCGCAGCCCTGACCATACATTCACCAGCAACAGCTGGCGGTTTCGTCGCAGTTGGGGGCAATTTCCGCCTGCCGCAGTCCGCTCCGGGCCGTTGACCGGCTGTTTTCCCTGCCGTGTCTCAATAGTCACTCTTTTTGCCACCATCATTTTATTGGTTTTTAACGACTTTCTTACATATAATACGACCGTTTGAATTAGAGGGGCGTGCGATTGCGGTCAGCTCTCAGGAGCTGTAAACACGCACATAAACCAGCTGTTAATGAAAGGTATTCATTGTCGACACCAGCCGTAATGGCCAGGCTCGATCTCAACAGCCGCCCGAAATCAATCCATGCGCTTGCCAGAGGAGACACGCTATGGAACGTGAATCGATGGAATATGATGTCGTCATCGTAGGTGCCGGCCCCGCTGGACTCTCAGCGGCCTGTAAGCTGAAACAGCTTGATGAGAACATTGCCGTTTGTGTGGTGGAGAAAGGCTCTGAAGTGGGAGCCCACATTCTCTCTGGCGCCGTACTTGAGCCCCGTGCCCTGAACGAGCTGTTCCCGGAGTGGAAGGAAATGGATGCTCCGCTGAACGCGCCGGTAACAGAAGATGAATTCTACTTCATGACCAGCCCGGAAAAGAGCACCAAGCTGGCCCACTGGATGATTCCCAAACCCACCCACAATGATGGCAATTACGTGGTCAGTCTGGGTAACGTATGCCGCTGGCTCGGTCAGCAGGCAGAAAACCTGGGTGTTGAAATCTATCCCGGCTTTGCTGCTGCTGAAGTGGTTTACAACGAAGACGGCAGTGTCAAGGGTGTGGCTACCGGTGATATGGGCGTGGCCGCTGACGGCTCCCACAAACCCAGCTATCAGCCCGGTTTTGAGCTCCATGCCAAGTACACCATTTTCTCTGAGGGCTGCCGCGGCAACCTGGGCAAACAGCTTATCGAAAAGTTCAAGCTGGATGAAGGCCGTGCCCCGCAACATTACGGCATCGGCATCAAGGAACTCTGGGATATCGACCCCGAAAAGCACAAGAAAGGACTGGTGATGCACGGTCTGGGCTGGCCCCTTACCGAAAGCAAGAGCACCGGTGGCTGGTTCCTGTACCATGCCGAAAACAATCAGGTGGTGGTAGGCCTGATTACCGACCTGAATTACTCGAATCCCCACGTCAGCCCATTCGAGGAATTCCAGCGAGTGAAAACCCACCCCACGCTGAAGCATTACCTGGAAGGCGGCAAGCGCGTTTCCTATGGTGCCAGGGCGCTGGAAAAAGGCGGCCTGAACTCCCTGCCCAAAATGACCTTCCCCGGTGGCCTGCTGATCGGTTGCGATGCCGGCACCATGAACTCCGTGAAAATCAAGGGCACTCATACTGCCATGAAATCCGGCATGCTGGCGGCGGAAACCATCGCCGAGGCACTGAAAGCCGACAAGAAAGGTGAAGAACTCACTGAATTCGACACCAACTTCAAGAATTCCTGGTTGTATGAAGAGCTGTACACCACCCGCAACTTTGTAGGCGCCATGCACAAACTGGGCACCTTCATCGGTGCAGGCTTTGTCTGGGTAGAGCAGAACATTTTCGGTGGCAAGCTGCCGATCAATTTCCGTGACGACACACCGGATTACAGTTGCATGAAACCGGCGGATCAGTGTGAGAAAATCCAGTATCCCAAGCCCGACAACAAGATTACCTTTGATCGCCTGACCTCAGTGTTCCTCTCCAACACCAACCACGAAGAGGATCAACCCTGTCATCTTCAGCTCAAGGACGACAGCATCCCCATCAAGGTCAACCTGCCCAAATGGGATGAGCCTGCGCAGCGGTACTGCCCTGCAGGGGTCTATGAGGTGGTAGAGGATGAGGAAGCCGGCGGCAAGCGTTTTCAGATCAACGCACAGAACTGCGTTCACTGTAAAACCTGTGACATCAAGGACCCCAGCCAGAATATCAACTGGGTGGTTCCTGAAGGCACCGGCGGCCCCAATTACCCGAACATGTAGTATACCGGGCACCACAAAAAACCGCGCTTCAACAGCGCGGTTTTTTTACGGGTTGTCAGCAAGGTAGCCGCAGCTTGAATCAGCTGTTTGACTATCAATAACGTCCCAGTTCAAACACCTCGTTGCCACTGCGTATCTGCAGTACCTTTCCTGCTCCGGTGTCCGCTTCCTTCCCGCGCTCCACCAGCTCGTAGAATACGTTGCGGTGGATTCTGGCATACAGGTTTCTTCTGATGCGAATACTGGGCCTGGGTTCATCACTGTCCGCCTCATATTCCACATGCAGCGGATGCTGACTGCCGGCAACCACCTGATTGTCCAGGTTGGTGGTAAATTGCAAAGCCGGCCCTTCCTCCGTAGCGATCTCTTCCATCGCAGTCACCACAAACGGCAGATCGTCCACCTGTATCCGCCACTTTTCCACAGGTGTTACCAGAAAGTAATCTTCGCCTTCCTTTTTCAGTATGGAGGCAAACAGCTTTACCAGCTTTTCCCGTTCAATCAACCCGTTTTCATGATACCAGCGGCCTTCCCTGTCAATACGAATATCAATATCGCCGCTCAACGGAGGATCCCAGCGATCCACCGGTGGCAGCGTATCCAGTTGTTCCTTCTCCAGCTGCTTTGCCAGATCATCAATCGATTTGCTATTTTCCACGATGCTGTCCTCCGGAATTTTCAGGCTCCAGCCAACGCTGAATCACTTCCTGCAATTGTTCGGTTTTGAAGGGTTTGGCAATGTAATCATCCATTCCCGCTTTACGGCAGGCTTCCACATCACCTGGCAACACATGGGCGGTCATGGCAATAATGGGTAAACGCCCCCTGGAGAAAGCCTCCTGCTGGCGGATTTTCATGGTGGTCTGGTAGCCATCGAGCACCGGCATCTGGCAATCCATAAACACCAGATCAAAATCATGCGCATTGACCAGCTCCAGCGCGCGCTCACCGTTTTCGGCCACCGACACCCGATACCCCATTGCCTTCAGGCGGCCAATGGCCACTTCTCTGTTGATGCGGTTATCTTCCACCACAAGAATATGCCCCCTTTGCCTGCCAACGGGTTGCCGGTCGTCTTCTGCCGGTGATTGGCCCGGCATTTCGGAATCAAAGTACTGGCTGACCTCATTCACCTTGCGCTGCCGCAACGGCTTCACCAGAAACTGATAAGCCGAGAGCACTTCATCCCCCGCCAGTAATTTCTTTTCTGCCAGCGAGCCCGCAATGGCAATATGTTCCGGCTTGATACAACAGGATACATCCTCGGATTCCACGATCTCCCGTACCTGATTGGTACCCAGCGTCAGACTGACCACCAGGCCGTGGTACCTTTCTCCCTGGCTCAGCTTTTCCTCCAGCCGGCGATATAACTGCTGATAATCACCGGCCCATGATACATGGCAGCCGGCTCGCTCAAAACAGGCAATCATGTTTGTGGCACTGATCTCGTTGCTGTCCACCAATAATATATGGGTATGCAGGTGTTTCGGTGGCCGGTCATGGAAAGTCTGGGCTTTGTCGAAGCTTAGCTCGAACCAGAAGGTGGAACCTTTTCCGGGTTCGCTTTCCACCCCGATACTGCCCTGCATTAGATTAAGCAACTGTTTGCACAGCGCCAGACCAAGCCCCGTGCCACCATATTCCCGGGTGGTGGAAGAATCCGCCTGGGAAAAAGTACCAAATATCATTTCCCGGGCGGATTCCCGGATACCTACGCCGGTGTCTTCGATCTCGAACCGCAGGTGGATTTGTCTGTCGGATTCATCCAGTAACCGGTAACTCGTGATAACGCTGCCCTCTGGCGTGAATTTGATGGCATTGCCGATCAGGTTAAACAGCAGCTGCTTGAAACGAACCAGGTCGCCCACCACCAGCGTTGGCATATCTGCCGGATGGCGGATCGCCAGCTCCACGCCTTTGCTCAGCGCTGACTCGCCAAGCACTGCATAAACGTCTTCAATGGCTTCAACGAAATCAAATTCGAATTGTTCCAGCTGTAGTTTGCCCTGTTCAATCTTGGAAAGGTCCAGCACGTTATTCATCAATTCCAGCAACATATTGCCCGATTCATAGGCCACTTCAACGTAATGCTTCTGATCCTCTGCCAGGCGCGTGTCCTTGAGCAATGACAGCATACCCAGAACACCGTTCATGGGTGTTCGCAGTTCGTGACTCATGTTGGCAAGAAACTGCGACTTGGCCCGGGCGCTGGCCTCTGCAATCCGCTTGTTTTCTTCTGATATACGTATGGCCTGGTTAGCCTGCTTTAACGCTTTAACAGTCTCTTCCAGACTGAGGTTGGCATTCTGCAATTCGCTGGTGCGCTCCTCCACCTGGGATTCCAGCTCAAGATGGTGCCGGTGCAGCTCCTGGTCGCGACGACCAATCTCCTCCAGCATACTGTTGAATGCATCGGTCAGCTTGCCCAGCTCGTCGTCCGCGTAGGTCTGCACTCTTACCCCGTAATTCTCACTCTTGCGTACGGACTCAGTGGCACGCATTAACTGTCGGATCGGATCAGACACCCAATGGAGCAGACGCGACATGATAAAAATCACCAGGGCAAAGGTAACCGCAAGCACACTCACCACGATCGCGGCGGCTTTTTGCTGATAGCCGGTAAAGTGTGCGAGGCTCGAGCGCAGATAAATGGACCCAATGGGCTCCTCGTCCAGTATTACGTTCTTGAATACATGCACACCGGCATCTGAAAAAATGACTCTTGCCTGGCGGGTATGGGACCACTGGAACCGATCGGCCGTTACCTCCGAGAACAGGCTGTCAGCATTATTAACTTCAGCCCGCTGAAATCGCGCGAAGACCTCTCCTTTGTTATTAAACACAATCGCTTCCTGGATCTGTTTGACGGATTGCAGAGACACCAGTATCTCACGCGCTGATTCCGCATCGTCAAAGGCAACGGATGCCGCCACATTGTAAGCGATAATCTCTGCCTGGCTTTCCAGCTCGTTGGCCACCCGCTCCCGCACGGCTGACCTTTCGTAGGCCAGGTACACCGCTGAGGTAAGCAGCAATGCCCCCATCAGAACAAAAACATTTATAAAAAGCAGTTTTTTTGCTATCGGCAGGCGTGCAAACGACTCTCTCATGGTTTGCCCCCTCTAACCCTTGCCAGCTTTAACAAACGGGAACTGATCTGAACTCCTGCCCTGCTGGCATTTTCCAGGCTGATCTCAAAGCGCAGTTTATCTCTTTCCAGGTAAAACCGGACGATACCCCCCTGTTCAATAAAGTCCTCCGATTCACCCACCAGCAGCTGACCCGGCCTTTGCTGGTGGGCATAACGGAACCAGCTTCGGGCATGATGTGCATCGATGAACACCATCTGACAAAAATCCGCCCTGCTTTTTAACCCCAGCCCTACCACCTGCACTGTTCGACCCTGTACCGGTTTGTCCGCAACTTCCTTGAGCGCCTGAGTCAGCTCTTCGGATGCAAGGGAGCAGATGATCAACTGGCTGGCAGGACCCTCGTCCGAAGTATCCGGGCCCGGCCAGTAGGTAAGTTTGGCGAAGTTATAAAGATAAGCCGCTTTGAGCCGGTCCGGAACATCAACCGCTGCAGCCAGCGAGGGCAGCATCAGCCAACAGAGTAACACCAGGCCTGAGACAGCCCGGCACCCCCGTGAAACAGAACGGAAATAAACTGAAAACATAGCTGAGTGGTCTGCTGAGTTCCCTTTCATGGGCCATTCTACCACTCTTTAAACCCTTGGCCAGAAATGGCCCATCAGTGCTTTTCTGTGAGTGATCCCACCACCTCTGTCACCAGCTGGTCCAGCGGCTTCTGATTGTCCTCGAACAGGTAAGCCATAATGCCTCGCTGGGAATGAATGGACATAAGATCCACCAGCCTGCCCGATACAGTCTCATAGACCGCCACCGACAGATTCGAATCTCCCTCGCTGCCGCCTTTTTCCTCAGGACAGGCAACCTCCTGATCCTCCTCACAGGGTTTGAGTTTGACCGGTTTAATATCCGCCCACTGCTCGATCTCGCCCATCACCATGAACTGGGCACCCAGCTGCCGGGCGGAATGCAACGCCTGATGGAATCGCTCCTTGCTCAGGCCCGGATAAACCTGGCTGAAATTCCGGGAAAAACCTTTCTTCAGCTTTTCTGCCAGCAGGGTATTCAGGTCAACACCTTCATCGGTCATCAAAGCCCGGGCCGGATTGGCAACATAGATACTGGCATCGTAGGGCAGCACAAGGTTATGGCGCCGGGCCACCCGATAGCTGCCCACGGGGGAAAACTCCCCCATCCAGCTGGTAGATGTCCTGGCTGCAGGGTGACTGGACTGGCAACCCCAGAGCACCCCTGCCGCCATCAACACCAGCAGCAGCCAACGCATGCTTCAGTCTTCCTTTCTGGGGCGTTTGTTGCCCATACGTACACCAATTTCGATAAGGAAATTGAAAAAATCGTCCTTGTTATCGATAAACTCGTTGTAGAACTTGGAGTGATACAGCGCCACCGCGCCATGAACCAGCGCCCAGGCTGCGAAGATATGATAGTGAGCCGGCACGTCTTCCAGTTTGCCTTCCGCAATGCGCCGCTCAACAATCTTGACCAGCCGGTCCAAGTTGCTGGCGCGAGTCTCGTGAAGCTTTTCCACCAGCTCCGGACAGGAATTGCTGTTGGTGAGCTTGTGCTCCAGGCGATCAAACAAGGCGTATTTTTCCGGGTTTTTCATGCGGAATCCGAAATATTCTTTCGCCAGACGTGCCCGGTCCTTGTCCCCACTTGCCTCCAGCTGGTCAAACACCTCACTGAGCTGATCCTCGTAGCGGATCATCAACCGCAGATAAATCTCATCCTTGGTTTCAAAATGCTTGTAAATGGTGCCTTTGCCAATGCCAACCGCATCAGCGATCATCTCCACAGTGACCTTGTCTTCCCCGTGTTCTATGAAAAGATCCTGGGCTTTCTGCAGGATCTCCTCTTCCCGGCGCCGGAACTCCTGCGCCTTTTGACTCGCTTTCTGCAAATCGCTCATTTTCACCTCCCAACATGATGAATCCATAAGAATGGGCTAATTATGCTCAATTTTTTAACGCAATAACACGGTAATACGTTTTACAACGGCTATTTACAATTAAATGTTGAAGAAACTTGTCACCTCAGAGACACTAAGCGCGCAGGAAAGCCTGCTGGCCTTCTGACCGCACGGATGCACCATCCAGGACTTTGACTTCAGAGTCAGTCACTCTCATTCTAGCCAAACTTTAACAACTTCAACAAACTACGGTACAGGTTTTATTAAGGATTAGGCATTAAGGCATGTATGAAAACGAATTCCCGCTAGACCCCCAGATCAGTTACCTCAATCACGCTGCAGTGGCCCCCTGGCCAAGGCGCACCAGCGACGCGGTAGCGCAGTTTGCCAACGAAAACACCACCCTGGGTGCCACCCACTACCCCCGCTGGATGAGCAAGGAATTCGAATTAAGACAGCAGCTCAAGCATTTGCTGAATGCCCCCTCCACCGATGATATCGCATTTCAGAAAAACACGTCTGAGGGACTTTCCACCATCGCCTACGGCCTGTCCTGGCAGCCCGGGGACGAAATTGTCATCACCAACCAGGAATTCCCCAGCAATCGCATAGTGTGGGAGTCCCTGGCCAAATTCGGCGTTAAGGTCATCGAGGCCGATATCAGCGGTCATTTGCCGGAACAGTCAATTATGGATGCCATCAGCAGGAAAACCCGCCTGCTGTCGGTAAGCTCGGTGCAATACGGCACCGGCATCCGCCTGAATCTGCACAAACTGGGCGAACACTGCAAAAAACGCCAGGTCCTGTTTTGCGTGGATGCCATTCAGAGTATCGGCGCTCTGGAAACCGATGTCGAAGCCATTCAGGCGGACTTCGTGGTTGCCGATGCCCACAAATGGATGCTGGGACCCGAGGGAATCGCGGTGATGTACGTCGCGGAGGCGGCCCGGGAAAAGCTGGAACTGAACGAATTTGGCTGGCATATGGTAGCCAAAGTCGGCGATTATGACGCCAAGTCCTGGGAAATTGCCCGAAGCGCGCGTCGTTTCGAGTGCGGCAGTCCCAATATGGTGGGCATTCACGCCCTGTCTGCCAGTCTGTCGCTGCTACTGGAGGTCGGTATCGAAATCGTGGAAACCGCGATACTGGAAAACACCCGCTATCTGATCGAGCTGCTGGAGCGACGCAAGGATATCCGCGTAATCTCCCCCAGGAACAGCAGCCGCCGTGCCGGCATCGTGACGTTTATGGTGGAAGGCCAGAAAACCGAAGATGTGTTCAACTCATTAAAGGCAAACCACGTGATCTGCGCCAACCGGGGAGGCGGCATCCGGTTTTCCCCACATTTCTACACGCCGAAAAGCGTTTTGGAAAAGGCAGTGTCGCTGATACCACCAGGCTGATAACATGGAGCATCACCAGGCCGGGTCACGCGATACCCGGCCATAACCCGCGGCTGCCACGAGGCCCCTGATGACGCTTTTCAAGCAGTTCATTTTATTACTGATTTCATGGCTGAACCGGAGTTCCGAGCCCAAGGACAGTGTTCTCTGCGATTTTGAGCGCATCCGCCAGACGCTGCAGCCCGGGGATGTGCTCCTGATTGAAGGGCGAGCGGT
>JAWVYU010000103.1:0-14233 GCA_033722575.1 Ketobacteraceae bacterium | reverse complement strand
TGAAGAATTGGGGTCCTAACAAAAAAGTTTTCAAGGATGTTAGAGTGTTGGTTTGTTTTAATTCGGCGGAAAAAATCACCAGGCCTGTAAGCAGTGTTCTGACTTTTTTCATCACCGTGATGCTGATATCGGTATCACTCGTTTCTGTTGTCCGGGCAGGGGAAAAGGTGGAATCGGTGCGGGTATGGAAAGCACCGGATCGCATGCGGCTGGTATTCGACGTATCCGGGCCAGTGGATCACAATATTTTCACCCTGGAAAATCCTGATCGCGTGGTCATCGATATCAAGGACACATTGCGAACCCGGGCGCTGTTCAACGTGGATCTGAAAGACGGTCCCATCAAGAATCTGCGCAGTGCAGCACGCAACCAGAATGACCTGCGTGTGGTACTGGATCTGTCGCAGAGCCTCAAAACCAAAAGTTTTCTGCTCAAGCCCAATCAGCAGTATGGTCACCGGCTGGTGGTGGATCTTGAAGGGAACGCTGGCGATGAACTGGCCACTGAGCCCAAGCCGGTAAAGACGCTTGCGAATATCGGTAACGGCCGGAAAATTATTGTGGTGATTGATGCCGGCCACGGCGGAGAAGACCCCGGGGCTATCGGAAATTACGGCACCCGGGAAAAAGACGTGGTGCTGGAGATCGCCCGGGAGCTGCAGGATGAAATCAACAGCCAGCCCGGCTACGAGGCGGTACTGACCCGCAAGGGCGATTATTTTCTGAAACTGAAAACCCGGCGTGAACTTGCGCGGACAAAATACAAGGCGGACCTGTTTCTTTCCATTCACGCGGATGCCTTCAGAAACCGGAAAGCCAGGGGTGCCTCGGTGTTCGCGCTGTCGCGGAAGGGGGCTACCAGTACCCTTGCCCGAGTGCTGGCAGAAAAAGAAAACCAGTCTGACCTGGTGGGCGGTGTGAAACTGGAAGACAAGGATGATCATCTGGCCATGGTGCTGGCGGACTTGTCCATGGAAGGGAGCATGGAGCACAGCCTGCGGGCGGGAAAATATGTTTTGCGCGAAATGGGATCCGTTGCCCGTTTGCACAAGAAGCACGTGGAACAGGCGGGCTTTGTGGTGCTGAAATCACCGGATATCCCCTCGCTGCTGGTGGAGACCGGATTTATATCCAACCCCACAGAGGAAAAGAACCTAAAAAGCAAGTGGTACCAGCGCAAGCTGGCCAAGTCTATCGCCAAGGGCATTTACGGCTATTTCGGCGATTACCCGCCGCCGGGCAGTTATGTGGCCCTGCAGCAACTGGAAAACGATCAGTTCAAGAGTCATAAAATATCACGGGGTGAAACATTGTCGCAGATTGCGGAAAAATACAGTGTGAGCACTTCCAGTTTGAGGGAAGCCAACCGCCTGCAGGGGGATGTGATTCAGGTGGGGCAGGTATTGCGCATTCCGCATTCGTAATCAGAAAAAACAGGTTTTAGTTATTTATGGGGAATATCACACGGCTGTCGCCACGGCTTGCCAACCAGATTGCGGCAGGTGAAGTGGTTGAACGGCCGGCTTCGGTCGTCAAGGAGCTGCTGGAAAACAGCCTGGATGCAGGCGCCTCGCGCATCGACGTGGATGCCGAAGAAGGCGGCGTCAAACTGATCCGGATTCGCGACGATGGCGTGGGGATGGACAAGTCCGACCTGCCACTGGCCGTTGCCCGCCATGCCACCAGCAAGATCCACGACCTGGATGACCTTGAAGGTGTTGCCACCCTGGGTTTCCGGGGAGAGGCCCTGGCCAGTATCAGCTCCGTGTCCCGGCTTACTCTGGCTTCCTGTCAGGATGAGGGGGGTGCCGGCTGGCAGGTGCTCACAGAAGGCCGCGATATGGAAGCCAGGATCTCACCGGTGGCCCATGGGCGGGGCACCACCGTGGAAGTGCGTGATCTGTTTTTCAATACCCCGGCCCGGCGCAAATTCCTGCGCACAGAAAAAACCGAGTTCAGCCACCTGGAAGATGTCATCAAGCGACTGGCGCTGTCTCATTTTCGCGTGGGCTTTCAGCTTCGCCACAACCAGCGGGTGATTCACCATCTGAAAGCGGCAGAAAACGAAATGGAGCAGGATCGCCGTGTGGCCAGTGTCTGCGGCCCCCAGTTTATCCAGAATGCGGTACGGGTGGACACGGAACTGGCAGGCCTGCGGCTCTGGGGCTGGATGGGGCTGCCCACGTTTTCCCGCAGCCAGGCGGATCTGCAGTACTTTTTTGTGAACGGGCGGCATGTGAAGGACCGTGTGGTATCCCATGCGGTACGTCAAGCCTACCGGGATGTTCTGTATCATGGTCGTCACCCCGCTTACGTGCTTTATCTGGAACTGGACCCGGTGGGGGTGGACGTGAATGTGCACCCCACCAAGCATGAGGTGCGATTCCGCGAAAGCCGCCAGGTGCACGATTTTCTCTACCGCAGCCTGCACCGGGCTATAGCCGAAATCACCCCGGACAAAGCCAGTCCGGCGGAGTCGGTATTGAGTGAGGTGCCCGCCGCCAGAGCCACGGGTGCAGCGGGGGGCGAATTCCGCTCCCAGGGAAACCTGCGGCTGGTGGATGCGGAGCGTCAGCAGACGGAAGCCTCCATTGCCCAGCAGATACAGGCCTATACCGGCCTGCATGAGCCCTTCGCCGAACAGGCCCGGGTGGCTGAGCCTGCTGTTAACGGCCTGGATCAGGGCGGGGCCGGTTATTCCCGGAACCCTGGCGCAGTGCCCGGCTCCGGGCTGCCAGAAAGCCATGACGATGCAAGCACTCCACCGCTGGGCTATGCCGTGGCCCAGCTTCACGGCATCTATATTCTTGCCCAGAATACTGATGGCCTGGTGGTGGTGGACATGCATGCAGCCCATGAGCGTATTACCTATGAACGCATGAAGCAGAGCTGGGTGGAAGACCGTCTGGTGTCCCAGCCGCTGCTGGTGCCCGCCAGCATGGCGGTCAGCCAGAAAGAGGCGGATCTGGCGGAGGATCATGCCGAAGTGTTTCACCGGCTGGGCTTCCGGCTGCAGCGGATGGGTCCGGAAACCCTGGTCATCCGGGAATTACCGGTCCTGCTTCAGAATGCCAATGCCGAGCAGCTATTGCGGGATGTGCTGGCAGACCTGTCGGCACACGGCGTTTCCTCGCGTATCGAAAGCAGTATTGACGAACTGCTCAGCACCATGGCCTGCCATGGGTCGGTCCGTGCCAACCGCAAGCTGACCATTCCGGAAATGAATGCCCTGCTGCGGGACATGGAGCGTACCGAGCGCAGCGGCCAGTGCAATCATGGCCGTCCCACCTGGTCGCAACTGACCATGAAGGACCTGGACAAGCTGTTCCTGCGGGGCCGCTAGGGGGTTATGGCTGATAAACCACCTGCCGTGTTCCTGATGGGGCCTACTGCCTCCGGTAAAACCGCGCTGGCCATTGAACTGCTCCGTCACGGTCCTTTTGAGATTATCAGTGTGGATTCCGCGCTGGTGTATAAAGGTATGGATATTGGCACCGCCAAACCCGATGCCGACACCCTGGCCCGGGCTCCCCACCGGCTTATCAGTTTTCTGGACCCCGCCGAATCCTATTCTGCCGGTGATTTTCGTGACGACGCTCTGCGGGAAATGGCTGACATTACCCGGGCAGGCCGTATTCCCCTGCTGGTGGGTGGCACCATGCTGTACTTCAGGATCCTCAAGGAAGGCATGGCGCAGCTGCCCCCGGCGGACGAGGGCGTCAGAGCAGAAATTGAAGCCTATGCCAGGGTCCATGGCTGGCCGGCGGTGCACAGGCAACTGGCGGCGGTGGACCCGGAAACCGCCGCGCGGTTACACCCCACGGATCCCCAGCGGGTGGAGCGGGCGCTGGAGGTGTATCGGGTGACCGGCAAGCCCCTGAGCCAGTGGCACCGGGAGCAGGAGGCCCTGGTATTCCCTTACCGGCTCTGTGAGCTGGCTGTGTGCCCGGCAGACCGTAAGGTTCTGCATCAGCGCATCGAGCAGCGCTTCCACCAGATGCTGCAACAGGGGTTTCGGGCCGAAGTGGAGGCCCTTTACGCCCGCAGCGATCTGAACCCGCAAATGCCCGCCATACGGGCTGTGGGGTACCGTCAGATGTGGGATTGCCTGGACGGAAAATTAAGCTACGATGAAATGGTAGAGCGAGGGATTATTGCCACCCGCCAACTGGCGAAGCGGCAGTTGACCTGGCTCAGAGGCTGGCAAGGCCTGCATTGGCTGGATTCTGAAGACCCAAAAATTTTAGAAAAAGCCTTGAAAATTTTCACGGGCCACAGCATCCTTTAATCGCCGATAAAATCTTTGTCTCATGCTTTGATTTTGTTTGTTTTTTGCGCTTTTCGCCCCAATGTTGGGCATTACTTTTTTAAGGAGACAATCATGTCTAAAGGGCATAGCTTACAAGACCCTTTTCTGAACGCGCTGCGTAAGGAGCGCATTCCTGTTTCAATTTTCCTGGTAAACGGCATTAAGCTGCAGGGTCAGGTCGAGTCTTTCGACCAATATGTCGTGTTATTACGTAACACCGTCAGTCAGATGGTATACAAACACGCCATTTCAACCGTTGTGCCTGCCCGCAATCCCCGGGGTCAGGATCGCAATGGTCCGCAAGCGGGTGGTGACGATAGTCAGGAGCATTAATTCGAGTGCTGTCCGTCAAGGGGTCGGACGGCTGACAATTCGTGCTGGCAGAATCTTATCCACAGTGGCGGAGGGCTATATGGCTTCCGCCACCGTTAGTCTGTGGGCGTTACCCGGGTACATGATAAAGTTCAGATGCAACCGGTGGTGACCTTTCGCTGAATGGAATCTTTATTCGACCGTCCGCAGAGTGGTGAGCGCGCGCTCCTGGTACATATCGACTTCTTCCAGAGTTCCGAGCCTGAAGATCTCGGGGAATTCGAGATGCTGGTGGATTCCGCCGGAGCGGAAAACTGCGGGGTCATCCTTGGTTCCCGCAATCAGCCCGATCCCCGGTTCTTTGTAGGGACCGGCAAAGTGGATGAAATTGCCGGCAAGGCGACCGAGGTCGATGCCCACCTGGTGATTTTCAACCACACGCTGTCTCCCTCGCAGGAGCGTAATCTCGAGAAAAAACTCAAATGCCGGGTCCTGGACCGCACCGGTCTGATCCTGGATATATTTGCCCAGCGTGCCCGTACCTTTGAGGGTAAGCTCCAGGTGGAGCTGGCCCAGCTGGAACATCTGTCTACCCGGCTCATACGGGGCTGGACTCACCTGGAACGTCAGAAAGGTGGTATCGGCCTGCGGGGGCCGGGTGAAACCCAGCTGGAAACCGACCGCCGGTTGTTGCGGATCCGCATCAAATCCATTCAGAAGCGGCTGGAAAAAGTCCGCAAGCAGCGGGATCAGGGGCGGCGCTCCCGGCGCAAGGCGGAAGTGCCCACGGTGTCGCTGGTGGGCTACACCAACGCCGGAAAATCCACCCTGTTCAATCATCTGACCACCTCCGATGTTTACGCCGCCGATCAGCTTTTTGCGACACTGGACCCCACCCTGCGCCGCATTGACGTGCAGGACGTGGGCCGTGTGATTCTGGCGGACACCGTAGGTTTCATACGGCATTTGCCCCACAAGCTGGTAGAGGCTTTTCGTGCCACCCTGGAAGAAAGCCGTGAGGCTGACCTGTTGCTGCATGTGGTGGATGCCTGCTCTGAGGAACGCGACGACAATATCCAGCAGGTGAAAGAGGTGCTTCGCGAGATCCATGCGGATCAGATCCCTCAGTTGATGGTGTATAACAAGATTGATTTGCTGGGTGATTTCCCACCGAGGATCGACCGCGATGATGCCGGCCGCCCGGTTCGGGTGTGGTTGTCGGCGCGCACCGGCCTGGGGGTGGATTTGCTGTTCTCCGCATTGCAGGAGTTGCTTGGCAAGGATATTGTGAGCCGGCAGATCAGGGTGCCTGCCAGTCTGGGCCAGCTTCGCGCGCTGCTTTACCAGCACAAGGCGGTTCAGGATGAAACAGTGGATGATCAGGGTAATACCCTGATGGATATCAGGTTACCGAAAAAGGATTATTACCAGCTTTTGAAGAAGCTGGGCATAGAGGAGGAGGCGCTGAGCCCATAATCCTCTTTAAAAGTTAGCCATAGCTAGCCGCTGTGGTTGCAAAAATGTTAACTTTAGCATCCTGCTGCCTTCATGAGGGACTTGGGCGGCTTTGCTGAGTTGAAAATGAAGACAATGAGTCAGTCAACAGCACTATAAGACACACTAACTGGAGTACATTATGGCCTGGAATGAACCTGGCGGTGGTAGAAACAACAATCAGGACCCCTGGGGGGGCAGGAACGATCAGGGCCCCCCGGATCTTGACGAAGTAGTAAAGAAACTTCAGGAACGTTTTGGCGGTATTTTTGGCGGCAAAGGCGGCGGTGGCGGTGGCCAGGGCGGATTTGCCATGGTGATCGTTGCGATCGTCATCGCTGTGCTCGTGTGGTTTGTGGCCGGCTTCTACCGGGTTGAACAGGCCGAGCAGGCCGTGGTGCTGCGGTTCGGTGAGTTTCACGAGATCACAACTGCCGGTCTGCGCTGGAATCCGGCCCTTGTCGACCAGGTGTTCAAGTTTGATGTCACCAAGGTGTACTCCAAACCCATGCGGGCCACCATGCTCACCGAGGATCAGAACATCGTGGATGTGGATCTGAACGTGCAGTACCGGATTAACGATGCCAAGGCCTACTTCCTTCATGTCACCAACCCCGAAATGGCCATGTCTCACAGTATCGAAAGTGCGCTGCGCCATGTGGTGGGCGGCAGTCGTATGGACAAGGTCATTACCGAGGGCCGTGAGGCCATTGCCATCGAAGTGGAACAACGGCTGCAGGAATACCTGGAACGCTACCGCACCGGTCTGGTGGTTGCCAAGGTCAACATCGAGGATGCTCATCCACCGAAGGAAGTAAAAGCAGCATTCGATGATGTTATCAAAGCCAAAGAAGATGAAGAGCGGCTGCAGAACGAAGCCCAGGCCTACGCTAACGGTATTATTCCCGAAGCCCGTGGTAAAGCGCGACGCATGCTGCAGGAAGCAGACGCCTACAAATCCGAGGTGGTAGAGAAAGCCAAGGGTGAGGCGGCCCGTTTCGAGCAGCTGCTTGCCGAGTACAAGAAAGCACCGGAAGTGACCAGCCAGCGACTGTACCTCCAGACCATGGAAGATGTGTACGGCAACACCACCAAGATCATGCTGGATGCTGACGGTGGCAATAACCTGCTGTATCTCCCGCTGGACAAGCTGTTCAGCAACACCGGCAATCAGCGGGACTCATCACCCGATGCCATCCCGTTGCCCAATGCGTCCCAGGATACCTCATCCCAGGAAACCAACCTCCGGGGTGTTGACCGGCTGAGACAGATGCGTGATAACCGTCGCTGGGAGGGTAAATAGATGAACAGCAGAAGCTTAACGTTACTCCTCGCCATTGCGCTGGTGCTGTTTTTTGGCTCCAGCTTTGTGTACACCGTCAAGGAATACGAGCGCGGTGTGATGCTCAAGTTCGGTGAGATTATTGATGCCGATCTGGAGCCCGGACTGGGTTTCAAACTGCCCATTATCCATGAGCCGCGGTTATTTGATGGTCGTATTCTTACCCTGGATATGCGCCCTGAAGAATACCTTACCCAGGAAAAGAAACGTCTCGTGGTGGATTCATTCCTGATGTGGCGTATCGATAACATCGAGAAATTCTTCACCGCCACCGGTGGCGGGCTGGAAGTTCAGGCTCAGCGGCTGCTGGCGCCACGGGTGAACGAAGGTCTGCGTAACAAGTTCGGTGAGCGCAGCGTGTACGAGGTGGTTTCCGGTGAGCGCGAAGAGCTGATGCAGGAGCTGACCAAGGAAATCAACAAGAAAACCCGCGAAGAGTTTGGTATAGAAGTGGTGGATGTGCGGGTTAAACGCATTGAGCTGCCGGCTTCTGTTAGCGGATCGGTGTATCAGCGGATGCGCGCCGAGCGTGAGCGTGAAGCCCGTGAGCATCGTTCCCGCGGTAAGGAAAAAGCCGAAGGGATCAAGGCGGAAGCGGATCGTGAGCGCGTCGAAATTCTGGCGAAAGCCTACAAGGAAGCCGAACAGACCCGCGGTGAAGGTGATGCGGAATCTGCAGCGATCTATGCCAACGCCTATAACAAGGACCGGGAGTTCTACGAGTTCTTCCGTAAGCTGCAGGCCTACCGTCAGGTGTTCTCGTCCAAGCAGGACATCATGGTGGTTAAGCCCGATGGCGAGTTTTTCAACAGGCTCAAATCGGAGAAGTAACTGCGGCCATATCGGGTCAGATAAAACGGGGCATGTGTTGCCCCGTTTTGTTTTGCTCCCGGGCAGGGGCTTACGGCTGGCATTGACCGTTTTATGGACGGCTTTTGGGAGTACCGTCGTCGGGCCAAAACATGTTAAAATCCGCCAACCGGGTTGCAGCCCGGTTTTTTTGTGTTTGTCATTTGCCAGGATAAGGCCTTAACTGGCTGATCCTGTTAGATTCTTTAGTGGATAGAGCGTTCACCATGTCAACCGCCGATCGCTGGCTATTGCCTGAAGGTATTGAAGAAATCCTGCCTCCCCAGGCGGCGAAGCTGGAAGCCCTGCGCCGTCAGCTGCTCGATCTGTACCGTAGCTGGGGCTACGAGCAGGTGTTTCCGCCCCTGGTGGAGTATCTGGAATCCCTGCTCACTGGAGTGGGGAACGACCTTTCCCTGCAGACTTTCAAGTTAACCGACCAGCTCACCGGCCGTACCATGGGAATCCGTGCGGACATGACCCCTCAGGTATCCCGCATAGATGCCCACACGCTTAATCGGGAGGGGCCGGTGCGATTGTGTTATTCCGGCCACGTATTGCATACCAAGCCTGAATCCCTGATGGATTCCCGCAGCCTGATCCAGATCGGACTGGAGCTTTTCGGTCACGCCGGTATCGACGCCGATATCGAGGTTATGTCTCTCATGCTGCACACTCTGGCCACGGCCGGAGTGGAAACCCTGCATCTGGATCTGGGGCATGTGGCTATTTATCGCGAGCTGTCTGCCGCTGCCGCGCTGAATAATGGCCAGGAACAGGCGCTCTACGATATTTACCAGCGCAAGGCGGTGCCGGAGCTGGAAACCTTTCTGGCAACCCATGTTGCAGATTCCCGCCTCAGAAGCAGCTTTCTGGCCATTACGGAACTGGCAGGCGACATCAGTGTACTGCAGGAAGCCAAAACCGTGCTGGCGCAATATCCCGGTGCGCTGGCGGCGATTGCAGATCTGGAAGTTATTGCCGATCATGTGCAGTCGGCCTTTCCCGACGTCACCCTGTATTTTGATCTGGGTGAATTGCGCGGCTATCACTACCACACGGGAGCGGTATTCAGTGCCTACGTTCCCGGGCAGGGTCAGGCCATAGCCAGTGGTGGCCGATATGATCAGGTGGGCGAGGTCTTTGGCCGCGCCCGGCCAGCCACCGGTTTCAGTACCGACCTGGCAAGGCTGATCAGGTTCATGGCAGCGCCGCCGTCGGTTGAAACCGTGTTTGCTCCGGATACAAGTCAACTGGAAAAAACGCAGAAAGTGGCACTGCAGAAAGCCGTCAGTGAACTGAGGCAGCAGGGCAGGCGGGTTATTGCCGCACTGCCGGGCCAGACCCAGAGTGCCAGTGACATGGGCTGCACCCGGGAACTGGTTTTCAAGGATAATCGCTGGCAGTTAGCGTCTGTTTAACATCCCGGAATATAGTGAGACGGAAATGGGCAAAAGCATTGTAATTCTCGGCACCCAGTGGGGTGATGAAGGTAAAGGTAAAATCGTGGACCTGCTGACGGATCGCGTTGCCTGCGTGGTTCGGTTTCAGGGTGGCCATAATGCCGGTCACACGCTGGTGATTGATGGCGTCAAAACCGCGCTGCATCTGATTCCCTCCGGCATTCTGCGTGATGACGTGCTCTGTCTGATCGGTAACGGTGTGGTGCTGTCGCCGGAAGCGCTGATCAGGGAAATGGAGATGCTGGAGGAGCGCGGTGTTCCGGTTCGGGAGCGGTTGCGTCTGAGCCCGGCATGCCCCCTGATCCTGCCTTATCATGTGGCGCTGGATCAGGCGCGCGAAGTGGCCCGGGGCAACGCCAAAATCGGTACCACCGGCCGCGGTATCGGCCCGGCATACGAAGACAAGGTGGCCCGGCGCGGCCTGCGACTGGGGGATGTGTTTCACCGTGAGCGCTTTGCCGCAAAACTGGGTGAGGTACTGGATTACCATAATTTTGTACTCAAGAACTTCTACAAAACGGATACCATTGATTTTCAGGAGCTGCTGGATAACACCCTGGAGATGGGTGAGCAGTTAAAGCCGATGGTGGCAGACGTCACTGAAATGCTGCATCAGCATCGTTTGGCGGGTGACAATATCCTGTTCGAGGGTGCCCAGGGTACTCTGCTGGATATCGATCATGGCACTTATCCGTTCGTTACCTCCTCCAACACCAGCGCCGGGGGCACCGCCACCGGGTCCGGCTTTGGTCCGCTTTACCTGGATTATGTGATGGGGATTACCAAAGCCTACACCACCCGGGTGGGGTCGGGGCCATTCCCCACGGAGTTGTTTGATAATGTCGGCGAGCACCTGGCGTCCAAAGGTCGTGAATTTGGTACCACCACCGGACGTCCGCGCCGCTGTGGCTGGTTTGATGCGGTGGCTCTGCGTCGCGCGATGCTGATTAACTCGGTAACGGGATTGTGCCTGACCAAGCTGGACGTGCTGGATGGCCTGGATGAGGTAAAAATCTGCACCGGCTACAAGGACGCCGAGGGTACCATGATCGAACATTTCCCCGTGGATGCCGCTGACTATGAAGGGCTGACACCGGTTTACGATACGGTGCCGGGCTGGAGTGAGTCCACCTTTGGCATACAGAGTTATGATGACCTGCCAGTGAATGCCAAATCCTATATCAAGCGCCTCGAAGAGGCGGTGGGCGCACCCATCGATATCATTTCCACCGGCCCTGACCGGGTGGAAACCATAATGCTGCGCAATCCCTTTGAATAAACCCGGGCGACGCTACTCGACCGCGGTGCTCACGCGGTCGAAGAAGGCCCATATCCGGTCTGTGGCATCCAGGGTATAACTGGTTTTGCCATAGCCCGCGGCACTGATCACGATAGATCCTGGCCCTGAGGGCCAGGTGTGACCGGCTCCCTCGCTGCTGCAGAAAAGCATTTCACTGTTGTTGTTGCAGTCATGCCAACGTTCACAGGTGCTGTCCGCTTCCTGAAAAAACACTTCCTGCTGCTGACAGCCATGCTCGGCAGCCCAGCTCTCCATCGCATAACGCCCGCCGCTGTAGGCCACCGTGGGGTCTTCCGTGCCGTGAAAACCCATTACCGGCACTGGCCGGGATCCCGGACAATCCATGGCGGCCCTGCGATTGGCTGCCACCGGTGCGATCGCCGCATAACGCTCGCTATGCTCGCAGGCCAGCTTCCAGGTGAGGATGCCGCCACTGGAAAACCCCGTGAGGAAAACTCTGTCAGGGTCAATGGGCAGCTCAGCTGTCAGAAAGGTCACCAGGGCATTGATAAATCCGGTATCGCTGGCATCGCTGGTTACCCAGTACTGGGTGTCTCCCAGCAGGCGCCCCTGAGGGTGTACCACAACGTAGTCATGTTGTGCCGCGTGGGTGGGCATGCCGGTGATCACTTGCTGAAAGAAACTGCCGAAAGTGGGTATCCAGGATGGGGCGGGGGTGGATCCGTGGAGATTGATCACCATTGGCAGCAGGTCGTTCGTTGCCAGCAGTCCGTCGGGCACGTACAGATGATACTGCCGGTTGGTATCAGCGTGGGAAAAATTGCGCCATTCGTTGATGTCGCCGCCACCGGCGCAACCGCTCAGCAGTGCTGTCAGCAGCATCAGTATGGCAGGGTGCTTTGCAAAAAACCGGTTCATGAGGTTATCCCCTGGTATTTCATTCTGACTTTGCCAATGAAACACCAGGGAGCGAGCGGTTAACAACCCGCAAAAAGACTAGTCAGGCCTGACAATCGCCGTTACTGCCTTATCCGTTGATAAGGCTACTGGCCCATCTGGCTACTGATACAATCCTGAAGAAATGTCTGGCGGTATTCCGGATCCTCGTAGCCTGCCAGCTCATTGCAATAGGATTTGACTTCCTCCTCCCACGCCTTGTCGGCGGCCGCATCATCCGCTGTCTGCTGCTCGGTGTAGTCGTTGCCGTAATCAGGCTCTTCGTAAACCGGCTCCTCATAGGGTTCGTCGTTGTAGGCGGGTTCTTCGTAGTTTTCCTGATAGCTTTCCTCTTGGCTGCTGTCTTCGTAAGCAGGCTCCTCGTAGGTTTCCTCGGTATAAGGTTCTTCGGAATAACCGTCATCGTAGGCGACGTCATAGCCGGGATCCTGATAACCGTCGTCTGCGGGCGCACTGTCTTCGAAGGTTTCAGCCTGGGCCATTCCTGCGGCCAGGGAAAAGCAGGCAGACGCCAGTGCGGTGCGGAAAAATCTTATTTGAATCATTGGTTTGAGTATCCTTGATACGGGCAGGCAGCCCAGAGGCTGCCGGTGGACAAATAGCATCCTAGAAACTTAGTGGTATTTTGTGGCAAGCGTCTAACAAATAATTCTTTGATTAATGACAAAAACTTTTTAACATCGGCTCAGTTTTCCGCTGATGATACCACCGGTTCGGGCATGCTTGACATTGATCTGTTAAAAACCTTTCTGGAAGTGAATAAAACCCGGCATTTTGGCCAGGCGGCGGACAGTCTCTGTATCACCCCTGCGGCCGTCAGTGCCCGGGTAAAGCAGCTGGAAAGCGTGCTGGGTGTTGAGCTTTTTGTCCGTAACCGCAAAAACATCCAGCTGACGCCTGAAGGCGAACGGCTGATACCTCATGCGGAAACGGTGCTCACAGCCTGGGCCCGCGCCCGTCAGGAAGTGGCGCTGCAGGTGGAGCAGTCCCAGCAGTTACATATCGGTGCCACCTATGGTCTGTGGAACTTCGCCCTGCGGGAAAAACTGGCCCAGGTGAACCTTGCCGTTCCCCGGATAGGTCTCAGGGCGGAAGCGCACACTCACGATGTGCTGGTGAAAATGCTGCTGGAGAAAACCCTGGATCTGGCGCTGGTTTATGAGCCGCCGGCACTTGTGGACTTTATCTCGGAAAAAATCGGCCAGTTAAAACTGGTGATGGCAACCACGCTGAAAGAAGTATCGGCCAAAACACTGTTTGATACCGGTTATGTGCATGTTGACTGGGGAACCAGCTTTCAGCTGTTTCATGCCAAACGGTATGGTGAAAACCTTCCGGTAGTGCTGCACACCAACATGAGCAATATAGCGGCCGACTTTATCTGTGAAAGACCCGGGTCGGCCTACCTGCCGGAATCCCTTGTCCAGCGCCTGGCGGACAAGGGAGTATATCAGGCCAAAGATTTTGCCACCTTTAATCGTCCGGTGTATGCGGTTTACCGCAGCAGTCTTCAGGAATCTGACTGGTTTCCCGAAGTCCTGGGACTTTTAAAAGGACTGAATGTATAAACGCAGACGTCAGATCTCGATGCTTTCGAGATCGTCGTAATCCCAGTAACCCAACTGTTCTTTCAGTTTGCGGCGGGCGAGACGGTCCTCGGCACGCTGTCTGAGTTGCTGATAGCGCTTGCGATCACGACGTTTCTGGTTGCGGCTGTTACGGGCTTCCCAGTCTTCGGAAATTTCTTCGTCGTTTTCCCATTCGTCGTCGAAGGTGTCTTCAAGAGATGACATACTGAATCCTTGGTTAAAATGATCGAACCGCGGGCCAGGATGGATCTGGAAGGCCCGCTTGATTCGATTTTTAGCCCAGGAAATCCGGGTAATACAGCAAAATAATTTTTATTGGTTATAAAAAATTATTTTACACTTTCACCCCCGGCGCGGGGGTGTAGCTGTCCAGAACCTGCAGATAATTCGCCCTTTCATAGGCGCTGGGATCAACGGCGTGCTGATAGCTCAGGCTGCCTTTCAGTTGCTGCACGGATTCGTATTCCTTCTCTTCCATCCATTGGGTCATTTGCTGCAGCACCGGCTGCACCGCCTCCGGGCCCTGCGCCAGCAGCAGACTGCAAAGATGCACCACATCGGCGCCGGCCAGCAGCGCCTTGAGGGCATCCCGGTGGTCATGGAATCCGCCGGTGGCCGCCAGCCCGAGTTTTACCTGGGGGCGCAGCAGGGCAATCC
>JAWVYU010000102.1:0-14283 GCA_033722575.1 Ketobacteraceae bacterium | reverse complement strand
TCCGGGTGGGGACCAATAACTGGCTGGGTTACCAGCCGTTTTTTAAAGCCCAGCAAAACGGCTTCTGGGATACCCGCAATATTGCGGTGGTTGAGCTGGGATCGGCTACGGAAGTCATCAGGGCACTCTCCAATAAGTCGATTGACGCGGCCGCACTGACCCTGGACGAGGCGATTACCGCTCGTACCCGTAACAGTGACTTGCAGGTGGTGATGATTACGGATTTTTCCTACGGGGGTGACGCGCTTATCGCCAAGCCCGGACTGGCATCGCTGGCAGATCTGAAAGGCAAAACCATCGCCCTGGAAAACACCGCGCTGGGTGCCATTATGCTGGATGCGGTGCTCACAAGCGCCGGATTATCGGAGGCGGATGTCAGGATAAAGCCCCTGACGTTCGATCAACATATCAATGCGCTTGAGAATGACGATATTGATGCAGTGATTACCTTTGACCCGGTGCGCACCCGGTTACTGGCTCAGGGGTACCGGGACCTGTTCAACAGCCGGGCCATACCCGGCACTATCGTCGATGTGCTGGTCGTCTCGGCGTCCATTGCCGATCGCTATCCTGAACAACTCAGGCAAATCGTGGCCGGCTTTTTTAAGGCGCGCAGGCTGATTGTCGGTGGGGACGGGCCGGTAATCGACGCTGTGTCGCGCCGTCTTCATATCAGCAGTGATGCCGTTATTGCGGGGTACCAGCAATTAAAAATGCCGGATTTGCAGGAAAACAAGGTGTTGATTGCGCAATGTGAGACCGGATTGAGACAGACGGCGGACAGGTTACTGGACATCATGCAGGAAAGAAGAATTATCAATCAGAATGTGAGCCTGGATAACCTTTGCAATAACCGGCTGATTCACGAGATTACCCTGTGATGGGCAAGTCGATCCGGTTTATTGCTCCCATGTTCGTATGTGTAGTGGTAGCACTGGCAGCCACCGCCATTATCCTGTACCAGAACCTGTCGGAGCGCCGGCAGATCGAATTTTCCAACCGGCAAAACCTGAATGACGTCATGGTCCAGACCCAGCGAGACATGGAACGTTTTCTGGCTGAAGGGGATATGACCCAGCTGCGCAATGATCTGCTGGCGCTGGGCCTGATATCTGATATCAATCTGGGGGCTATTGTCAGCCCGGAAGGCGACATTATTTATGCCACCCGCAGTGATATGAATGGTGAAATGGGGGTGAGCGCCATTGCCGAATACGATTATGCACTATCCCAGGTGGCGGCACTGCGTTATGAACCGCGGATCACCCGACGCGAAAATAATCTGCATGCTTATTACCCGCTGCTGTTCCGCGGTGATAAACAGTCCATTCGGCCCAGCAAGGTTGGCATTCTTTATGTTAACTGGTCTCTTGAGCGGGATTATCAGGCCATGCAGCGGATGCTGGTGGACAGCATCGCGCTGGTCATTTTCGTGGCCGTTCTCATGGTGACGCTGATTACCTTTGTAACCCGTTTCTGGATTGTGCTGCCATTGCAGAACCTGCGCCGGGATGTGAATGCCATTGGAGCAGGAGAAAGCCGGCATCTGCGCTATCGAAGTAACCTGAAAGAAATCAGTGAGCTGGAAGATGCCTTCCAGGTAATGGCGGTGAAGGTGGAGGAAAGTCTCGCCAGCCTGCGGAATTCCGAAGAACGCTGGCTGTTCGCACTGGAGGCCAGCGGTGATGGCGTGGCGGACTGGGATCTGGTGAAGAATAAAGTCTTTTATTCAGCTCATCTGCGCGCTCTGCTGGGGTATCCCGAAAAAGACTATGTAGGAAGTTACGAGGAATGGAAAACCCTGATATACGAGGATGACCGGGAGGTGGCTCGCCATGCACTGTCGGAATATTTTCATGGTGACAAATCCCTGTTCCAGACCCAGTACCGTCTGCATTGCGCCAACGGTGAACTGAAATGGATGCTGGTGCGGGGCAAGGTTGTTGAGCGCGATAATAAAGGCGCTGCGCTGCGCCTGATTTCCACCTTTGAAGACATCACCCAGAAGCGGGAAATGGAGGAAGCTATTCGCGCCAGCGAGCAGAAGTACCGCGAGCTGTTCGAGCTGGCTCAGGAAGGGATCTGGGTAATCGATGCTGAGGCAAGAACCACCATGGTCAACCAGTCCATGGCGGATATGCTGGGGTACGAGCGTGAGGAAATGATCGGCAAGCATCTGTTCGATTTTATGGATGAGGAGGGTGTCCGGCATTGCAAGGAAAGCCTGGAGCGTCGTAGCCAGGGCTTGTCGGAAGAGCATGATTTCCAGTTCCGCCACAAGTCTGGCCGGGCTGTCTTAACCAGTGTGCACACCACGGCAGTTATGGATGAATCGGGGCGCTACCAGGGTGCGATTGCCGGTATCATCGATATTACCCAGCGCATACAGGCAGAAGAAATGGTGCGCAGGCAAGCGCTCTACGACAGTCTCACCCAGCTGCCGAACCGGCGGTTTCTTTTCGGGCGACTGGAGGAAGAGTTATCTCGCGCATTGCGGCACCAGTATTTCGGCGCCTTGCTGTTTATCGATCTGGATCACTTCAAGAATATTAATGACAGCCTGGGCCACCCGGTTGGGGACAAGCTCTTGCTGGCTATCGGGCAGCGGGTGGCGCATGTCATTCGTGATGAGGACGTGCTGGGCCGCCTTGGCGGTGATGAGTTTGTGGTGTTGGTACCGGATCTGCATCACGATGAAACCATTGCCGCAGAGCGTGCCCGGTCCATAGCCCACAAAATCCAGGAATCCTTTGTGGAAAGCTTTTTGATCGAGGATTACAACCTCCATGTCAGTTGCAGTATCGGGGTGGCGCTCTATCCCCGGGAAAAGGAAACCATTCACGATATATTCCGGCAGGCGGACGCTGCCATGTATCGCTCCAAGCACGAGGGCCGTAACACCATCAGGTTCTTTACCAAGGAAATACAGGTGGCGGTGGAGCGCAAGCTGCAAATCCAGATGCTGTTGCCCCAGGCGCTGGAACGTAATGAGTTTTACCTGTGTTATCAACCCCAGATGGACAGAGCGGGCCGCCTGATCGGTGCCGAAGCGCTGATCCGCTGGGCGCAGCCGGAGCTGGGCCTGATCAGCCCGGATCAGTTTATCGGGGTGGCGGAGGAATCCGGCTTTATCGTGAAAATCGGTGAGTGGGTATTGCAGGAAGCCTGTCGTCAGCTAAGAGTCTGGGAGTCCCAGGGATTGCCCCGGGATTTTCAGCGTCTGGCGGTGAACATCAGCCCACGGCAGTTTGCCCTTGACCGCTTTGCCGAGCAAACCATTGATGTGGTGAAGGCCCAGGGTATCGATGCCAGCCGTATTGAGCTGGAATTAACCGAGGGCATGCTGCTGTCTGACCTTGAAAGTGTTATCCAGAAAATGAAAGTTTTGCGGGACATTGGGTTTCAGATTGCGGTGGATGACTTTGGTACCGGTTACTCTTCCCTGTCCTATCTGAAACGGCTGCCCATCAGTAAGCTCAAGATTGATCAGTCCTTTGTGCGCGACCTGACGGACGACCGGAATGATCGCGCCATTATCGAGACCATCATAGCCATTACCCGTCACCTGGAGCTGGACGTGCTGGCTGAAGGTGTGGAAACCCAGGAGCATCTGGAGTTTCTTGCCTCCAAAGGCTGCTTCAAGTATCAGGGCTGGCATTTTGGCCGCCCCGAAAAAGCTGACGTGTTTTATGAAAAATGGCTGCAGCCGGAAAGTGTCCATTACAGCCGGCTGCGCGCACGCATGGAACAGACAGGAAAGCCCCGGCTGGATCAGGGCCTGGATACCAAGCACTGATAACAAACCCTGTTAACAGCCCTGGATCCAGGCTCCGTGGTCTATCCCTGTGAGCGGTTACTGAGCTGCCGATATGCTGGCAGCCGATATCCAGCCTTGTTTTTCGGCGCAGTCTCCGTTCAGCACCACCACCTCATTCCAGTTCAGACCACCAATTAACGGGTCCGGCTCCGCCTTTCCGGTCCATTGCAACCCGGTGCCGGACAGTAATAGACAGAGTACACCGTCACTGGACGCGCCGGACATAAAGGAGGCTTCTTTCAACAGATTAACGGAACCGGTTGCGGCTGCCACCTGATGAGTTAGATCCGGGCAGTCCGGCTTTGGCAGGTGCACCGTGGCATGGTTGACCCAGCTCTGACCCGCCGGGCAACTGATTCCGGTTACCTCGTACCAGGGGTTATCGGGTATGTTCAGATCATTTTTCTTGCCCGCCAGCGTCGCGGATTGACCATCTGCTACCCGGCACTCGGGTGACCCGATATATGCCAGAGTGGCGCTCGCATCCAGCATGACCTGGACCTGGCTGATGGCGGGATCCGGGTGGATCAGAAAGACATCATTGCCAGCATCGCAGGCGGCAAAATCGATAGGGTTATCCCCGCCGCCTGAGCCTCCATCATCTTTGATATCTCTGAACCGGAGCGTACCGTCAAGATTCAAGGTATCCGTTACATAATCCGTCAGCGGTAACTGCTGGGCTTGTTTATAGGTGATTTCATCACCCTGCAGGGTATAAAACCGCTTGAACGAACCGTCGAACTGAAGCTCATAATAGCCGTTGTTCTGATTCAGCTTTGCGCTGCCGGACATGCTGTGCCAGCAGCCCGTAAAATAGCTGTCGTCACAAAAGCTGATAAACAGGCCTTCCTGAGTGTAGGTCTGATTCGGCGTGAGGTTATAGTCTTCTATTTGCTGCTGGGCATCGTAAATGGTCAGCTGCAATGCCTTCTGTTCCGTGTTTTCATTGAAGGAGACATGAATCACCTGATTCTGATCTGTGTAGCGCATCCCGCTCCAGGTGGGTGCCTGGCCATTGCGCGATTCAAAACGACGGTTATCATCGGTTTGCCAGCGGGCAAACTCCATGCAACCGGCGATTTTTGGAAGTGAAGATCTGACGGTTTCGTCACCCTCGTACAGCGTGGAATGAGCGTAATAGCAAAGAATATCAAAATCAGTCACCGCTTCTTCATTGAATACCGGCGCGATGGTAGTGGACCCGCCACCGGGTGCACCTATTTCTTCATATTGATGATCCTCATCAATATCCAGATTGAAGCGTTCCGTTTCCGGGCCCCCTGTAATGCCATTGGCATTCAAGTCATAGCGGGAAAAATCGTAGTCGGTTTCATTGTCCTTGAGCTTTTTCAGCCATAAATCCAGGTCGTGGTGGTCAAAGATATCGTTACCCTTGTCTTCACAGCCCGCGCCACAGGCAATATCCAGCAGATATTTTCTTATGGGGGCCTTGTCTCTCCTGGTTTCGTCCTGCAGGGCCTCGGCGCTGTCGGTGGCCAGCAGTGCTGCATAGCTGTCTACCAGCGGCGCGCCTTTAATGTAATTGTTGTTTGCGTCTTTATGGCAGTTTTGAATGATGCCGTTGGTGTTTACCTCCTCCGCAGAGGCCAATAACAGCTTTTTGACCTCCTGGGCACTGAGTTCCGGTTTTACTGCCCAGACAAAGGCACCGATTGCAGCGGCCTGGGGTGATGACAGGGAAGAGCCATGATATAAGCCCACACCTATATCTGTGGTGCTCGTGGAAGGTGTAGTAAAAGAGAATATGCCGTTGTTCACTGTAAAGTCAGTGGAACCGATGGCAGAGATGTCGCCACCAAATACTGACAGGTTTCCGGTTCGATCCCCTCCCCATAAACAATTGGCATCATAGGGGAAATAGCCCGCTTTACGGTTCTCTACCACCACGACATTGGTGAGGTTGGGAATCTGTACACCTTTCTGATCGAGCAGAAAGGCTTGCCCGGCCATGGTGACAGGGCTTGAATTATCAACCCTTTCACCCTGTTCGTAATAATTGCCGGCAGGAACAAAGAACAGGGATTTATCCTCCAGCCTCAAATACCTTACGGCAACCAGAAACTGCTTTGCCAGCAGGGAGGAAAAGTTCGTACTGTTAATTTCCTTTAGTGAATAAGCGATGCTCATGTTAATGATGACCTTGCGTTGCTCGTCTATAGCGCGTTGGTCCACTTTCGCCAGCAGTGCTAAAAGCGCGTCGAATAAAGACAGGCTTTTCAAATCTTCGTTTCCCAGAGCGTCTTTGGGACATTGATACCCGTCTACCAGGTCAACGGGTATCTCACGAGGAAAAAGGCCGGTCACCCTTTCCCTTGGTCCGCCTGTTGCATTGTCGAGCTCGGCGGCAAAAATACCCAGAACACTGTATCCATGAGTGGCGTTTATGCTGCAAGTATTTTGGTTGTTGGTGCTTAATAACTGAATATTGAAATTATCTTTCGGGGAGCCATTACCAAAATAGTCATAGATAGCAAGCACCGGTGGCTGTTTGATGGTGCCCCGCAGGTTCCATGCGGCATGGGCATTTACCGCCAGGTGGTGGCCCACCAGATGAAATTCAGGGCTGTAGACTGTCGTGCCAGGTACTTTAAGTTCGCTGTCTAAATAGGGTGGTATGTATTTTTGCGACAATGTCGGGCTTAATGCCACAGAAATGATGAAGTCCTCGGACTGCAGCTGTTCTTTAATGGTGATCAGCTCATCCATGTCTGCCGCCATGGGAATCTGAACAGAAACAACGGGCGCCCCGGCCACTGACGAAACCACCTTTGCGTTATGTTGTTTGAACAGCAATTCGAGCTGTTCCACTGTTGCGTCATCGCTGAAGTGGATGGACAGCCGGGTGCCGTAGTATTCAGCCCCGTCACTGCTTACCAGCAACTCCGATGAACTGACGCCTTCACCGGTCAGGTAAGTGGGTATCTGATCCAGAGCCGGTTTATCAAATTCCGCATTGTCGATGGGTGGCAGAAATTCGGTCTGGCTTTGCAGTTCTTTGTCGTCTGCGCCGTTGTCATTGTTGCCGGAACCGCTTCCTCCGCTTCCCCCGCAACCGGTGATGATAATGAGTAACGTACAAGACAGGATGGTTTGAATCAGTCTGAGCAGCATCATTTTTTCCCTGTTTTTTTGGTTTATCCCTTACTACCCCTCAAGGATACTAAGGTATAAAGTCAGCTCATGACAGCACAAACTGGGCCCGTTAAATCATGCGGTACAAGATTCAGCCAAATGCTCACGCAATATGGCGAAAGTGTAACCGCCAGGCGAAGTAGCTCGGTTCAGGGTTAAAAAACAGGGGTGCTGATGGTCACATTTTGACGGTTGAGAGAGTGGCTATTCGGTGGCTGGTCGGAGGCAGGAATATTAAGGCAGGAATAAAAAGCCGGACAGGACTGCCGCGGGGTCTTGTCCGGCTTTCCGTCACCCCTGCGGTTTGACGTAACCCCAGTCCACCAGGCGCTGATAGGCATACTGGGCCTGCTGGCCACTGTTGACCTGTTGCAGGTAACGCTGATAATGGCTGGCTGCGTTTTCAATCTGTTGCATGTTTTCCAGGGCAATACCCTGCAGGAACACAGTATTGGGGTTACCGGGCAGAAGGCGCTCGTAGTCATTGAACTGAGCCAGGGCGGCTTCGGGATTTTTCAGAGCCAGATGAGTCAGACCCAGCAGGTGATGGGCCTGGGCTTCTTCGGGATAAACGTTAGTGGCCTCCCGGAACACCGGAGCCGCTTCCTTGTATTCGGATTGCACGTAGTGATACTTGCCGCGAATCACCAGGCCAGTGTAATCATTGGGTGCCAGTTTTTTTATGCGGTTGATATCCTGCCGGGCTTCCGTAAATTTCTGCTGGGCAATGTGCTGCTCCGCGGTTTCCATGGCCTTGATGGCTGACTTCATATTGCGCAGGCGGGCGGTGTTGTCCATGTAGCGTTCCCGTCCCAGATTCTGGTCGCGGGCGAAACTCCACCGGCTCTGGGCCAGCTCAGTGGTGTTCTGGTAGCGCTCCCTGCTCATGGGGTGGGTGGAAAACATCATTTCAATGGTGGAAGGATTGTGGTCGGACAAATTGAGCAGCATTTCCATCAGGTTTACCATTCCCGTGGGGCTGTAGTTGCCTTTGACCATGTATTCCATTCCCAGGGCGTCGGCCTGACGTTCATCATCGCGGGAATAGTGGGCCAGCAGCGCCGCACCACCCAGCTGTCCCAGCTGCCCTGCGATTCCGCTTGCCGCACTGTCCCCCAACACCATACTGGTGCCCGCCAGGGCAACATTCAGCAAGGTGCCCTTGGACATGCGGGCGGCGGTATGGCGGGCGTTCACGTGGCCCAGCTCATGGCCCAGCAATGCCGCCAGTTCCGCCTCGCTGTCCATGCTGACCAGTATGCCCCGGGTGACCGCGATACTGCCGCCCGGAAAGGCATAGGCGTTGACATAAACGGCGTTCACGGCCTGAAAACGGTAGGGCATGTCGGGGCGGTGAGTCCGGGCGGCCAGGGAGTTGCCCACCTCGCCGATATACCGGTTCAGGCTTTGGTCCTGGGTAATGCCGTAATCACTGGAAAACTGATGGGGAGACTGTTGCCGGTCAATGCTGATTTCCTGGCTTTCGGACATCAGCATCAGTTGCCGCTCGCCGGTAACAGGGTTAACGGCGCACCCGGTCAGCACCGGTGCGGCAGCGCACCCGGCTGTGCACACTGACGCCAGTTTCACAAAGTCCCTGCGGGTTAGGCGGCCGCGCCAGACGCGATCGCCAAGATTTAACTGAGTCATTAACTGCTTCCTTGTGGTTTTATGCCAGAGGCTCCCGGCACCAACACTCCCTTCAGGGCGTATCCGGGCTGTTAGCCGGCAAGTTTAGCAACAGCCGTTTTTGGTGATCAAACTCTTCCCGGGTAATGGCCCCGTCATCCAGCAGTGCTTTCAGTTTCACCATCTGGTCCACCGGGTCAGCGGGGGGTGTTGGTCCTGCACCGGGGGGCAGCGGTGGTGGCTGCTTGTCCACCAGTCCGAGAAATTCGCCGATCTTGCGAAACAGCAGTTTGATGCCCCGCCAGAGTTTGGGCAGCAGCCAGATGGCCAGAATCAGAAACAGGACCAGAAAGCCGATGAACACCAGGGGGTAATTCAGGGCAGTCCACAAGCCACCCAGCACGGCCAGGTCTTCGGCGATGGAAGCGGTCCAGTTGGTGAAGGGTTCAGGGGAGGTATTGATCATCAGCCGCGAACCGGCCTTGGTGGCATGGGACGTCGCGGCCATGCCGCCGCCCAGGATGCCCGCAGTGATTTCCAGGGCCGGGGTGACATCGCCCACCGAAGACGCCGCCAGCATGGCTCCCGCGGGGATGCGGATAAAGGTGTGAATACCGTCCCAGCCGCTGTCAACGCCGGGCGTTTTATCGGCGAAGAATTCCACAAAATACATCAGGCCTGCCGCACCGATCACCATGGGATCCTGCAGGACCTGGAGTTCCGGTGGCAAGGCAATATTGCCGGTGGAACCACCGATTCCCAGCACCAGCAGTGCCGCATACAAATTAATGCCGCTGGCCCAGGCAACCCCCATGGACAGGGCGATGGTATTGGTCAGAACCTCAAATTCGGACATGCAGATCTCCTTGGAAAGCCACACCTGGCTCTTATGGCATTATTAAACCATTAAGACAGCGAAACACACCAGTGGTTGCGATATTTAACAGTGTTTAACAGCAGCTTCTGGTGTGGATGATAGCGGTATCATTGCCGGCAGCGCAGCCAACCCTAATTTGGTTTGTCCGAATGCCGGGTCAACCAAAGGCATAGTTCGGAATTTAGATTGTCTTGATTATAAATTGTGCATAAAATCCGGCTTATTGATTGCTTTTTGTTCTTTTGATTTTTTTGTTTTTTGCAGTGTCGAGTTTGCAGTGTGGTACCCATGTGCCGCTATCTCATTTTCTTTGAATAATCATGAAAAAGGGAATTGTGATGGGTGATGAGCGATATAAACTGATGTTTTCGGGGTTGGCTGAGGGCGCGGACGCGGAGTCCGTCAAGGCCAGTATTCAGGAGCGTTTCCGGATGCCGCTGGCCAGGATTGAGCGGTGGTTTGGTGATAACCGGGCCGTGATCGGCGATGGTCTCACCAGAGATCAGGCCTGGAAAACCCAGTATCTTTTCGAGTCGGTAGGTGTAAAGACTATCGTGGTGCAGCAGCCGCGTTCCAACCTTTCCCTGTCCAATATGCAGATGGAAACCGGCCCTTCCCGGCCTGCGGTCACCGTGAGTGACTTCAAGCCCGCGGGGATAGTGGATTTTGAAGCCCGCCCGCTTTCACAGCGGCCGGTGGGAACCTATCGCCGGCGCCGGCCCGCAAGCCGCACCACGGAACGTTCCTTCAAACTGACCCATCTGGTGGCGGCAGCTGCTTTGGTGGTAGTCTGTGTTTATACCGGCAAGCAGCTGATGACAGAAGACTCCCCCATGGCCCACGCGCTGGCGAGTTTCTCCCAGGACCAGTAACCGCATACCTGGCTGCAGGTTCAGCTGATGGGCTCGCCCCGATCACTGACGGCATAAAAAAGGCAGTCGCTTTTGGCGATGGCGGGGTTGGTGGTAATCATAAAGATTTTCAGCGGACGGGCCGGGTAAATCTCACCGTTTTCCGTGCGCAGGATTTTATCGACAATATTATTGCCGCTGCGGTTGATGGCTTCCAGGGCAGCCAGCCCCTTCGGTCCGGTCCAGCCCAGCCGCTTGTCCGGCGTCACAATGCCAAAATTCAGGTGTTCAATATCCGGTGGCAGAATCAAGTCCACTCCGCTTGTTGGTGCCATGTCATAAAGTATCGTGGTGGCTTTTTTCAATTCAATCCTCACCGGGTTGCTGAGCACTTCAATACCCCACTCCGCCTTCTCCAGTGACAGTACATTGTGTTTGGTGACATAGCGCATCAGGCCCTCGTAGGCCAGGGCGTGGGCGTGCTCATCCTGTGCGCCACCGCACTCAATGGTGACGGTAGGAACTTCCTTTTCCGAATACTCCATCAGGGCGCCAAGGCGAAGATCCGTCACGATCAGCCGCTCGGTAAACAGGGACGTCAGGGCCTGATGAGCTGCATCGTTCTTGATGGTCACCGCAAAGGAAGGGCCGGTGCCGGAGGTGTTATGAATATCCAGCAGACATTCCGGCTGCTCCTCGTGAAGCGCGTCCAGAAAAGCTCTGGCAATACGGCCTTCTTCGGTATCGAAAGGTTCACGGAAGCAGCGGTTCAGGTCTCTGGCATCGGGCAACTGCCGGTAAAAAAATCCCGGCTCCGCTTTGGCGGGGTATACTCCGCCGATAAAACACAGAATGTTGACGCTGGGCTTTTCCTGGAGACTGAGCCAGCGATGCACTGCCATAAAGCCTGAAGGCTCATTCCCGTGGAGCAGGGTGGCCAGGGCCCGGGTACGGGTGCTGTCCTTGCCCTTTACCTTGATCAGGGTGGGCTTTACAAGGCGCTGCAGAAACTCATCGGGGCTGCGACCGATATCTTCCGGGGTCGGGTTTTCCAGGTAATCAATCACGCCCAGGCTGATCATGGAGACAGGCTCCATTCGTGCAACGGCAGATTGCGCTTCTGGTGCTTCATGTACAGTGCCAGCATATTCCTGAAGGCATCATCAGGGTGCTGGGTCTTCATGTAGGATTCGGTGATTTGCCGCTGCCAGCGGGCACCGGACATCCCGCTGCGGATCCTGCCCTCAGTAATATCCATCAGCCGGCTGATTTCTCTGTGGTCCAGCGCCGTTTTTCCCAGCGCCTCGCGGGCCCGGGGCAGCAGATCTCTCGCCACATCCAGTACCGGGGTGTCATGGAGCTGAACCTGTTTTTTACTGGGCCAGATGATATCTGCCCCCATGCCGTATTTGGCGGCCCGGTAAAAATTATGCTCGGCATAGTGAAACGGCAGAATCGAGGTGAGGTGGTCGATGTCTTCCAGCAAGGCGAGTGCGGCGCCAATCACAAACAGGCCGTTGGCGCACATGTCCACCGGTGTGGGGCCTGCGGGTAAGGACCGCACCTCAATGCGCAGGTGACCATTGCCGTGGTGATCGTAGATCGCCCGGTTCCAGGGCCAGGTGGTGCCCTGATGCAGTTTCAGCTCAGACAGCTCGGGAATTCTGCCGGCCGCCAGCTCTGCGTCCGGGTTCTCTTCTGACAGCAGGGGAATGATTGGCGGATACAGTGCCGCGGTTGCGGCAAAGAGTTCCCAGGAATTGCGAATCCAGCCGTTGCCAAAATATACCCGCGGGGGGTGCCGCCAGGTTTTCTGGTTGGGGGAACGGCTGTCGATGGATTGTTTGAACAGGGCGATCCGGGTCTCATCCCACAGGTGGTGACCGAACAGGCTGGGTGAATTACTGGCCAGCGCCAGCGCCACCGGCGTGATTATCTGAACGGCGTTGAAATAATCGGCAAAGCGATCCGTTGGTACCCGCCAGTGCAGCTGGAAGGAGGTGTTGGCGCCCTCCAGGGTCACATCATTGGTTTGCAGGTCAATCACATCATTGCCACCGATGTGAATCCGGAAAGGTTCGCCACGTTGCTCACGGAGTGCATTGGAAAGCGCATGGTAACGGGGCACATCGGTCATGGTGTCCGGCCCGATGTCCTGCTGCCGCAGGGTGGGCAATATACCCACCGGAACCAGCTCCCCTTCCAGGCCAGCTGCTGCCTTGTTGATGCGCTGTATGGCCTTCAACAGTTCCTGCTCCGTTGCCCCGAAGGGGGAGCCGCTGAAGGTTTGAGGGCTCAGGTTGTATTCCAGGTTGAAGCGGTTCAGCTCCACGGTGAGCTGGGGATCTTCAAGCCGGTCTGCCACCTCGGTGTTCACGGGCTGCACCCGTAACTCCGGGTTCACGATATAGAACTCCACTTCGGCGCCGATGGAGCTTTCGCCTGCGCCGAAACCGGGCTGACTGAGCAGGGTTTTCAGAACGCGCAGATCGGCACGTACCTTGTCACTGAAGCGCTCGTATTCGCTGGCCTGGAATTCGTATTTATCGACGGATATACCCATGAGTACCCACTTATCAACGGCGTTATTCTGTTGATCTTAGTGTAATTTCTGCAAATACACACTACCTGGCAGGCCCTGTATCAGAACCAGAAGTAGCGGCTCACCCGTCGCGGGCTGATGGGGGTTTGCCAGGGGTGGTTCACCGGCCCGCGGAGCACCAGTGGTTCGTGGCGCCTTGGGCCTGTCTGGTAGAGTGAGCGCAGTGCTGCTATGCGTTCACCGGTTTTCGGGTGTGTGCGCAGCAGACTGTTATCGCTGGAAGCACGGTAAAAGCGCTCCCAATAACTGTTTTGCCGGTCCAGTTTCGCCAGTGCCCGGATCAGGGGTTCCGGTGTTCCCAGCAGTTCGGCCGATGACATGTCCGCCTGAAATTCCCGGCGCCGGGAAATGGCCAGCTGAATCAGCGCGGCGAGGGTAGGGGCCAGAATGATCAGTATCAGGGGAATCAGGCTGATCTGTATCATGCCCATCAGGATCATGGGCAGGGAAAATAACAGGGTAATTTGCCCCATCAGCGACAGGGTACGGGTAATATTGCCAAAGGTTTCGGCCACGGCCATTACCCGGGTATCGTTATAACGGATATGGCTGATCTCGTGTGCCAGCACACCGGCGATTTCTTCCAGGCTGAGGTTCTGCAGCAGCCCGTGAGAAAGCCCGATGGCGCCGCTGTGGCGGTTGCCGGTGGCGAAAGCGTTCATGGTGCCCACCGGTACGTAGTACAATTCCGGTGTGTTGCGCAGCCCGGCGCGCTTACTGATCTGCCGGGTGATTTCGTTCAGTTCTGGTGCGCTTTCATAGGTGAGGGGTGAGGCATTGTAGGCTTTCATCAGCATGCTGGTGGAAACCGCAGGGGCGAACAGCAGCCCGGCCATTCCCATCACCACCGCAATAAAGGCAAAGTCTGGTCCAAAGAGCCAGCTGCCCAGCTGCCACGAAAATGCCCCCATCAGGGCCAGCAGGCCAATGGTGTGCAACTGGTTTTTGAGTGTGGCCTGTTTAAGGGTGGATTCGCTGAGCGGCATACCCTTATTGTTGGGTTTGCCGGTGGCCTTTTCAATATTGCGGGTAATTCTGAGAAAGTGGTACTGTGGTGCAAATATGGTGTGCCCGATAGCGGGTGCCGGGATTCCCGGGCTGATGGGGAAGACAGCTTTCAATGGAGTAACAGGGTTCATGGGAAAACTGAAGTGGGCGATGGGCATTCTGACGGTGCTGGTCGTGCTGGTGCTGGGGGCCGGGTTACATGGAATATGGCCCTTTATTCGTTATCCGGTCACAGAAGTTACCATCAGAAAGGCCAGTGCACTGCCTCCCGAGTCCCACGATACCTTGCTGGCCGGCGTGGCGGTAAGGGACATCACCACCCCCATCGGCATTACTAAAATGGGAT
>JAWVYU010000101.1:0-14338 GCA_033722575.1 Ketobacteraceae bacterium | reverse complement strand
GCCCTGGCCATGGAGGCCTATTTCGCTGCCGTTGACTGGTGGAAAGAAAACCCTGAGGAAGGTAACGCCATTATTGCCAACGCCATAAAATTCAGCGTACCGGATGTTGAAAAAGTCATAGGCAAGGATGGCAGCATCCACAAAGGTGGTATCTGGATATTTTCCAGGGAACAGGCAGGCCGGTTCATGGGGCTGATTCCCGGCGACTTGCCACTGGGCCTGAGCAACGGCCAGATCCAGGATCACTGGAAAACCACCAATGAATGGTGGATCAAGTTCGGCCAGGTCAAGGAAATGCATGAATGGACCGAAGGCATTGTTACCGAGCCCCTCGCCAAGGTGCTGGAAAAGTCGGGATACAAGGTTTCCGCGCCGTGAATAAAGCATATCAGGGCAATAGCGGGCTGAAGGTTGACCGGCTGGGAAAACGATTCCGGGGCCGCCAAGGCGACCTGGTGGCTGTTGATGATGTCAGCTTCAGTGTGGCGCCCCGGGAAGTCTGCGTGCTTCTTGGGCCTTCCGGCTGCGGAAAATCAACCCTTTTGCGCATGGTGGCTGGCCTTGAAACCCCTACCGCCGGCAGAATCACGCTGGATGACAAGCCGGTCACCGGGCCGGGCCGTGAGCGCGGCATGGTATTCCAGGGCTATACGTCTTTTCCCTGGTTGACGGTGGAACAGAATGTGGCTTATGGCCTGAAGATGCTGGGAGACCACAGCGCACTCTGGGAAGGTACTGTGGAGCATTATCTTGAATGCGTGGGCCTGACCCGGTTCGCAACAGCCTGGCCCCATCAGTTATCGGGCGGCATGCGCCAGCGGGTGGCTATTGCCCGCGCCCTGGCCGCCAGCCCGAAATTACTGCTGATGGATGAGCCTTTCGGCGCACTGGATACAGAGACACGCTGGCAGATGCAGGAACTGCTCCTTGACGTGATTCGCCGCGAACCCATGACTGTACTGATGGTAACCCACGATGTGGAAGAGGCCTTGCTGCTGGCAGATCAGGTGGTATTTCTGTCCAGCAACCCCGGGCAGGTTGCGGAAATTATCCATCCGCCATTCAAAAACGATTCGTCGGTCAACTCCCGGGAGACACTGCGGGCGCACGGGGATTATGGGAAACTGGAGTCCCGCATTCTCGGTTTGATGCGTGAACAAAAAGCGGGCAAGCAGAGTGAAGTGAACCACAACAGGATAGCCGCAGGTTAGCATGATGGGCCAACAACTTGTTCCCGCTGAATTTGCTGTGCCCGAGACACTGTTCTCCGCCGATTTTATTCTGCGTCCACTGACAATCCACCATCTGGTAAAGGATTACGATGCGGTCATGTCCAGCGCGGAACGTCTTCGCGGTGTCCTGGGGCCGCAAACAGACTGGCCACCGGAAGATCTGACCCTGGAGCAGGACCTGGTGGATCTGGGCTGGCATCAGAGGGAATTTCAGATGCGCCGGTCCTTTGCCTACACCGTCCTGTCTCCGGATGAGTCCCGCTGCCTGGGCTGCCTTTACATCTACCCCAGTGAAAATTCGTCCTACGACGCCATGGTGGTGATGTGGGTTAGGGACGGTGAATTCAGGAATAATCTGGACGAAGCGCTTTTCAGTACCGTAAAGCAGTGGCTTCGCGACCACTGGCCTTTCAGTTGCGTTGCCTTTCCCGGTCGCGATACTCCGTGGTCAGACTGTAACAGCTTCTGACCCGCGTGTGCCTGTGCTCCGCGTTGCCGCTAACCTCTGCGCAGGCCACGCTGATCACCCGGCTCATCTTGTCGAGCCAGTTTACAAGTGATCACAACTCACCCACTTCCATTTTCGATAAGTGACTGATTTTAATCATTGTTTAACTTTTGGCCTACTCCTTGCTTTAGTGTACAAAAATTACGCACCCCAAATAATGGAAGGAAACCCAATGATTAAACGTATCGTAAGTGCTGCAGCTCTCACAGCCCTTGTTGTCGGTAATGCGTTTGCTACGCCTGTTTACACTGGCGATACGTATGCTGATTTTGATCCGGCACCGCCACTGCCATCTGCCACCGGTTATTATATCTGGAGCAATATGGACAAGACCGAATGGAGCGTGCGCTGGACCGCAAACAACATGGGAAGCGCCGGCTGGGGTAACTGGTACGGTTCCATCGAATTCGGTGGCCTTGAAGTGGATACCATCACCCCTGTACTGTTTGAAGCCTCCCACTTGGACAGCGTTGAGAAATACGACCTGAGCTTTTTCGGCCTTGGCGAAGTCATTGCCTTCAAGGGCTACGCCGGTCCCCACTGGGATGGTTTTGACTTCACCATTACCGATGCCATTGCCGGCGAGGTCATGGGCTTTAATCTGGGTTCCAGCTTCTTTTCTTTCGACCGCAACAGAGAGCAGGAAAGCGTGGGCATCTATATCGGTCAGAACTTCCTGGCCACCGACGTACTGGTACAGCAGGCCGGTACTGGTCGGGATACCCAGAACTTTGAAATCAGCGTTCCCGAGCCAGGCAGCATTGCCCTGTTTTCTCTGGGCCTGATTGGTCTGGGCATGGCGCGTCGTCAATCGCGCTAGTCAGCCCTCAGTAGTAAAAAAAGCGGCCCGGGGCCGCTTTTTTTGTTTGTGCCTTCGACTTTCCTCTTTCCTCTTTTATAAATCCCGTCAACGTGGTTTATTAAAGGCTTGGATCAACAAGCATTGGAACCGCATCATGACCCAGGTAAAAAAGTTCTGGCCAATACTCACCGGCACCCACCGTTACGACAAAACACTGTCCACCCGCAACCGCGGCCATGGTGAAATCATAGAAGCCCCCATACTCGCTTACCTGATAGAAACAGCCAATGGCCGGATACTGTATGACGTAGGATGTGATTACAACAAAATCTCCAACCCCGCGCTGAAAAAACAGTACTATGAGAACGAAGCTTTTCCCTTTGGCCCGCCGGAAATGACCGACGAGCAGCGGCTCGCAAACCGGCTGCTGCAGCTTGGTCTGCAACCTGCGGACATTGACATCGTGTTCATCGGCCACCTGCATTTCGACCATGGGGGCGGGCTGAAAGACATGTGCCATGCGGAAATCCATGTGCATCAGTCGGAATTGCAGGCGGCAAGAGAGCCAGCGGATGACGCCTATTTTGCTGACGATTTCAGTGGAGATTTTCACTGGCGCACACAAAGCAGCGAATACGACCTGACACCGGGGGTACGAGCCATCGAATCGCCCGGCCATACCGCCGGGCACATGTCCATGCTGATCGAGCTGCCCAAGGGGCCTCCGATACTGCTTGCCGGCGACGCCGCCGATTTGCAGGAAAATATCGATGAGGAAATCGCACCCGGTTTGTGCTGGCACGATCGCGAGGACATGGCTCTGGCCAGCATCCGAAAACTCAAGAGCATTGCCTCGGAAACCGGTGCCCGGATCTGGCCCAACCACGATTTTGCTTTTTATCGGGCATGCCATCCGTTTCCCATGCATTACGAGTAATTGCTTTTCATGAAATCACGATTGGGCGTGCTCGCCCTGTTTCTCGGATCCATCGGATGGGGTCTGACATGGATTCCGTTGAAGTTCATCACCGAGCGCGGTCTGCACAGTGCGCATCTGGTGCTATTTGCTTTCGGGGCCGGTGCCCTGGTGCTGATTCCATGGCTCTTCCGGCAATACGATAACTGGAAAGCACATGGCAGCCTGATGCTTGCCATTGGACTGGCAGGGGGCATTGCCAACGCCAGTTTTCAGACCGCCATTGCCCACGGTGAGGTAGTGAGGGTAATGATTCTGTTTTATATGCTGCCGGTGTGGAGCGTCATCGGCGGGCGTATATTCCTGAATGAGCCCATCGACACCACGCGGCGACTGACGGTGGCATTATGCCTGATTGGCGGCAGCCTGATTCTTGATGTGTTCAACACAAGCTGGAACGGCATCACCTGGATTGATTTTCTGGCACTGCTGTCAGGTATGGGGCTGGCCGCCACCAATATCCTGTTCCGTTACACTCCCCATATCACCCTGTTGAGCAAGGTGGGATTTGTCTTTGTTGGCTGCTTTCTGCTGATGGGGGTTTCGCTTTCATTCCTGCCAGTAAGTAATCCGTTGCCGGGCGTGGCAGTGATCGGCCTGGCGGTTCTCTACGGCGCCATCGGGCTTACCGTTATCACTGTCGCCACTCAATGGGGTGTTACCTATGTGGGCGCAGGCCGGGCCTCCATCATCATTGTTACCGAGCTGTTTGTTGCGGTGGTCTCCGCCACCATTATACTGGCGGCACCTCTCGGCCCTGCCGAAATTTTCGGCGGGCTGCTGGTTACCGGGGCTGCGCTTATTGAGGGGTTCCGAGCGGAAGAAATCAATCCTGAAACGGCCTGATGCGGAGACAAAAAAAACCCGGCAACTGGGGGGGTCACCGGGTTAAGACCAATAGGAGTTAAATATGCGGTACACGATCCTCGGTACCTGGACTTTTCAGCCCAACCGATGTCTAGTCTCACGTTTGGGGGGAAGTGAGCAACACCAGTAATTACAAGTATTGACAATCATCCCGAAAGTGCCAGCGACTTCGGATAATTTTATAAATTGATTTGACATCAAAAGTCCTGTCGGCAGAACCCTTGGTAATATGCTGTTCTAAGCCTTTGATTTTTAGGAAAGTAAAAAATCCGCTCTTATTTCAGTTTTTTTCAGATCAGTCATTACTTTCTAAAACTTCGTCTATTTCTTGTTCAGTTTCTGTGTTATCCGCGGCATCCTGAAGTGCTGCCGGCATTTTTTTCTTGGCTTTGGCGCCCATTTTTTCCAGCTTCAGAGTGCGGTTTACCAGATTGCCGCGCCCGGAAACGAGGCGTTTGTGAGCTGTTTCATAGGCTGACTGGGCTTTGCCAATGCTCTGCCCCACATCCTCAAGGGATTCCGCAAAAAGAATAAACTGATCGTGCAGTCCACCGGCTGCCTTGGCAATCTCCAGCGCATTACGATTCTGGTACTCGTAACGCCAGATGTTCTGAATAGTACGCAGGGTTACCAGCAACGTAGACGGGCTGACCACCATGATATTTTTTTCAAAGGCTTCCGAGAAGAATTCGGAATCAAGCTCCAGCACTTTCAGAAAAGCGCCCTCCACCGGCACAAACATCAGCACAAAATCCAGGGAACGGATGCCTTCCAGGTGTGCATAATCCTTGCGGCTCAGGTACTTGATGTGATCTTTAATGGACTGGAGCATCCCGTAAAGTGCCGCGTCCTTTTCACGCTCATCCTCGGCAGAGCAATAGGATTCCCAGGCCACCAGAGACACCTTGGAATCAACCACAATATCCTTGTTTTCCGGCAGCCGCACAATGACGTCCGGCTGCCGCCGTTCGCCGGATTCCGCTTTCAGGTTAACCTGGGTTTCATATTCAATACCCTTGCGCAGGCCCGATGTTTCCAGAATTCTTTCCAGCACCATCTCGCCCCAGTTACCCTGAATCTTGGTGTCGCCCTTCAGGGCACGAGTAAGCTTGAGGGCGTCCTCACTCATACGGGTATTGATATCCTTCAGCTGGGTAATCTCTTTCAGCAGGGAAACCCGCTCTTTGGATTCCTTGTCATACACATCCTCAACCCGCTTTTTGAAATCACTGAGCTGCTCCCGTAACGGTGACAGGATCTGTTCCATGTTGGATTTGTTCTGGGTGGTAAACTTTTCGCTCTTGTCCTCGAAAAGCTTGTTGGCGATGTTCTGGAATTCAACTTTCAACTGTTCCCTGGCTTCCTTCAGCAGGTTGATTTTTTCCACCAGCTCCTGCTGGGACGCTTCCAGACGGGCCTGCAGCTGGGTACATTTCCCGTGCTCTTCTTTAAGCAGTTGCTGCAGATGATGGTTACTCCGCTCTTTTTCCTGCAGTTTGTTTTCCAGTTGCTCCAGCTGTAGCACCTGTTGTTCAAGCTGCGATACCCGGTTCTGCTGTTGATGATATTTATCCTGCCACTGCAGGGAATTTTGCTCGGCACGCTCAGCGCTTGCAGACAGCTCCTGGTATTTTTCTTCCAGATGCTGACAGGAGGATTCCAGGTTCTGCCGTTCAAGCTGCTGTTCTGCCCGCAGCTTATCCATCAGGGCCCTGGTTCGCTGCGCGGACACGCCCAGCAACAGCAAGGCACCTGCCACCAGGCCCGCCACAAACAGGGCTAACGGAATCAGCACATCAGGATTCATCACAGACTGGCTCCCCTATTCTGGAATAAACTCGTGTAATCAGTCCCGAGCCTTACTGAAAAGCTCGAAGAAATTATTGGTCGTGGTCTGCGCCACGTCTTCCACCGATACCTGCTTGATCTCGGCGATTTTCTTTGCCACTTCCACCACATAGGCCGGCTGGTTTTCCTTGCCCCGATGAGGTACGGGGGCCAGCCAGGGTGCATCGGTTTCGATCAGCAACCGCTCCAGCGGCAGCGCTGCCACCACTTCACGCAATTCTTTTGCAGAGCGGAAAGTAACGATACCGGATATGGAAATGTAAAAACCCAGCTCAACTGCCTGTTCAGCCATTGCCAGGGATTCGGTAAAACAATGCAATACCCCGTTAACCTTGCCTTCGCCGTGGGTTTTCAGACACTCAATGGTTGCCTCGCGGGCATCACGGGTGTGGATAATCAGTGGCAGACCGGTTTCCCGGGCGGCTTCCACATGAATGCCGAAGCGACGCATCTGCCAGTCGTTATCCTGCTTGCAATAGTAGTAGTCCAGTCCGGTTTCGCCGATCCCCACCACCTTGGGGTGCCTGGCGTAATCCAGCAAGGCCTCTACTGTGGGCTCACGACTTTCCTGATACAGCGGATGCGTGCCCACGGTGGCAAATACCCGTGGATAACGTTCCGCCACCTCTATGACCTCGTCCATGGTTTCCAGGTCGATCCCGATACACAAAATGGTATCTACACCCCGATCACGGGCGCTGTTCACCGCATTGTCCAGCTGGTTATCGTGCAGGGAAAGATCGAGCTTGTTGAGGTGGCAATGAGAATCTACGAACATCCTGACTCCATGGGTGCGAATACAGCAATCTATTCTGCACTACATGGTATGGGTTGGTCGATCAGATTCAAGCGCCCCGGCCAGATAGGTTTCGATCTTATGTTTGGCGGTGTCGTCCTGGTCATTGAACTGAACCCCGATGCCCGCCGCGCGGTTTCCCTGGGCACCTTTGGGAGTCACCCAAACGATTTTTCCCGCCACCGGAATCTTTTCCGTTTCTTCCATCAGATTCAGCAGCAGAAAAACCTCTTCGCCAAGTTTGTACTGCTTGTTGGTGGGTATGAACAGGCCCCCGTTTTTGATAAACGGCATATAGGCGGCATAGAGCACCGCTTTATCCTTGATGGTTAGGGATAGAATACCGGATCTGGATCCACCTATGGCCATAACAACCTGTCCTGCCTGTCTGAAATGCTGTTAACTGATTTTAAAGGGTTTTTGGTTAGCCTGATGGCTGTCCAGGCATATTTACCACAGCCTGATATGGGTTAGTTTAGCAACCGATCCAGCAGGCTGCCCAGCCTAACCCCGTTTTTATGATATTTTCCTGCCATTTTTCCGTCGTTTGTGACGCTACCGGTGCCTAATCCAGTCAGGGGCGCATCTGTGACCAGCGGATCAGCAGTTCTTCCACCAGCAGCTGCAGATTCGGGTTTGCCTGACTCTTCAGCATGCCCAGCAGGCTCTGCAGGTAGTCATAGAGCCGGTGGCTGCGCTCGGGAGCCACTTGCCGTTGCATCTGCTGAAAGAACGGCAGCAGATCCCGGTTCACCACCGTATGCTCCCCTGCGGCGCAGTACCGGTTGAAATCGATCTGCCACGCCAGTAACCAGGTAATCACCTCCACCAGATCATAGCTCTGCCACAGCTCCGCCGCTTTTACCGGGTCCTGTTTGCCCTCGTACACTGCGATCCAGCTGCGCACAATGAGATCCCGCTCCTTGAGCCAGTCCCGGTCACTGAGCTGCATGGCCTTGACAGGGGCGCCATTGGCCACCTGAAGCAATTGCCGGGCTTTGGCCTCGTCACTCACCAGGTTGGTGAGCCAGGGCAGCGTGTGCCCGGTGTCCGGGATCGGAAAGTCCAGTGACTGGCAACGGCTGCGGATGGTGGCCAGCAGCCCGGTGATCTGATGGGTTACCAGGATCAGCAGGGTGTCCCGGCCGGGTTCCTCCAGACACTTCAGCAGTGCATTGGAGGCATTGACGTTCATGGCTTCCGCAGGGCAGATCAGTACCACCCGGTAGCCACCGTACTGTGGGCTCTTGCCGGCAAAATCCAGGATTCTGCGGATCTGCTCGATGCGGATGGCTTTTCCGGCCTCCTCCGGCTCCACCAGCAGCAAATCCGGATGGGAAGCCGCTTTCAGCAACTGACAGCTCTTGCAGCGGCCACAGGCCACGTTGCCTTTTGGGTCATTGCACAGCAGGTACTGGGACAAAGCCAGCGCGAACTGTGCTTTTCCGGTGCCCTCCGGGCCTCGCAACAGCAAGCCGTGGGGTAACTGATCATCCTCCCGGCGCTGCAGCAGACGGGACCAGAAATCCTCCTGCCAGGGAAGCGGTGCAACAATGGAATGGTTATCAGCCAGCATGCGCAGTGCCCTCTCTGTGCCCCATCAATACCCAGCCAGAATCCGGTCAAGCACAGCCTGGAGCTGCTGCTGCACCCCGGCGAGATCCTGTGATGCATCCACCAGATGGTAACGATCCGGCTCCGCCGCCGCACGCTGCAGATAGGTTTGCCGGACTTTCTCGAAAAACTCGGTTTTTTCCTTTTCGATCCGGTCCAGATCACTGCGGGCGCTGGCTCTGGCGAGGCCCACATCCACAGGCACGTCCAGCAGAATAACCGCGTCAGGACGGAATGCATTCTGCACCAGGTTTTCCAAGGCGGAAATGGTTGCCTCGGGCAAACCGCGCCCGCCTCCCTGATAGGCATAGGTGGCGTCGGTAAAGCGATCGCACAGCACCCAGCGTCCCTCGCGAATCGCCGGCTGTATCAGTTGTGCCAGGTGTTGTGCTCTTGCGGCAAATACCAGCAGCAGCTCGGCAGTGTCAGCCACAGGCTCATCCCTGGGTGCCAGGAGCACGTTGCGGATTTCCTCAGCCAGCGGCGTGCCGCCGGGCTCCCGTGTGGCGATAAACTCAATGCCACTGCTTTTCAGCCAATCGGAAATGAATTCGATATTGGTGGTTTTCCCTACCCCCTCGATTCCCTCAACAGTGATAAATAATCCGGGTTTGGTCATCATGTTATGCTTATGGCGCAGGGGCCGAACGATAGTCGCTACGGCGCTTTAACTGATACTGCCTGACGGCACGATTGTGTTCTTCCAGGGTTTCCGAAAACACGTGACTGCCATCACCCCGAGCAACAAAATACAGCGTTTTGCCCTCGGCGGGATGCAAGGCCGCATGGATGGCTTCACGGCCGGGATTGGCAATAGGCGTGGGGGGCAAACCGGCTATCACGTAAGTGTTGTAGGGCGTTTTCTGTTTCAGGTGCCGGCGGGTGATATTGCCCTGGTAAGCATCACCCAGCCCGTAAATCACCGTCGGATCAGTCTGCAGGCGCATGCGCTTTTGCAGCCTGCGCACAAACACCCCGGCAATATCCGGTCGCTCGGATTCCACGCCGGTTTCCTTTTCAATGATGGATGCCATGATCAGAGCCTCGTAAGGTGATTCGTAGGGCAAGTCCTTACCTTTGTTTTCCCATTCCTCCTGTAGAACCGATACCATCCGTTCATGGGCACGCTCCAGGATATCCAGCGCTGTTGCACCCTTGACGAAAAAATAGGTATCCGGAAAAAACTGACCTTCGGGATGCACATCGGGCTTGCCGAGAGCCGCCATCAGCAAGCCCGGATCACTGAGCATCTCCGCCAGTTCATCGGACCGGATCAGCTTGTCCTCTGCTGCGAGCCGCGCCAGGTACTCCCTGGTGGTATGCCCTTCCACCAGGGTCACGCTGTACTGAATCACGTCACCTTCCACCAGCTGCTCCAGTAACTGATGCAGTGAAACGCCGGGTTGCAGTTGATATTCACCCGCTTTGATTCTGGTGGCCATGTCCATATAGCGGGCGTAATAGGCAAACAGTCTGACCCCTTCCAGCAGCCCCCGTTGCTTCAGTTCACGGGCCACATGATAGATGCTGTCTCCCTTTGCCACCTCCAGCACGACGGGGTTTTCGAGAGGCAAAGGCTCTCTCACTTTCAGCATGACATAGCGATACCCCACTGCGGAAACCGCGAATGCAATGGCAACAATGAGGAGGAACAAGCGAAGCGACAGACTCATGAAACTAGTGACATTACCCTGTTCTGAAGTTGATCAAACAACACGGAAGACCGGGGAACAACGGGTGTATCCCCAATGGCGTTAACTGGCCAGAGGCCAAAAACACTGTTGCAGACAAATACCCGGTCTGCCGCCAGAAGCTGTTCCCGGTTCACAGCTCCCAACTCCTTTACAGCGCATTGCAGCTCCTGGCAAGTCTCCATAATGAAGCGTTGCATAGTACCTTTTACCGCCGTGGCCGCCAAGGCCGGCAGCAAAAGGGTCTCCTCATTGACAAGAAAAAGGTTGCTCATGGTGCCTTCAATCCAGCCCGAGCCATTAGCCATCAGGCCTTCCGGGCAGCTGGTGTTAACGAATTCACGGCGCGCCATCACCTGCTCCAGACGGTTAAGATGCTTGATACCGGCAAACCGTGGATTAACACACAGAGGCGTTTCACAAAGGTACAGGGGAACCCCCTGCTCATACCAGGATCGCGGATAATCAGGCAGCGGAAACCCTTGCAGAACAGTCGTTGTTTCCGGATCCGGCGGAGGTGCATAACCACGCCCCCCGGAACCACGAGTAACAATAATTTTTATTATGCCGGGAGAAAAGTCTTCAATATAACGGGCAACGTCCTGAAACAGACGCTCAAGGTCACAGGGAATACCGAGCAACTTCAGAGACTCAGCCAGACGTTGACGGTGAAAATCCATCAGCACCGGGCGCGGTTGCAGGCGCAGGGTTTCGAACACACCATCCCCGTAGGCCAGTCCGCGGTCGGTAACCGCTATCCGGTCTCCGATATCGCCATTGATCCAGGAGGGGAACGCGCTGATGGACATGACCGAGGCTATTGGTAGCATTTGAAAATCAGTGTGCCGTTGGTGCCCCCGAAACCGAAGGAGTTGGAAACAGCGATATCAATGTTTTTCTCCCTGGCGTTATGGGGCACATAATCCAGGTCGCAGCCCTCATCAGGGTTGTCCAGATTGATGGTGGGGGGCGCAACGTTGTCACGGATCGCCAGCAGCGAAAAAATTGCTTCAACGGCTCCCGCCGCTCCCAGCAGATGGCCCACCATTGATTTGGTGGAACTTACCATTAACTGGTAGGCATGACCACCGAATACGTCTTTAATGGCATTGGTTTCCGCGATATCGCCGGCGGGTGTTGAGGTACCATGGGCATTGATGTAATTCACCTGATCACCACTGATTTGCGCATCGCGCAATGCGTTTTCCATGGCCAGTGCGGCACCGGCGCCGTCTTCCGGTGGTGCGGTCATATGAAAAGCATCGGAGCTGGCGCCGAAGCCAATCAACTCCCCGTAGATTTTTGCACCACGGGCTTTGGCATGTTCCAGCTCTTCCAGAATCAGGGCCCCGGCACCGTCAGACAGCACAAAGCCGTCGCGATCCTTATCCCAGGGCCGGCTGGCTTTCTGGGGTTCATCGTTGCGGGTGGACATGGCACGGGCGGCACAGAATCCCGCCATGCCCAGTGGTGAAGAGCCATGTTCCGCGCCACCGGCGATCATTACGTCGGCATCGCCGTAGGCGATTGTTCTGGCAGCATAACCAATGGAGTGTGTACCGGTAGTACAGGCTGTCACCAGCGCAATATTGGGGCCTCTGATACCGTACTTGATGGAAATGTTCCCCGAGATCATATTGATGATACTGCCGGGAATTACAAAGGGATTCACCTTGCGGGGGCCACGCTCGAGCAATGCCTTGTGATTGTTTTCGATGTTCTCGATACCACCGATACCCGAGCCCATGGCAACGCCGATGCGATGAGCATTACTGTCCGTGACTTCAATACCGGCATCCTGAATCGACTGCATGGCAGCCACAATGCCGTACTGGATAAACTTGTCCATTTTGCGGGCTTCTTTTTTGGGAAAGTAATCCTCTACATCAAGGCCTTTGACCAGGCCTGCAAACCGGGTGGCATGTTGGGAAATGTCATAGTGCTCGATGGGACCGATACCGCTTTTGCCCTGTAGCAGCGCAGCCCAGGAATCCTCCACGTTATTGGCCAGAGGACTCAACATTCCGACTCCGGTTATCACTACTCGACGCTTCGACACCCTGAACTCCTCCAAAATCATTCCACCGCTGAGACAGAGGTATAAACGACTGCCCAAGTGGATGCCATATTATTGTTGTTCTGTTACACAACTGTTATCTGGATGAAACAATTTACTAAAACCCCACCGGAAAAGACCAGTGAAAGCTCGCAAAAATTAATGCTGAAAGAGGTTTTGATATCCGCTTCCAACGGCCCGATACGTTGTGTTTACCCATAGAAAAAGGCCGCTGCAATCATTGCAAGCGGCCTTTCTCCTGAAATCCAGGCGCTGTTACGAGTGGGCATTCACGTAATCAATGGCTTCCTGAACTTTCGTGATCTTCTCGGCTTCTTCATCAGGGATCTCAGTTTCAAACTCTTCTTCAAGAGCCATAACCAGCTCAACGGTGTCCAGCGAGTCTGCACCTAAATCTTCAACGAATGAGGCGTCGTTTGTCACTTCTTCCAGTTTTACGCCCAGTTGCTCAGCGACAATCTTTTTGACGCGTTCTTCTACATTGCTCATTTGAATTAAGTCTCCTGTTTGAGTATCCCTTTGTAATAAGGGCCTATAGTTTAAAAAAAACGTAGTAATCGTTTCAAGCTTACAATTCAGCAAATTTTATTTCTTTGTTTTCAACAGGTTAGCTCACAAAAACCGGCCAAAACAGAATTGATTCCTGGCTACATATACATTCCGCCGTTCACCGGCAGTGTGGCACCGGTAATATAGGCAGCCTGATCACTCACCAAAAACTCAACCGCTGCAGCAATCTCATCAGGATCCCCCAGGCGACCGGCGGGAATCTGGCCCAGCATAAGCTCCTTCTGGGTATCTGACAGCTCACGCGTCATATCGGTATCAATAAACCCCGGCGCCACAGAATTCACGGTAATTCCGCGGGACCCGAATTCCCGGGCCATGGCCCGGGAGAAGCCTTCCATACCGGCTTTTGCTGCAGCGTAGTTTGCCTGCCCGGCGTTACCCATAGCACCAACTACAGAACTGATATTCACCACCCGGCCCCAGCGTGCCTTGCTCATACCCCGCAGGCAGGCTTTGCACATACGGTAAACGGAAGACAGGTTGGTATCAATCACGCCATCCCACTCTTCCGGCTTCATTCGTAACATGATGTTATCCCGGGTGATACCGGCATTATTCACCAGCACCACCGGCGCCCCAAAGTCCTCTTTTACCTGTTTCAGTACGTTGTCGACAGACGTCTGATCCGTGACGTCCAGGCAATAACCCTTGCCGCTGGCACCCATTTCTGCGAGATAGCCGGTAATGGCCTCTGCACCCGTCTCCGAGGTGGCAGTTCCGGCCACCTGAAAACCGGCCTTTGCCAGGCGCTGCGCAATCGCCTTGCCAATACCACGACTGGCACCGGTTACCAGGGCCACCCTTTTATCTGCCTGCTCACTCATTGAAGCTCCTTGAAAAAAAACCTGAAGACATGTTCGTTATCCCTGATATTCCTGACAGTTGCCGTGCGCATTATTCCGCGGCCTGCGCCATTTCCATGGCTTTCCCGAACGCATCAGGGTCCTGCAGACTGACCACACCCATTGGGCGATGAATACGCTTGATCATGCCGCTGAGAACCTTGCCAGGCCCGCATTCAATGGCCGTGGAAATGCCCTGATCCGCCATCAGCTTTACCGAATCAACCCAGCGCACGGGGCTGTACAGCTGCGTAATCAGTTTGTCTTTGATGGCTTCAGGGTTCAGCTCGATCCTGGCATCGACATTATTGATAACCGGCACACCGGGTGTTTTGAAGTCGGTGTTATGAAGCGCTTTTGCCAGTTCATCGCTGGCGGATTTCATCAGATCACTGTGACAGGGAACACTGATCGGCAACGGCATGGCCTTTTTGGCGCCTTTTTCCTTGCACAGATCCACCGCGCGATTAACCGCATCATTATGACCCGCAATGACTACCTGGCCCGGCGCATTG
>JAWVYU010000100.1:0-14407 GCA_033722575.1 Ketobacteraceae bacterium | reverse complement strand
GCGAATCAGCTTCGATTTCTTCATCAGATTTCCTTTTATCTTTTTTGAATTTTGACGGCAACTTTACACAATATAACCTATTAACGCAGTGGTGGCGTGGTATCCGCTTGAGTTAAATCAAGTTTTTCGCAATACGACTGAATATAACGGTTTTCGGCCATGGAGTAAGCAAGTCGCGTGATACGCGTTATAGTTATAGGATGTGCACAGGGGAGGGCTGTGATGGGTGAAAGAGCCAGATTATTAAAAGAAGTGCCGGTATTCGGCGGTCTGAACGAGGAGACTATCCAGTTTATTCTGGACCGGGCTAATCACAATCAGCTGGCCCGTGGGCAATACCTTTTCCGGGAAGGAGAACACACGGCCTCCATGTATGTGATGGAGACCGGCAGGATTTCGATTCTGAAGAGCGCCAATGGACACCAGTATCTTCTGAGGGAAATGGTTGCGGGGGATTGTATCGGCGAGATGGCGCTGTTCGATTTTATGCCCCGGAGTGCCTCTGCCTTTGTGATGGAGGACGCCAAACTGATCGAGATTTCCTCCGCCATTCTGATGGATGTGTATAAGTTTGATCTGGAGCAGTTCGCCCTTATCCAGATGAACATGGGCCGAGAGGTCACTCGCCGGCTGAGGGTGGCCGATGAGCGCTGTTTTCATCATCGCATTGAGGCCGATATCAAGGACGGTAATATCGAGTTCTTCGAACTGGATAACAACTTCAGTTAGGGTGTTTTCTATTAAAACGTTTGTATTAAAGTTGCGCTTGAAAATGGCGGCGAGTGACTCATAATCCATAAAAAGTGTGTTTGATTTAAGTCAATAAAAACAACAATAACCAACGATAAAGCTTATAAAAAGCAGTTATTAATCAGAGGGTTACCAGATGGCTAGCGTGCATACAGCCAATAAAAGCCATGGAGAAGCAGATTCTTCCACCGGGAACAGTGATCACAAAACCGAAAAGAAACGCCTTTATCACCCTAACAGACAGCTGGAGTGGGGCGCACCGTTCCGCTGGCTGTCCCTGGGCTGGCAGGACTATAAAGCCACCTGGAAGCTCAGCGCCCTGTACGGCGCGTTCTTTGCTTTTACGGGAATGGCCATCAGTGCATTACTCTGGTTTTATGGCACCAGGATCGCCATTTTCAGCTTTGGTGTGCTGTTTATTCTGCTGGGCCCCATATTTGCGTTCGGGCTGTATGATGTCAGCAAAGAGCTGCAGAACGGTAACAAGCCCTGCCTGAAACATTCACTCTTCCAGATGCGGAAAAATGCCGGTTGCCAGTGGGTTTACGCCTGCGTGCTGATTGTGATTGGCCTTATCTGGATGCGCGCCGCCAGCATTATTCATGTTTTCTATCCCACCAGTGCTACACCTACTATTGAACAGCTGACTTCTTTTCTGATGATTGGCTCCGTTACCGGCGCATTTTTTTCGGGGCTGGTGTTCGGGACCGGCGCGTTTTCTTTGCCTATGATGATGGACAAGGAATGTGATGCGATCACTGCTGTGCTCACCAGCCTCAAGGCGGTAATGGATAACACTGCGGTATCGGTGCTTTGGGCAGTTCTGATTCTGACGTTGATACTGGCGGGCTTTGCGACAGGTTTCCTTGGGCTTATTGTGGTATTGCCGCTGATCGGTTATGCAACCTTTCACGCTTATCAGGATACCATCGTCTCTGAAGCATTGCCCGATGACTGATGCTTTTGAATATCTCTCTACGAGTTGAATTTGCTAAAGTTGTATTTGCAAAAAAGCCGCTTTTCAGCGGCTTTTTTGAGTATTGAGGGTTGTGATAAGCGTCAGATCCGCCTTGCGGCCATCATATAATTAACGCTCATGTCGCCCGTCAGTTTGAAGGAGCGAGTGAAAGGATTGAAATTCACACCTGTCTCCCAGACCGAGGTAAAGTTATCTATGGCACAAAGGGCCTTGAGTTCCTCGGGCTGAACGAACTTTTTCCAGTTATGGGTGCCCTTTGGCAGCAGGTTCAGCACATATTCTGCCCCCATAATCGCAAACAGCCAGGATTTGAAAGTGCGATTGATAGTGGACATAACGGTCAGGCCATTTTTTGCCAGCAGTTGATTGCACTGAGCCAGAAACAGTTTGAGATCGCTGACATGCTCCATCACTTCCAGGTTAAGCACCACATCGTAGACGCGATCTCGCTCCAGAAGATCTTTGGCTTCTGCCACCTCGTAGCTCAGATTGAGCCCCTGAGCCAGCGCATGGGCCTTTGCCACTTCGATGTTGCGCTCGGCAATATCAATCCCGTGAACCGAGGCCCCAAGCTTTGCCAGGGATTCAGACATGAGCCCGCCGCCGCAGCCAATATCAAGCACGCTGATGCCTTTCAGGGGGAGTTCGTTGTCGGGAAGGTCGAAATGTTGCTGGAGCAGGGGGATGATGTAGGTAACGCGAAACTGGTTGAGACCATGGAGTGGCCACATCGGGCCTTCCGGGTCCCACCAGGTCTGAGCTAAGCTGTTGAATTTATTGCGTTCTATCTGGTCTGCTGTTGTCGTGGCGTTCATATCAGTTAGGGCTGTAACCGGATTTCTTCCCGATAGTAAGTGATTTTTGATGCCGGTGGTAGTACCCAAAAGCCCGGGTCTATTTGCTGCCCACCACCCGGTAGCAGGGGTGGTAGGTAGAACCCCCAATCTTCATTCGATTTTGCGCCACAAAGGTGCGCAGAAGCTCATCCAGTGGGGCCATAATGTCAGGATCGCCATAGATTTCAAAGGGGCCTTTTTCTTCGATGGCTTTCAGGCCTTGTTCTTTTACGTTACCGGCAACGATGCCGGAAAATGCCCGCCGCAAATTAGCCGCCAGATTGTGGGCAGGCTGGTTCTTGTCAAGCCGGAGGCCGGCCATGTTCTCGTGGGTGGGGTTGAAGGGTTTCTGGAATTCAAACTCAATATGAAGCTGCCAGTTAAAATAGAAGGCATCCTTGTGTCTTACCCGGTATTTGAAAACCTTGTCTGCCTCCCGGCGCACCTTTTTGGCAATCCGGCCCGGGTCTCCGATAATGATTTCATACCGGCTCTGGGCTTCGGGCCCAAGGGTGGCCTCGATAAACCGGTCTATGGTGGCAAAGTAATCCCTGGATTCCTGAGATGCCGCAAAGATCAGGGGAAAGGGCAACTCTTTGTTTTTGGGGTGAAGAAGTATGCCCAGAATATAAAGGATCTCTTCCGCTGTGCCCACACCGCCGGGGAAAACAATGATGGCATGGGATGCTCTGACAAAAGACTCAAGCCGCTTTTCTATATCAGGCATGATGACCAGTTCGTTCACAATGGGATTCGGGGATTCCGCCGCTATGATGCCGGGTTCGGTAATCCCGATGTAACGCTGTCTTTTGAAGTGTTGTTTGGCGTGTCCTATGGTGGCGCCTTTCATAGGGCCTTTCATGGCTCCGGGTCCACAACCGGTAATGATATTTACCTCGCGCAATCCCAGCTCATACCCCACCTCCTTGGTGAAATCATACTCGGAACGACTGATGGAGTGGCCTCCCCAGCAAACACACAGCGGCTCCTGGTGCCCCGACTCAAAGAGGTTGGCATTGCGGAGAATATGAAATACGGCATCAGTGACTTTTTCGCTGGAATCGAACGAAAACTCGGGAGAGTTGTTGATCTGATTGGTAACGTAGAGAACATCCCGCAGCACTGAAAACAGCTGCTTGCGGATACCCCGAAGCATTTTGTTGTCAACAAAGGCCGTGGCGGGGGCATTCTCCACCAGTAATTTTATGCCCCGGGCCTGCCGGATGAATTTGATATCAAAGTCATCAAATATTTCCAGCACCTCGTTGGTGTCGTCCACGGTGCTGTCAGTGTTCAGTACAGCGAGCGCGCAACGCTTGAACAACTTGTAGGCCTCGCTGTCTTCCAGCCGCATCAGTTGGTCCACTTCAAGCGCTGAAAGCACTTCCAGAGAGGACTCTGGAGATACCGTGGTGCTGGCCACTTTGGCAACGGCTGGTCGTTTACGTTTTCTGACTGTCATAGGAATTAACTTCGCCTCTCGCGGCAGGTGAAAGTGTCGGCCGCTATTTACAAATATCTGTCATCAATTTAAGTTCTGATGTTAACATCTCCACTATAGCAATGTTTATAGCAAGGTTTATAGCAGGCTTGCTTGAATTTACTTCGACACAAACGGGGTGCCACCACGGTGAATATGAAGATCAGATCTATCGGAACCCGGCCTTTTGAGGGCCAGAAGCCCGGAACATCGGGTTTACGAAAGAAAGTCGCCATATTCGAGCAGCCGGGTTATCTGGAGAATTTTGTACAGTCCGTATTTAACGTGCTGGCCCCGCAGGACCGCGACACTCTGGTGATTGGCGGTGACGGTCGTTATTACAATGACCAGGCCATCGAGGTGATTGTTCGGATGGCGATTGCCAACGATTTCAAACGCCTTATAGTGGGGGTTAACGGCTTCCTGTCTACTCCCGCCGCTTCCCTGCTGATCCGGAAGTATCAGGCCAATGGCGGGCTGGTATTGTCAGCCAGTCACAATCCCGCCGGTCCGGACCAGGATTTTGGTATCAAATTCAACAATGCTTCCGGCAGTCCGGCGCCGGAAAGCATCACCAACGCAATTCACGCCAACACCCGTACCATTAGCGAATACCTTATTGCTGAAGGCGGGGATATCGAGTTGGATCGAACCCATGTTTTTACCCGCAACCAGACCGAGATCGAAGTAGTGGACTCCGTTACGGAGTATACGGAGTTGATGCAGTCGCTGTTTGACTTTGATCGCCTGAGATCAGGGTTTTCAGAAGGTGTGCTCAGTCTGTGTTTTGACGCAATGCACGCGATTACCGGCCCCTACGCACGGGAAATTTTTGAAAAACAACTGGGAGCAGCGCCCGGCAGCGTGATTAATGCGGAACCGCTCCAGGATTTTGGTGGCGGCCACCCGGATCCGAACCTGGTCCATGCCAGACAGCTGATAGAGCGCATGGCAAAAAAAGATGCACCGCTTTTGGGGGCTGCATCCGATGGCGATGGTGACCGCAATCTGATTACCGGTCAGAACTGTTTTGTCAGCCCCAGCGACAGCCTCGCGGCCATCGCACTGAATTACCAATGCATCCCCCAGTTTGCCGACGGGCTGAAAGGCGTGGCCCGGTCCATGCCCACCAGTACTGCGCTGGACAGGGTGGCAAAGAAACTCAATATCCCCTGTTACGAAACGCCCACCGGATGGAAGTTTTTCGGAAACCTGCTGGATGCCGGCAAGGTGCGCCTGTGTGGTGAAGAAAGCTTCGGCACCAGCGGCGACCATGTGCGTGAGAAAGACGGCATCTGGGCGGTATTGTGCTGGTTAAGCCTGTGCCTCGAAACCGGCAAATCGCCGGCAGACATACTGCAGGACTTATGGCAGCAGACAGGGCGCAGCTATTACTGTCGTCACGATTACGAAGGTGTTGACGCCGACAAGGCCAACCAGCTGATTGACGACTTAACGGATCAGGTAACAGCTCTCAAGGGCGAGAGTTTTGAAGGCTTTTCGGTGGAGCACGCTGATGTGTTTTCCTATCGCGACGAGGTGGATCAGTCAGAGAGCCATAATCAGGGTATTCGAATATTCTTCAACGATGGCTCCCGCATCGTGTTCCGGCTGTCCGGTACAGGCACGGACAGTGCCACCATCCGGGTTTACCTGGAGCGGGTCCAGCTGACCGGTGATTTCGCTGCGGAATCTGCCCAGGACGCTACCGCATTGCTGGGTACGGTGGCCCGGAAGATATCCCGGATGACGGAAATCACCGGCATGACGGAGCCCACTGTTATTACCTGAGTCAGTAATTCCAGGCCTCACTCAGGGCTACTTTGGCCTGTTGGTATTCGTCATACAGACGGTCTATAAGCTCCCCGGCGGGCGGTATATCATGGATATCGCCAATACCCTGGCCGGATCCCCAGATATCTTTCCAGGCTTTGGCAGCCGTGTTGCCACCGCTGCCGAAGTTCATCCGGGTTTTATCGGATTCCGGCAGGTTGTGGGGGTCCAGCCCGGCCTGAAGAATACTGGGTTTGAGGTAATTCCCGTGCACACCCGTAAACAGGTTGGTGTACACAATATCATCGGCGGCACTTTCCACCAGGCATTGTTTGTATTCGTCAGGCGCCTGGGCTTCCCGGGTGGCGATAAAGCGCGAGCCCATGTAGGCCAGATCACACCCCATGGCCTGGGCGGCCAGAATGGCCCGGCCATTGGATATGGCCCCGCTGAGAACCACGCAGCCGTCGTAGAATCCGCGCACTTCCTGAACCAGCGCAAACGGGCTCAGCTCGCCGGCGTGCCCGCCGGCCCCTGCACACACCAGGATCAGGCCATCCACCCCTTCCTCAACGGCCTTCCGGGCGTGCCGGATGTTGGTCACGTCATGGAGGATCACGCCCCCATAGGAGTGGATTCGTTCCACCAGGTCAGCGGGAGCGCGGAGGCTGGTGATAATCACCGGCACTTTGTGTTTAACGCACAACTCTACGTCATCGTACAGGCGGTTGTTGCTCTGATGGCAGATCAGGTTCACCGCATAGGGAGCGACGATCCTGTCGGGGTGTTCGGACTTGTACTGGGCCAGGTCCCTGTTGAGGTCCGTCAGCCACTGGTCCAGTACTTCCAGGGGGCGGGCATTCAGTGAGGGGAAGGACCCCATGATGCCGGCCTTGCACTGCTCCATCACCAGCGTCGGATTGGAAATGATGAATAAGGGTGAACCGATCAGGGGCAGCCTCAGGCTGTTCTGCAATACGGCGGGTAAAGGCATGCTGTTCTCTCCGGTGGCGGTATATGCAAAAGGTTGAATATGAATGTAATCAAGCCGCCTGAGCTTTTCAATTCCAAAACCTGAAACCGGCGCGTGCGGTGAACATTTTGTCAGGTTCGGGTAACGGCGCCAAATTACCTTAAGTGCTTGACTGACGGTGCTTCTGGCACCAGAATTGCTGGCTCTCACAGGCTTCACGGAGACAGCATAGGAATGAATGTAGCAGATCTTTCCGGCGAACCACTGGATTACTGGATGTATCAGCATGCCTGCAAGGTGCTGGATAAAAGCGGCTCGAAGGAAGACTTTGACAAGGGCTATGCCAATGGCCAGTTTCATTTCTCGTCTGATAAAGCGCTCCTGAGTGACCTGATGGAAACCTACAATATCAACATCCAGCGACTGGCCGGAGAATGGCTGGCATCCACTGCGGGCAACAGCTTTTATGGCGATACCCCTCTGATGGCGGCCTGCCGTCTTGTCGTGGCGTTGACTTACGGAAAAACGGTCGACTGATATAGCAGGGGGAATCCTATGGCCATACCCAACGATTTCCCCGTTATTGATCCCCATATTCACCAATGGGATTTGCTCAATACTCCCCGGATTCTGTCGGCACCCAGAAAACTTCTGGGCTGGAACAAATTTCTCTACGAAAAAGCACTGCAAATGGGTGCCAGCAAGGCGGACCGGGACTACGTGGGCAAGGTGGACTACGTAGCCTACGATTATCTTCCCGGGCACTACGCCGCGGATGTCAGCGGACTGAACATTACCCATGTTGTGCATGTGGAGGCCTCCTGGCAAGGCAAAAACCCCCTGGATGCTGTTGATGAAACCCGTTGGGTAGACGGCCTGTTTGCAGGACCACAAAACCCTTCGGATATTCAGCTGGGAGGCATTGTGGGGTTTACCGAGCTGCGAAACCCTGATGCCGAGACCGTTCTCAAGGCCCATAAAGAAGCCAGTCAAAAGCTGGTGGGTATCCGCCAGATGCTGGCCTTTGACAAGGACAAGGGCATTATGCGCTTCTGCGATGCAGCCGGGGTTTATCGCGATCCGGTGTGGCGAGAAAACTTCCAGTTGCTGGAAAAGTACGATCTGAGTTTCGATGCCTGGTTTTTCCACCATCAGCTGGATGAAATGGTGGAGCTGGCCAACGCCTATCCCGACACCCGTTTTGTGCTCTGTCACATGGGGACACCCATCGGGCTGGCAGGGCCTTTCGCCGGCTATGGGCACAGGGGATCCGACCGCGAGCGTGTCCTGCGGATATGGGAACATGGCATGGCCCGGGTGGCGGAGTGCCCCAATGTTCACGTCAAACTGTCAGGGTTCTTTATGCCGGTGGTTGGCTGGGGCTTTGAACATCTTGTGCAACCGCCATCACACCAGCAGATTCTGGACAAGTTCAAGCCCCTTGTGGACTTCGTTATTGAGCAATTCGGTGTATCCCGCTGTATGTTCGCCTCCAACTTTCCCATGGACAAGGCATCGCTGAGTCTGAAACAGCTTTATGACCTGTACTGGGATATCGCCGGGGGCTTTTCCCAACAGGAAAAGCAGGCCCTGTTTCGCGATAACGCTGCTGCGTTTTACCGCATAGGCCAGAGCGCCTGAACCCTCCTGAATCCAGGCAAGGCCCGCATGGCCGGAACTAAGGCCAGACACGGGGGTCTCAGTGGGTATCCACAGGAGGAAACACGATGAATCGAAGAGATTTCAATCACCGGGTTCTGGCCGCCGTCGGAACCCTGATGGCACCGGGAGTGATCATGGCAAACACAGAGGATTTTAAAGAACTCAACAAACCGGATGCCGCCTGGAAAGATCTGGTGTCTGACAAGGCTTACCATATTCTGTTTGAGGAAGGCACGGAGCGACCCTGGTCCAGCCCTCTGAACGAAGAAAAGCGAAAGGGCACTTACCTGTGTGCTGCCTGCTACCTGCCGCTTTTCACATCTGAAACCAAATTTGATTCCGGCACCGGCTGGCCAAGCTTTTACGCCCCTATAGACGGTCGTGTGGGCACCAAGCGGGATTTCAAGCTCATTATTCCCCGCACCGAATATCATTGCGCCCGGTGCGGAGGCCACCAGGGCCATGTGTTTAACGATGGCCCTGAACCCACCGGTAAACGTTACTGCAATAACGGCCTGGCGTTGCGGTTTGTGCCCGAAGGCGAAGAGTTGCCGGAGCTGCGCTCATGAGTCTGTCGTACAGATTGCTGGCGGTGCTGATGCTTGTCACTTTCTCTGCCGGGGGACAGGCAGAGTCTCCTGAAACAGCCATATTTGCCAGCGGCTGTTTCTGGTGTACCGAGAAGGACTTCGAGGAGGTTCAGGGAGTTATCTCTGCCACGTCCGGCTATATCGATGGTCAGGTCGATAACCCCACTTATCGTCAGGTCTCTTCCGGTAGCACGGGGCATACCGAGGCAGTTAAGGTGACTTATGACCCTGCGGTGGTGAGCTACCAGGAGCTGTTGAAAGTCTTCTGGTATTCCGTGGACCCTTTTGCAAAAAACCGCCAGTTCTGTGACAAGGGAACCCAGTATCGCAGCGGTATTTATTATCAGAATCCCGGTCAGGAAGAACTGGCCCGGCAAAGCCTGGCTGAACTGAAACGTAAACATCAGATCACCAAAACGATACAAACGGAAATTGCAGCGGCCTCCCGGTTCTGGGAAGCTGAGGATTACCATCAGGATTACTACAAGAAGAACCCGGTTCGGTACAAGTTCTACCGTTTCAACTGTGGCCGGGATGCGCGACTCGAGGAGCTGTGGGGCGAGCTGGCCGGCTGGAAGCCCAAAAGTAGTGACTGATTCCAGCGACCATAGTATACCGTTGACCGGCCAATGTGCCGGTAGCGCTGTCGAGGCTAAGCTGCGTGTCGCGGTGGGAAAACTGCGGAACCTGCCGCTCCCGGGTAGTCCGTTTAAACTAGGGTAGACCGGGCAAGTTCGAGTAAGATAATCCTGTAAAAAGAAAAAACGAATACAACAAAACAACAAAAAACGTTTGAGCAGATATAGACGGAGTGCAGCCTCACCGTACCCATAACGCGTAATCGCTGGTAACCAGTCAAGCCATAACGAGCATTTGCTTAAGGGGTTGATGTTGATTGTCAGAGACAAGGGGGCGCCAGGTACGGTGGTGGTGACGATATCAACGTAACCACAATGAGGATTAGAACGTCCTGGTCAAGGGTATTCCCGAGGCTGGCGTGCTTTGCTGCCGTGTAGTCTGCAAAGGAGTGACAATGGCTTCACTGCAAAGTGATTTACGTACCAGAGCGAAACGGATTTCGTGTTACCTTTCCCTTCTTATATCGCTTACAGTACCGACCGCTCATGCTGTTCTTACTGACAACATCACCATCGGTAATGCCAAGGCACTGGGTCTCGGGAACGCCGTGACCGCGGATCCGCCGGGTATTGATTCTGTGCATTTCAATCCGGCCGGTTTGACACGCCTTGAAGGTCGTCAGCAGGAATTGAAAGTGATTACCGGCTTTTTCAATATTCAGCTGGAATTTGGTGACGACTATACCGAGGTTTGGAAAGGGGAGGATTACCTGGGTAGTGTACCCGATGGTGCGCCGGAAGGATTCTTTTATGACGAGTCCAAGGGAGCTACCAGTGAAACTGAAGGTGCAGCCTTAATGCTGCCGTTCGTTGGTCTCACAGAAATACCGGTAATACTGGCCCCATTGGGTGGCGCTTCATACTCGCCCCCGGGGAGCAAAGTGACATTCGCGACGAACGTTTACTCGCCCTTAATGGTGGGCTTTAATCGATCTGATGATGATCCTGGCCGCTTTATGGGTGAAAAGCTTGCATTCTCACTGATTACCTATTTCTCACCCAGTGTTGCCATACAGTTAACGGACACACTTTCCATCGGTGGTACCATTACTTTCAATTATGCTGGGGTTGGGCTGGATCTTGCCTTTCGTGAGCCGAATTTTGGATTGCAATGGCTGGAAAGGTTGCGCCAGGAAAGCTGTGACAATGTGGTGACCCCGGATGATGAATTTCTCGGGTTTTCAGACTTTATTCCCTGTATCAGCGAAGATCAGTCGGTGAGACTCTACGATACTCTCGGCCGCTTGCAATTCGAAGTGGAAAATGGGCTGACATTTGGTATGAATGTGGGCGTGCTCTGGGAACCCAAGCCGTGGTTGTCATTGGGTGCCGTCTATCAGTCAGCGGTGGATATGGACATGGAAGGCTGGTTTTCATGGGATCAGGGGCAAAGTCTGCTGAACTTTTTCCAACAACTGGAAGGCGGCCTGGGTGAGAAATTTGACATGCCGGGAATGCGGTTTTCTGACTTGGGGCCAGCGTTTGGTGCGCTGGTGGAACCCAGAACAACCGGCAAGGCCAAAGTACAAATGACCATGCCGGCCCACTTCTCTTTTGGTTTCAGCCTTCAGGTTACACCCAGTATAAAGCTGAACGCGGATTACAAGTTTACTGAATGGTCCGAGTGGCAGAATATTCCTGTTGAGTTTTCAGAACCTATCGGGGTTATTTTTCTGGCAAACATGCTGCAGCCCGACGCAGCTCCGGCGCCTGGTGGTTATCAGGTGAATTTTCCTCTGGGTCTGGAAGACACCTGGAATTTCGGTCTGGGGGTTGAGTACCAGTGGAACGACAGGCTGGCCTTTCGCGCAGGGTTTGAAGACCGGCCTTCCTCCGTACCCAGGGAATCACGAAGCCCGTTACTGCCCATAGGGGATTCCAAACTGTATTCCCTTGGTGCAAACTATAAAAAAAGCGCGGATGAGAACTTCGAGTTTGCCATCGGTACCATGAAGTCAAAGGTACATATGCCAGGTGGTACCAGTGACCTGGGTAATGCCCATGAATACTGGAAATTTATCTACAATCCTTACTCCGGTAATGATATTACCGCCAGACTCGACGTGCTGCTGGTAGAAATGAGTTACCGGCGTACCTGGTAAACTCCTCTCTGGTAACCTGCATCGCGATTTCGTAGAGAGCAGGCATCGGCAAACATGTTATGTTCCCGATGCCTGCTCGCCCCATACCTGCTACACTTTTCCCTGTCAGTCCTTCGGATGTGTCAGGTTAATCAGATTGAAATACTTTTTTCATTCACCTTCGGGGCCAGGAAAAACATTCAGGCTTGTCCTTACCCTCCTGCTGGCTTTGCTTGTGATAGAGTGCCCCCTGGCCCAGGCTGACCCGGTCAGACTGTGCGGCGTGGAATGGCCGCCTTTTACCAAAGTCCGGGAAGGAAAAATCGTCGGTGGCCTGTCCTTTGATATTTACCAGGAAGCATTTTCCCGGCTAGGCAGGGGCTTTGTGGCCTATGCATTACCCTGGCCACGCTGCCTGCGACAGGTCAGCGAAGGTAACCTGGATGCTGTGATCGATAATGACAAGCTTGATCCATTCATTGGTGGGAAGCACCCCACGGCGGTGTATCCCGTGGCGATTTACACCCGTGCCGATCATCCGACCATGGCGTTTTCCTACCAGGCACTGGAAGACAAAAAAGTCGGCATGGTCAGAGGCTACGATTATACCCCAGACATCAAACAAAAGATGACCTGGAAGCCACGGTATGCGACGGATGATCAGCAGTTATTCAGAATGTTAAAAGCCGGGCGCTTTGATTACGTGCTTGCCGATATTTTTTCAGCAGAGATTCATGCGGCGAATGCTGGGCTTGAAGTTCGCAGGCTGGAGCCTGTGGTGGATTCCACCTTTTTGTATCTGGTATTCAATGCGCGGCATGCAGAACTCGTGAAGCAGTACGACCATGTGATTGGTCAGATGATAGAAGAGGGGGTTCTGGATAAACTGTACCTGCGCTATTTACCGTTCAGTTACCAGCAGGTGCTGTCGCTGGTGAATAGTGATGGCAAGGTCTCTCCGGAAAAACAACCCGATAAGTAGTGGGCTCTCACCTATAGCGATAACTACTGGTTCGCCAGTTTATGGGCATCTTCCGCCATTTTCAGAAAGCTTGGCGGTTCGCCGCCACCATAGACTTCCATGGCCGCGCCGCTCACATAGCTGGAAACCTCCGACGCCAGAAACAGACAGGCATTTGCCATGTCTTCCGGGATGGCCATGCGTTTCATGGGCAGGGATTCCTCGATCAGGCGGATGCCGGGTTTACCTGCGTAATGGTCTTCTGCGGCCTCGGTTTTGATGAGGCCGGCAATAATGGCGTTTACCCGGATATTGTCGGCTCCCCATTCCTGGGCAAGGGAGCGGGTCAGATTGATCAGGCCGGCTTTGGCGGCGCCATAGGCTGCAGTGCCCGGAGAAGGGCGCACACCGGAAACACTGGCAATATTGACGATGGCACCACCTTCAGGGTTGTTGCGCATTGCCAGGTAAGCTTGTTGTGAAAACACCAGGGGTGCTATCAGGTTCAGTCGGATTATGGCCTCACTTAGCCGGTAGGGCGCGTCCGATGCCTTTACCGGCGGGCTGCCACCGGCATTATTGATCAGTACATCCAGCCGCCCGCAGTCATGAATCACCTGATCAATAATGGCCTGGGATTCTTCGGGTTTGCGGACATCCGCCGCAATAAAGCGAGCTTCGTTATCACCAAAAGCTATCGGCACCTGTGGGGCGTTTCGCCCGCAGATATAAACAACTGCACCGGCCGCAAGAAAAGCTTCGGCAATGCCACGGCCAACGCCTTTTGTGCCGCCGGTAACGATGATGCTTTTAGCGGTGTAGTCATAGGTAATGGACATAGTGCTTTCCTTTTTGCTAATTGAATCAGCCGGGCTTTCTCAAATACTTCCACACACCATTGGCGGTTCCAACAAGCTGGTCGCCACACCAGGCTTTGCCCTCAACAAAGGCCACGCTTTTACTGGCCTGGGTGACGGTGCCAGTCGCCATTAAAAAATGGCCCGGCTCGGTGGCTGCCAGAAAGCTGGTTTGCAGCGACAACGTCACCACGGGGGAGTCACCCCGGCAGATAGCGGCATTCATACCCATGGCTTCATCAAGTAACGTCAGTAACACACCGCCGTGACCCCGGTTGTTGCCACCCACGTGGATGTTGCGGAAAGGCATGCCTACCCAGCCAACCGGGGTGCCCTCAGCATCGGTTTCCCGCTTGTAGTAGAGGGGCCCCACATGATTCGAAAAGGGCGTGAAACTGCCTTCAATAAAGCCGTCCGGAATGCTGATTTCAGTCATCTTAACCACGCTCCAGAATCGCCGCGCCGGTAGGCACGCCGGTACCGGCAGTCACCAGAACATGCTCAACGCCATCGACATGATTGACAGAACTGCCGCGGATCTGCCTTACAGCTTCGGCAATACCGTTCATACCATGGATGTAAGCCTCGCCCAATTGCCCCCCGTGGGGGTTAACCGGCAGCTTGCCACCCCGGGCAATGTGCCCGTCCCGGATAAATTCCCTGGCTTCGCCTTTGTCGCAGAAACCAAAAGCTTCCAATTGTGGCAGCACCCAGGGAGAGAAATGGTCATACAGGCAGGCCACATCAATATCATTGGGGGCAAGCCCGGCCATGGCGTAAAGTTCACCGGCTCAGGCATCGAACTCCGGTATGCCGGAAATGGTCTC
>JAWVYU010000099.1:0-14479 GCA_033722575.1 Ketobacteraceae bacterium | reverse complement strand
GCCGAGAAATCATATTGCGCGGGTTTACCAGGCAATACCTATCAGTATTACAGTTGAAGGTGCCAATATTCTTACCCGCAGTATGATGATTTTTGGCCAGGGCGCGATTCGCTGCCATCCCCATTTGCTTGACGAAATGCTTGCCATTACCAATGATGATCTTGGCAAATTCGATTCAGCATTTTTTAAACATCTGGGGCAGGGTCTTAATTCGTTTACCCGTTCAGTGCTCCTGGGTGTTTCCAATGGGATTTTTTCACGCCCACCTGTGAGCGGCCCCCATGCGCGCTACTTTCGACAGCTTGAGCGTTTTTCCGCTGCTTACGCCTTCTGTGTCAACCTGACCTTTGCTGCCATAGGTGGCGACCTGAAGCGTCGCGAGCGAATATCCGGGCGACTCGCCGATATGCTGATACATCAGTACTACCTCGCCGCCCTGTTGACGCGCTTTGAGCGCCTTGGCAAACCGGAGCATCACGAATCCCTGATGCGCTGGGGCGCGGAGTACTCTCTCTATCATATCCAGTCAGCCATGGAACAATTCATCAATAACTTTCCGGTGAAGGGATTCAAACCCCTTCTGAATGTGGTTTGCTTTCCTATTGGCAAACGCATCAAGTTGCCAGATGACGAACTGGGACAGGAAGTTGCACGGCTTCTGTTGTTCCCCTCTGAAGTTCGCGATGACCTGATTGAAGGCTGCTATCGCAATGAAAATCCCAATGACCCTGTAGGCAGGATTGAATACAGCTTCCGGCAATGGGTTGAAACCGAGCCGGTACGGGACAAGCTTCAACAGGCCAGCAAAGACGGTCGGTTTGATCAGAACCTGAAGAAAATCAATATATTGCTGGAAGATCAACGCTCTCCGTTGCTGAGTGGTGCTGTACAGCAGAAGATTATCACCCAGGATGAGGCCGACAGGCTGGATACTGCCGCGGTAGCGGTATGGGATTCTATTCAGGTGGATCTTTTTGATCCGGACGAACTGGTCAAAAACAGCGACTCAAAGAGCACCTTGTCCGCACCGATGGATGGACCTGAAGTCAGCCGTTCCAGCTGATATTCGCTAATTCCCTCTGGACAAAGTAAGGAGGTCAAAGATGAACGAAGAACAGAGCCGGGAGGCGATCAAGCTGCTTAATCAGATTATGGAACTGGAGCTGGCAGGTGTTGTGCGTTATACCCATTATTCATTAATGGTGTATGGCTATGGTCGCATTCCTATCGTGGACTGGATGAAGGGATGTGCTCAGGAAAGCCTTGATCATGCTCACCGCGCCGGAGAACTGGTCACCCTGCTGGGTGGCCACCCATCCCTGGGCATAGGTACATTACTGGAAACCCGCAAGCATGATATTGGCGATATACTGAAAGAGAGCCTGGATCATGAGAAGGAAGCAATCAGAGTGTACTATCTGCTGCTGAAACTCGGGGAAGAGTCAAAGTCTGTGTTGCTGGAAGAGTACGCCAGAGAGTTGATCGTGGAAGAAGAAATGCATCTGGATGAAGTGAACAAGATGTTGCGCAAGCCTGGTGATATAGAACCTTTCAACCCTGATGGCTGATACCGGTTGCCATCAACATAAACAGTAGCAAAAAAAACGCCTGGTTCTTAACCAGGCGTTTTTCTTTCTCATCAAGTCCATTTGCTGTTAGTGATTTAAAGCCTTATTTGTAGCTTTCTTTTCCCGACAGGTAATATTCCCGGGTAACAGCTTCTGTGCCCGATTTCCTGCCCATTATCCCTGCAGTAAGCAGCCACAGACCGTTAAACAACATGGATACGCCGACCATCAGGCCAATGATCCAGCTGGCAGACTGAGGCAGCAGGAAAAAAATAAGGAATGCCAGCAAAAGATCAATTAAGCCACTGAAGGCCAGCCAGCCCCAGTTATGGGCTGGCTTGATAGCAAACCCAAAAGAGATCTTGTCAACGCCCGCGATAACCAGGAACGCACCCACCAGTATGGTGAGGCTCACTACACCAGCAGCAGGGAAAAATAACAGCGCAACCCCCGCCACAGTGTACAGTATCGCGCCAACGGCACGCAGTGCCACGTGCGCGGTGTGTCGCATTCTGAATGCGTTTACACCAGCCACAATACCAAAAGCAATCAGCAAGGCGCCAATTACGATATTCACTGTCATTGTGGCTATCTGAGGCAAGATAATAGCTGCCAGCCCCACGATCAGCGTCACGATACCTGTACCAATGAGCCAACCGGATGACATGCCCAGCTCCGTTTCCACAATTTCTATGGTGCGTTCGTTTCCAGTGTCGTTTTCCATGGTTTACCCTCCTTTCATGATTAAATTATGCATCACTAAATAATGACTTTATCCCAGCGGCCATAGTGGCCCTGTATTTTTCCTGACGGCATACTCAGGCTGATCAGGGCAACGCCGCAAATCACGCTCATCACCAGCGCAACCGGTGAACTCGTGAAAACAAACGGTGTAATCAGCAAGGCCATGCCCAGAAACACATTAATAAACCGCAGGGCGCGCATCACTTCCGCACAGGCCGTTACTGTAATAGTCAGCACAAATGAGCCAATCAAATGATCCGCGTTAGCCATATCACCACTGGAACCCAGTGTCAGGCGGGTACACATCAGCCACACACCTATGGCACCGCAAAGCGCCAGGTTCCAGGGCACCGTAATGCCGCCGGTAATCATGTCTTTAATTACAGTACTGGCGGGACGCTGAAAGTTATCGGCGTCATAATCAAACTGGTTGGCTTCGTCCGTATCACCGGTGAACAGTACTTTCACCCAGGGCATGCCGGCCTGATGGCGGCGTTTGAGAAAACCGATAGTGGCTACAATCTCGTCGAAAGAATAAGGAATCTGTATCAGCATGGCGGCTGCCGCCACAAGGCAAAGCGTGCACCAGGTGTCCAGAATAATCGGCTGTATGATAATAAAGGTGATGGACACAGCGCCCAGAGGCACGATCATGAAGCCGAACAGCAATACCAGCCAGGGCATAGTACGCCAGCGGGCTCGCGACCCTATCAGTCCGGTGAGGATTTCCAACATATAGGTCAGCGCACCCAAACCGGCATCCGGTACCGGCCAGGCCTCCGACACCCGAGAGGTAATGATTTCCTCGGTACCGTTCTTGGCATCTCCCGGGTTGGCGCCCTTAAAGAACGGTTCCCAAACTGCGTCGATATGCCCCAGTTGATAAGCGGCCAGATAATGGGAAATGATAAAGCCGATAAAGGCCAGAAAAATAATAGGTATGCGCTGAATCCAGTCAGAGGGCGAAAACTCCCAGCCTGGTGGAACATCGGGGCCACTGACATCCGCTACGGGTGAAATTCCGGGGAAGGGCCGCACAACCAAAGCAAGACTGAACACAAGCGCACCTGTCAAAGTACCGTTGGTATAAGAGGCCGCAGTAGGAGCCCAGAACAGCAGTGGCGCTGTCATCAGCCACAAACCAATGGCTCCGATAGGCCAGCGTACCAGCCTGATCATAGGCTTGTCGGAAAGCGCCACAAAGCTCAGTGCGATGATCAGAGCGCCACAAATGATATCACTCCACCACAGATAAGTTGATTCATAACCCAGCGACATGGGAGACGCCATTAACCAGGCACCCAGCCCCATATTGAGAAAAGGGGCCCACAGGTTTCTCCGGTGTTCGGCCTGGTACTTCTGCTCGTGGTTATGGCGCAACTTTTCTGCATTGTTGGTCTTGTCGCTTGCCGCCCTTAACCAGCTTGGCAGGGTAACGCCATTGGCCTCATACCAGGCAACCGGATCCTTTTTCAAGGCCGCAACAAGGTCCTTCAGAGTATGGCGCAGGCTTCTTTCCGGCTGCCAGTCCAATGCCTTCTGCGCCCTGCTGATGTTCAGCGCATAATGGTCCGACGCCATATCCACCATAAAGGGCTTGATAAACGGAGCCCCCTGATCATCCACCTCATCCGGTAATCGCGGGCGTATCTCATCTTCTACCCAGGCGCCGGCTTTTGCCACAGGTTTGGGAACACGGATGGTGTGCCACTTTTCCTCGCCGTGAATCAGGCACCCTATTTCCTCCTGCAGATCCTGATAACTCAGGACATCCTGTTCACCCGCCACCATGATGTCTTCGTCGGGCAAGTCCTTGCGCCGGTTAACGGTTCGCCGGATAAGATCCACCATGTCCAGATGGTGGATAAATGCCTGACCGGCAGAAGTGTCTCCGGCATAAAGATAGCTTTTTGCACTGGCTTCGTAGATTCGTGCAATCTGGTGGCTCAAGGTGGGTACCGCTGTTTCTTCATCATAAACACCGGCAAGCCGTAACAGCGTGTAGGGAATTTTTCCGTGATGCTCCTTTATCACTTCCTCGGTACGGGCCTTTGACTTTGGATAGGCCCACTTCGGCGCCACTGGAGCGCTTTCATCAATCAGCTCACCCGGTGAAACCGGTTCGTTAACCAGCATGGTGCTTGTATAAATAAACCTGTCCACCTTGAATTGCTGAAGTTCCTTCAGCAGGTTTTCAGTTCCTTTTTCATTCACCGCCTTATACAGTGGCGACTCTTCACCGGAAAAATCAAAGTAGGCTGCCAGGTGAATCACTGCGGCCATTTCCTTGCCATGCTTTTCGCCTACTTTAGTTAGCGCCAGCTCGACAGAATCTGCCGAAGTGACGTCAAACTCAATGTCGCAGTCAGTGCCCTCTACATCCAGGCCCACCACGGTGTAGTCATTCTTGAGGGCCGAAGTCAAAGACGTACCCAGCTTCCCGGCAGAGCCGGTAATCAGAACCAGTGGTTTATCCTTTGATTTCGCCATAACATTTCCCCTACTCCTGTAAAATCGTGACACGATATGCTGGATTAGTTGCAGCAATAGCTGTGCCAGCCTTTGAAGAACCTGTTTCAGTACACTTTTGTATATCGGGCAGTCTCGGGGGTAATCTTTGTTCCTCAGGCGGTTGATTTCTACTGGTTATGGTTGCAAATACTACAATGCGCAAATGTAATTACTTCAACGTCGGGTACCTGATCAAATGAGCGAGTTTTCAACACTTTATGCGGATTACACCACCCAGATAGGGATTCTGATTAATGCGATGGTGGCCCTGGTACTTGGTGGGATCATTGGGTTTGAAAGAGAACTCAAGCGCCGCCCCGCAGGCATGCGAACCCATTTTCTGGTGGCTGTATCTGCCGCCCTCTTTATCAATCTGTCGGAATTACTTGTGAACATTTCTCCGGGGGAAGCTGGCTCACATCTGGTTAACTTTGACCCTTCACGGGCGCTGGTTGCCATCGTGACAGGGATCAGCTTTCTGGGTGCCGGCACCATTTTCCGCAGCGAGGACGGGGTAACCGGTCTGACGACGGCCGCCACTCTCCTGTTCGCCGGGGCCATGGGAATTACCGTTGCATTAGGAGAATATGTGCTGGCAACAGCTCTCACGCTGCTTATAGTGGCCTTGTTACGGATTTTGGGAGCAGTGGAAGATTATATTAACCGGCAATAAAAAACGGGGCCAAGGCCCCGTTTGGTCGGAACTAGCAGAAAATCTAGTGCAACCAGCTTTCAATATCCGACTTCATTTTCTTCAGTTCGCTTTCGCCAGATTCCTTGATGTCATCAAGCTTTTCCTTGGCATTATTCACCTTGCTGCGCAGCTCTTTTATGGTTTTGGCTGCGTCTTCGCGCACTTCAGCGTCAAGCTGCTCATTCTTGGCTTCGGCTTTCTTGCGCTGGGCTTTGGCTTCCAGCTCTTCTATTTTCCGGTTCCATACATCAATTTGTGATTCAACTTTCTTTTCTAGAGATTCGCGTAAGTTCATAACAACCTCCTTTGCTTTGACGAATTCATAACCAAAACCTTTTTCCATAGTATTGGTTATTTCGAAGTTGCATAAATAAAGAAGCAAACCCCGTACCAAACATTTAAGTAAATTGGTTAACCCTCAAATACTGTCAAGCAACAGAATGACCAGGAGCGTTGTCCCGGCGATCAGGATGGCCTTGATGCCCGAAACCAGCCAGTGCTGACCACTCACCGTACTCAGATACAAGCCCAGCACAAAGATCGCAATACCACTCAGGCCGATTACCCACAGGAAAATATTACCGGGCAGTGTAATACCTGCAAGGTTGAGCCACAGCGGTGACATGATCAGTAGTGAAATTATCAGTGGTGAAAGGCCGTTAACCAAAGCGACCCAGAAAGGGATTATCCTCGCCGCCTGACTATGAATTGAACCGCTCAGATCCTTTGACATCGCGTTTTCAAGCTCGGCGATTTCCCGGGCTCGTTCTGCGGATTCACTGATGTAGGCGCTCGTAGAGCCACTCATGAATAACGCAACGGCGGCCCCTACACCGGCTTTGATAGCCACCGCCACCGTCGCATCATCACTCAGATAAAACCCCATGAACAGGCCAATCATTGTAAGAGCACCATCGAAGCCGTTGGTTACAAAAAAGCGCCTGGCAATGCCCTGCGAGTCGGTAACCTCAATCAGTTTGCTCAGATGCTGATGCCACATGGCTCGTCAGAACTTCGTCAATGCTGTGAATGGACGCTCCCAGGGATTCAAGAACGGTTTCAATCCTGGCAAAATCGAGCTGGCCAGTGAGGGTTACCATAACATCCTGGGTTTTATCATCCACACCCATAAGCTTTACATGTACTTCCACCTCTGGCAGCCCAGCATTAATCTGCTGAGCAAATTCCAGTGTGTTGGGCCGCAGGGGCTTGAGCACATCGAGCACCAGTTTTTTCGTTACTATCACAGAGTTCCCCGTTAACTCAATTACTATGCGGAATACTAGCGGGCATCGCGCTGGGCAAAAACCTCGCCCCAAAAGCTCTTATCGGCACGGTCATTCTTGCCCGCAGTAAAAATCCTGTCAAAACTTTTGGCGATCTGACGCAGGTTCTGGCTGACAGCGGTTTGTGGATAATTGATATAGACAGGGCGACGCTCGCGCACGGCTTTCTCCAGAGAAGGATCCTTCGACAGGCCACCGCCAAACTTTATTTCAACGCCCAGGTGCTTTTCACAAACGGTTTTCAGCTTTTTATGCACCGTTTGCGCCTCCTTGTTATCAATCACTTCGTTCACCATCAGCACCAGCGATCTGACCCCATACTCATTGGTCAGTATCTTGATCAGTGCGTAGCCATCGGTTATTGCCGTCGGCTCCGGCGTGGTCACCAACAGCACCTCATCTGCCACCGAGGAAAAAAACAATACACTGTCGGTCATCCCCGCCCCCGTGTCTATCAGCACCACATCAAAACGTGAAGAAAGCCGTTCCATGGCGTCGGTAAGGCTGGCAAGCTGCGACATGGAAAGCCTTTCCAGGCGCAATACGCCGGAGCTGGCGGGAAGAATCTTCACCCCGCCTGGAGCGTCCACCAGAATGTCAGCCAATCGCATTTTATTTTCGATGACATCAGCCAGCGTATGCTGACAGTTGTAGCCAAACAGAATATCCACATTGGCCAGCCCCAGATCAGCGTCAAAAATAAGTACACGCTTACCGTGATTGGCCAACGCCAACCCGAGGTTTACCGCGATGTTGGTTTTTCCCACACCGCCTTTGCCGCTGGTTATTGCGATTGTTTTCATCCTAGTAACTCATTACGCTCATCGGCGGTAACTGCCGACGAAGATTTCTCGGCTTCCGAAACACTGAACCTGACACAGTTTCTGCCGGCATTTTTGGCTTCATAAAGGGCTTCGTCGGCGCTCCGGTAAATTTCATCCACTGTCATATTTTGTCTGGGATCATTGATGGACACGCCCAGGCTCGCAGTAACGGCCAAAGGGTTTTCTCCGTGAATCACTGAAAGCTTTTCGATATTGCTGCGGACCCGCTCGGCCAGAAAGCCTGCGTCCAGACGAAAAGTATTTGGCACGATAATGGCGAACTCTTCGCCACCAACCCTGGATACCGTATCGGTACTTCGCAGTGCATTGCAAATCTCATCCGCCACCGCTTTCAGCACCAGGTCACCAACCTCGTGTCCATAGTTGTCGTTAAACGTCTTGAAGTGATCTATATCCAGCAGCACCAGTCCGCAGGGCCGCTGATCCCGCCGGCTGCGTTCCAGCTCCGCAGCCATGGAGCGCTGAAAATAGCGGCGGTTGTAAACGCCGGTAAGGACATCTTCCAGGGTTGCCCGGGAAAGCTCATCCAGTACCTTCTGTAGAATGGGGGTTTTATCGAAGGGGTGTTGCTGCTGGAGTGCTTCAAGCTGCGCAGGCTGCAAGCCAATGGCCGCAAAGGCGTCCTCAAGGTCAAGCGCCTCCCAGCACACGATCCCGGCCTGAAGTTTGTCCAGAAGCCTGTCGATGTCGGCGTGATCCAGGTTATCGATCTGCTGTCTGGCCTGACTCACCAGCTCGGCAAACTCCGCCACGCTGGCAGTTTCAGAAAGTTCTTGCTCCATAGGCACTTAGGTCGGTGTTAGAATTAGACTAAGTAAAGCACCCGTTACAGAGCAGTACAAGTACAGACCGGCACAAGTACAGACCGGCATCACCTCGTCATGCACCCAACAGACCAGCAAATACCCCTGCAGAGACGCCCCTGGGCTTCCGATGGACATTATCGCAATAAATTTGCAATAATGTTGCATATTTAGCTAAAATCACGGGTATTAGACCAGAAATACCCGGTTCCAGCAAACCGAGCCCGAGGCAATTCGAGACTACTGATACTATGGCCAACTCCACCAGTGTGACACCCGGCACCCGAAGCAAGTCCAAGAGAGGGCGTAACCCCTCCATTGATATGGCGAAAATAGAAAAGGCGGTACGGGAGATCAGCAAGCAGAACCAGGAACTGTCCATGAAGGAGGTGGCGGATTATCTTGGCGTGAACGTAACCACTCTCTACCGGCATATAGGTGGCATTGACGGCCTGCGCCGCATTCGCGCGGAGCTGTCCCATAACGATCTTGAACCCCTCCCCTCACCAAAAGGCAGAACCTGGAAATCCTGGATGGTCATCCTGAGCGACTATTATCGCAAAGCATTACTGGAGCACCCGGATCTGCTGGATTTCGTCCAGGCGGCTCTGGATCCGGACTTTCAGAACCTGGAAGAAGAAGCCAGTATTCTGGTGAACTACGGGTTCGAGCCAAGAGCTGCGCTGCTCGCCCACAGCTTTCTTATTACCACTATCACCGGCTATGTGCATCAGGAACTCCAAACCCTGACCGAAGCCAATGCCGGCTATTCGCCCTATTACACCCGGCTGTTTCAGAATCTTGATGCCCATCCGGAACGGCTGCCAACCCTGCACAGCGTGAATCTCAGCCAGCGTGACCTGGACCGCGATCTGAATTTCAGGGCCGTTATTCAGTACGCGATTTCGGGTATCGCGGCACAACCCGGGGCCCCCGTCGAAAATGATCGCGTCTTTTAGCGCCCTATTTTGTTCGTTAAGCGCTTTTTATGGCAAAATAAACGGTCGTTAGACATCCGTTAACAGACTAATCCACGTGACATAAGACGATTGCATGGCCACAGCTGAGAAATCCACCAAACGAACCGCCAAACCAACGGCGCTTTCCCGGGAAAAAATCATTAAAGCAGCCTACCAGCTTGCCAAAAAAGACCCCGTTAACGCACTGAGCATGCGCAAAATTGCTACCCGCCTGAAAGTAACGCCTATGGCGATTTACAAATATTTCAGTGACAAGGACGAGCTCACAGCAGCGGTTATTGACATGCACATGACCAAAAGCGACCTGATTCCCGACGATATCGATCAGGCAGACTGGCGCAGCTGGATCAAATCGGCTTTTCTACGCATGTGGGATGCCTATGATGCCGCTCCCAGCATGGTGCAGTACATGACCAAGGCCGGCAGCTTCGGACCAGCCGTGCTCAGCTGGCAGAATGAGGCGCTCAAGGTGCTTATCAGTGCGGGGCTCACACCAAAGCAGGCACTGACAGCCCATGCTGCTCTGGCAGAGCTGGCCACCGGCAGCTCCATTCTGATGCCAATACGCCGACAGGGGGTTGAACGGACCTTCCCTACAATCTGGAAAGCCATGCAGGAGGGTAAGGTACCGGAACTGTCTGATCTTTCTGAGGAAGGCACCACCACCATTGTGGACTACCCCTGGCTGATGATGTGTGGCCAGGCCATGCTGGAAGACATGCAGGACAGCCGTAAAGCCTTTGCAGAAGAGATAGAACTGATTCTGGGCAGCCTGGCGCTCCAGATAAGCGCCAACAAAGGGAATGCGTAGCAATCCTAAATCTGGCCAAGTATGCGCGCCATTACCCAGTTTGCCCGCAGGGCCGACGCACCGGTGGACGGGTGAGGACGTCCGTTCATAAAGAAATCCCGGATTCCCTGCACGTGGTGCAACTGAATATTCTCCGGGTTGCCAATATCCCGCTCCGTTACGCCCTCCCCGTTTTCAAGGCGAACTGGCGACTCATGAAACACCGAAAAGATGATTCTGCCCTCGCTACCGGTTATCACAGCGCGGTCTGTTCGCTGGTGAGCAAGAAAGTTCCAGAAACCACTGCCGGTAACATGGCCCGAGTGAACCCAACTGGCAGTTACTGAGTCCATTGCCCGGTAATAACCTCCCTGGTTCGTGCAAAAACCACTGACGTCTTCAATGTCACCCAGCATGAACATCAGCAGATCCAGTCCGTGACTGGCAAGATCCTCAAAGTAGCCACCGTAGGCAACAGCAGGATCGGTGCGCCAGTTGCTCGCCCCGTCAATATCAAAATTGTTCGGCGGTTTGGTCAGTTCCCAGTGAACATGCACCACGTGCCCGATCCTGCCTTCGTCCAGCCAGTTTTTTATGGCTGAAAACCGCGGCAGGCTGCGGCGATAATAAGCCACAAACAGGGGCAGGTCCTTGCTGTGGAAACTGTCAACTATGGCCTTGGCGGATTCATAGTGGTGAGCCAGGGGTTTTTCCACACAGCAGGGTTTGCCGGCCTCCGCCACTTTCAGGGCATAATATTCATGGGTATCCGGTGGCGTCGCCACATAAACACCATCGATATCAGGACTGGCAATCAGGGCCTCGGCGCTGGGGAAAGTCTCAGGCACGCCATGACGTCTGGCATAATCAACGGCCTTGTCGCTGGTGCGGCTCCACACCCCGTGCAACTCGATGCCATCCACCTTCTGATACGCCGGGCCACTCTTCAGCTCTGTTACCGAACCGCAGCCGATCATGCCCCATTTCATGGTCTTTGATTCATCCATATCAGGTGCCACAGAATGTCTGATAGTTCCTGTCACTATCACCGGGAGGATCCTGATACAGGTGTGTTTTTTTGCCCAGCTCATAGGGCGAGCGCAGCACCTCAAGAAACTCCTCCGCGGGCTTAGGGCTATCGTCTGCAATACACCGGTGAATAACGTCTTCCATGTGGTGATTTCGGGGTATCACCACCGGATTGTTCTTACGCATGGATTGCTTGATGGAGTCAGGGTCCCCCTGGGAAGCCACCCGCTCCCACCAGCGGCCAAACCAGGGTGAGAGGTCCGCCTCAAGACGATTGCGCAGAGTATCAGAGGTCATCGCGTAAGTGAGCTGATCAAAGGTAAGTGTATAATCCAGCGCCTTGTCCTGCAGCAGCTTCAGCAGCGACATGATAAGGTCCTTGTCGGACTCCTGATAAGATGCCAGGCCCAGCTTTCCTGCCAGCATTGCCATGTACTGTTGCTCGAAGCGTTCCGGAAAACCCGCTATCACAGGGCCCAGCTTTTCAATCGCAGCATTCTCATCTTCACCGATCAGCGGAATCAGACATTCCGCGAACCGGGCTGTATTCCACTGGGCAATAGCAGGCTGGTTGCCAAAAGCATAGCGGCCCTGGACATCAATGGAACTGAATACGGTTTTGGGATGATAGACGCTCATCATCGCGCAGGGGCCGTAATCGATGGTCTCCCCGGAAATAGCAGTGTTATCTGTATTCATCACGCCGTGGATAAAGCCCACCCGCATCCATTCCGACACCAGCTTTATTTGCCGATCCATCACCGACTCCAGCAACCTGACGTGCTTGTCCGGGTCATTTATGGAGATTTCCGGATAATGCCGTTCAATAGCGTAATCGACCAGCACAGCCAGAGCATCTGTGTCCCTTCGGGCTGAAAAATACTCGAAGGTTCCCACTCGCAGATGGCTGGCGGCAATCCGGGTCACCACCGCACCGGGCAAAGGCTCATCCCGATAAACCAGTTCCCCGGTTTTTACCACTGCCAGACAGCGCGTGGTGGGTATCCCGAGCGCGTGCATGGCTTCGCTCATTACATATTCCCGTATTGCAGGCCCCAGAGCGCAGCGGCCATCGCCACCGCGGGAGAAGGCAGAACGCCCGGAACCTTTCAGCTGGACGTCCCGGGGCTGGTTTTCGCAGTCAATCACCTCACCCAGCAAATGGGCTCGCCCATCCCCCAGCTGGGGGTTAAATTGGCCAAACTGATGCCCGGCGTATACCTGCGACAGGGGGGCTGCGCCTTCAGCAATCTCGTTGCCCGCAAAAACCCTGGCAAAGCGATCCTGGCTCTCGGCCGACGGCTGCTTGACCCCCAGGGCATCAGCCAGCCTGGAATTCCACAAAAACATTGCGGGCTTGGCTGCCGGAGTGGGGTTATTTTTCTGATAAAAGGTTTCCCCGAGTTCGGCAAAACTGTTCTTGAACTTCAGCAAATTCATGTTGTGGTTTGGCCCTTATTCTTTCAAACGGTTCTTGGTCTACAATTAAAACACACGCCACTTTATTTCAACATTTTCCATCAGGTACAGTTGTCGGTGTTATGACCAGATTGTTCATAAGCTACCTGGGGCAGTTCCCCTGCTTTATAACCTTATGCCTTACTTTTTACTGTGCCACAGCATCTGCCGTTATAACAGCCGATACGCTTAATATCCGGGAATCCGCCACTCAGGACGCGCTTGATGGCCATATAGAATATTATTATGAGAAAGAAGCCTCTGCTGATTCCCCGGTGGATCTGGGCAGTGTAACCCGCGCCAGCTTCAAGCCCCTGGAGGGGATCACCATTAATCCCGGACAGGTACCCTACCCAGTGTGGCTCAGATTCAGCCTTGAAAACCCCCTGAGCGATGCGGTAAGCCGTTACCTGGTGATCGGTTTTGGATACATCCCTTATGTGGATGTGTATTACCGCGACCCGGATGGCAACTGGCAGCGACAGGTGAGCGGCAAGGCTGTGGATTACGAAAACCGTGCCATACCCCATCCTCATTATCCCTTTGAGCTGAAAGTACCCCCGGGCACCACCGACTATTATGTGCGTCTGTCGTCTCACGCTCCCATGGTTGCCCCATCCTACCTTATGACGCCAGACAGGTTCAGCGACTACAGTATTCAAATTTATGTTTTTGGTGCCCTGTATTTTGGTTTTACCCTGGCAATTTTCCTGTACAAGCTGTTTTTGTTCTTTTTCCTGCGGGATCGGCTTTATCTCTATTTCATTCTGTTCATCGGATTTTCCTGCCTTGCGCAGCTCTACCTTATGGGGCTGCTGGATGGCTTTGTCAGTCATGCACCGTTATTGAAACTGGGGGGTGGTGACATTTTCACCCAAACCGCCGTATTGTTCGCGCTCACTTTCATCAGGAGGCTGTTTGGCTCCTATAAAAGCCAGGAAAATTTTGATCGCTTCTATCACTGGCTTGCCATCGTCACCTTTATTATCTGGCTGATGGCGATATTCCGCGTTCCCAATATCCATTTTGCGGTGGTTGCCGAGGTCAGCCTGTTTTCTCTGGTGGTGTTATACCATGCTCTGAAAATATGGCGTGAGGGTTATACGCCTGCAGGCTATTTCTTTCTTGGCTGGCTTGTTTTTACCTTTGGCGCCATTATTACCAGCCTCATTTACAGCGCCGTGATTCCTTTTACCATACTAACGGTATTCGTTTATCCGGTGTGTTCCAGTTTCCAGGCGCTGTTCCTGTCATTTTCACTGGCCAACCGCATCAGGATCCTGCAGAACGAAGCCCAGAACAAGGAAATACTGCTGCAGCGGGCAGAAGCCAAAACCGAAGCCAAAAGCCAGTTTTTTGCCCAGATGAGTCACGAAATCCGTACGCCTATGAATGGCGTGCTTGGGATGGCGCAGTTACTGCGGGAAACACCTCTCACTCAGAACCAGCGCAGTCTGACCGATATCCTGTTCAGCTCCGGCAAGAACCTGCTGAACATCATCAATGATATTCTTGACTTCTCAAAGCTGGAAGCCGGTAAGTTGCGTATTGAAAAAACCGGTTTCAATCTGGAACAGGAGCTCAATGAAATAGCGTCAAATTTTACCTTGAACGCTCTGGAAAAAGAGCTTGAATTCAGCATTCACTATCCGGTTGATTTACCCCGGGAACTGGAGGGCGATCCCACCCGCCTCAGACAGATACTTATTAACCTTCTGGGTAATGCTTTCAAGTTCACCACGATTGGAAGCGTCAAGTGTCTCATAAGCGG
>JAWVYU010000098.1:0-14533 GCA_033722575.1 Ketobacteraceae bacterium | reverse complement strand
TAATGATTATCAGGTAACCTGCATGTTCGGTTCTCCCTCACTGATTCATGCCCTTGGAAACTTTTGTAAGAAAGAAAATATTGAGCTGACACCCCTGCGGATGGTGAGCTGTGGTGGCGCCCCGATGACACTGGATATCATGCGTACCTTCCGCAGCGTGTTGCGCGACGATGCCGTATTTGAAACCACTTGGGGGGCCACTGAAGGATTGCCCCTGACATCAGTGAGTATCGATACCCTGCTGGGTGAGGCCAAGCCCCTGATGGATGCCGGTAAAGGTGTTTGCATTGGGGCACCGGTGGGCGAGGTTGAAGTAAAAGCTATAAAAATTACCGAGGGCCCCATTGAATCCTGGAGCGATGCTCTGGAAGTCTCACATGGTGAGGTTGGGGAGCTGATTGTGCGTGGTCCCAATATCAGCCCGCGCTATCATAACGACCCAGTCAGCGATAAGGCGCATAAAATACCCGGTTCCGAAGGTAACTGGCATCGTACCGGCGATCTTGGCTGGTTCGACGATCAGGGCCGCGTCTGGTTTGGCGGCCGCAGTTCCCACCAGGTCTCATTGAACAATCCTCCCGTTACGCTTTATTCAGTGCAAAGCGAGGGTGTTACCAACAATCATCCCAACGTATATCGTAGTGCATTGGTGTGTGCTTTTGCTGATGATGAACGACGCAAAGCGGCAGTCATGTGTATTGAGCTGACACCAGAAACGGACCAGGACGAGATCCCGCGCATCAAAGAAGAGCTGCTGGCGATGATGGAGAAATTTCCGTCAACCCAGCCTGTCAAACAAGTGCTGTTTCACCCTTCCTTTCCTGTGGATATCCGTCATAATGCCAAGATAGAACGTCATATCCTGGGTCGCTGGGCAACACAACAACTGGATGAAACAGCTTAAGTCATGGAAAACAATTCACGCTTTCAGTTTAACGCAGCTATGATCGTGCCCATCCTGGGCTGGATATATATCTTTGTAGGCTTGATATGGCCTTTTGAGAATGCCGTGCTGCTATGGATATGGTGGATTGACATCTTTTTAAGTGTGGTGGTTCATGGTATCCAGGTTTTCGTGGCGCTGCCTGCTGGCACGCACCACGGCTTCTCTAGAATCCAAACGGCTATCTATACTTTTATTTTTGGTGCCACTTGGTGGCGCCCCCTTCAAAACACCATGAAGGAATAATTCTTTAACAAGGAGTTCATCAGATGAAGGTGTTAGTAACCGGTGCCTCCGGTTTTCTTGGTAGTCATATTGTGGATGCCTGCCTTGAAAAGGGTCACAAAGTCCGGGTAATTGTCCGGCCATCCAGCGATCTTAGCTACCTGAATACGTTAAAGGACCAGATTGAGATCCTTAGTGGCGACTTCACTGATGCTGACTTCCTGGCGCAGGCTATGGAGTCTTTAGACGCCGTGATTCATTCAGCAGCGCGAGTAACCGATACCGGCCACCGGGATCTGTTTGTAGAAGCGAATGTCACGATTACTGAAAAGCTGATGGCTGTTGCCAGACATAAGGGCGTGAGCCGTTTTGTTTTTGTAAGTAGCCCAAGCGTTGTGGCTGAACTGAAAGGTCAGGAGAATATCGACGAGACCTACCCTTTCCCTGATACTTTCCTGAATTATTACTGCGAAACCAAAGCCATCGCTGAGCAAAAGGTAATTTCGGCCAATGGCCATGATTTCATCACCTGCTCACTTCGACCCAGAGCCATTTGGGGCCCACGAGATACCAGCGGACCCTTTGTTAAATTCATGAAGAAAATGCAGCAAGGAAAGCTGAAGGACCTGTCGGGAGGAAGAAAGATCTACTCCTCGATCTGCTACGTCAAGAACGCAGCTGAAGCCTGCGTTGCCGCGCTTACCGCAAACAATATTGGTGGGAAAACCTATTTTATTACCGATGAGGAAATCGTTGACCTTTGGCAATTTGCTGATCAAATGGCGGACGCTTTCCAGATTCCTGGTGTTGGCAAGCCTGCGCCCCTTAGCCTGGTCAGCGCTATCGTCAATATCATAGAGGTGCTGTGGAAGTTTCCCTACTTGCGAGACAATGTTTCACCGCCATTATCGAAGTATTCTCTGGGACTGATCACTCACACAGCCACCTATAGCATCGAAAATGCCAAACGTGATCTTGGCTATCAGGCAACCATCAAGCAGGCACAGGCAATTGCCGAGTACCGGGACTGGGTAAATCGTATCGGGGGAATTGATACCTATCTGCGAGGCGTTGGCTGAAGGCAGCTGACTTCTGCGTTTTAAAGATCATGGTGCCCGGAGGCTGAATCGAACCACCGCACGGGGATTATCAGGCCCAGAGTAAGGGTACAGAAAACACCATTCAAATCAGTTATTAGGTCACTATTTCAATTCCGAAAAAGCCGCGCAAAGAAAAACCCTACGAACTGAGAGTTGTTCGGCTACAGCATCAGTCCGTGGGGCCCGGCTCACTGAGTGAGTGAATTTTTTTACCGGGCCATAGTAGCCCGCGTGAATATGCACCGCTTCAAATCGCTGCAGGGAAATTGCCCAGGCTAGACCCCTTCAACAACCCAAGCCAGTAAACCGCAGATTGGCCCTTGAGCTGCGGTGAGCCAAAGGAAAGACTGCGCCACCCAGGGGCTGGCCGCATAGTGGAAAAAAATTTGGTCGGCAGAGGTGTGTTTACTAACTGCTGCCATTTGCTCAACCCTAGTTAAAGAAGAACAGGTGTGAATGCAGGAAGGGAGACAAAGCCTGATACGTATGAATTGCTCGGGGTGCAGTTCCGGTGGCAGGGGCGCCCGTCGAGGCTGTGATTTGGCTTTGGGCTAGCTGCCAAGCGCCACATCATACTGTGCCAGTTGTTATTCGATACGGGCCACGTCTTCATTTTTTTGGTGGACACTTTGGTTAAGCAGCAAAACAGGATGATCCAGATGGGTTTGCCGGGTGCTTGCAGTGGCCGGCCAGTACAGATGTCAGCAACAACTGCTGGATATCACTTTATACCGCACTGAACTAAACCGGGAGTTAATGTCCACGGCCACCCAATATGGTGTTATTGCCAATAACCTTAACTATGACAGCCCAGTGAGTTTATTAATGCTTATCTGGTCTTTAATAATTTAAAAGTCAGTTCTTGCCAGAGTGGTAGTGGTTCCGGTTCTGCAGTGGGCCTGTCGTAGTTAATTATCTTATTTAGCCTGAGTCTCCGGGGTACGGAATTGACCCGTCGCCGGACAAAGCGTCCGGCGAGCGTTGATTAAGCTTTATTCAGCTCGATTCATTGCTTCTGTAAAAAACTGGGCTTATACTGCTTGGTCCTGACGTGATGTGTTATATCAATATAACGGCTGGGTGCCTTTCTATTTGGGTTAGGTATCACGCAATTCTTCGCCTGATTGCAATAAAGGATGCCTCGAGAAATGCCCAAACTTTGGTACAATCGGGCGCATTGCAGGAATTGAGGGGAATCCGAATGTAGGCGAGCAACGATGAGGCATGGGCCTGCTTTTTGAGATTCAATGGGGCTTTATGGTGGCGAAAAACTTGATAAAAGGTCGATAAGCTTAAATGGATTCTGAGAATCATTCTCAATAAAAAGCCAGGAAAATAGTAAACAAATCAAGAAAAAGAAGGGGCTGATAAAGTTTTCGAATCTTTAGCAGTGCCCATAAGATCCCCCTGGATTTATTAACACCAAAGCCGTAACAAGAATGGATAACAAGAATGGGTAACTTCGTCGGTCGCCAGGAATTGGTAATGCCTCATGAGGATTTAGATCGTGTCAAAGAAAAGGTCGCGTTGCTGGACAGACTCTCTTTTTTCAGACACGTGTTTGTTGATTTGATGCGAATGCGGTTTTCAAACTACGAGCGAAAAATCGACATATGTCAGGGGCTTTTCAATGGCGAAGGGGCTGGCACAATCCACAGAAAATTCGATTTTATTGAGCTTATCCGAAAACTGGGCTACCGCGGCCCCGAACAGGTGCTGTGCTTCCCCGGGCAAACAGATGATTTAGAGAAAGCTAAAGCCCTGCTTGAAAAACACGGGTGCGTTTTGTGCAAACCTAAAGATGGTCAGCAGGGGATTGGTATTTTCAGATGCAAGGAGGTCGCTGACCTCGTTTTCAAGCTTGAAAATGTCAATCAGCCATATATTGTCCAGGAGTATATCCCGCCTATTCTGGACTATCGTTATGTTTATCACATAGATCCTGAAGTTACTTATCGCTTTTGCTATAAAAAAGTGCGTCCTGCATTATATGGAAACGGCAGGGAAACTCTTGAAAAGCTGATAAAAGACAATGCGGAACTGCCACCCTCAAGCAAAAAAAAGCTTATCAAGCAATTGCCTGAGTTGGAAGCACACAAGATTCCCGAAAAGGGCAAAAGGATAGAGTTGGTTGATAGTGGCAACGTTTCAAAGGGCGCTTACGGAGCACTGGTGACGGGAGATGAGCTGGCAGCTCTCGACAAGATTATGTTGGGTCTGATCGCGGATTTACAGGAAGCTCATCAATCACGTCTGACAACTTTCTGTTTTGATCTTGGTCTGCTGCGGGATAACGTATCGGCTGATGATGCAACCAAAGATGATTATGTCTTTTATGAATACCAGATTCCCTTTGGTTTAAGCGGCTACATTACCGCTCCCGAGGTAGAAGAAAATAAAACCCGTGTGGCCAGATTGTTTATGGGGTCACTGCAAAGATCCTGGATTTCAAGAAAGAAGCATGGCGCTGCGAGAGTATCCTTGACGGATTAAACAAGCTGAAAACAAGCCTGAGCAACCAGGGTTGGCAATACGCAGTGAGCAGCTTTTAATTGGGCGCTACAGCTAAAACAAAGAGGGTAAAGCTGAAAGCAATAGTCCGATGCTCCACCATCAATAAACCCTCATATAAAAGATAACATAATAAAAACTCTGCATATGACTGGTCTCAGGTTATTTTATTTTGTGCTCTTCGGGCAATCGTTCGCTGTGTTGGGGTCATCCTTAACGAATTTCGGCGTTAGTGTTCAGGTTTTGCTTGATTATGCAGACAGCGATATACAGACAACGCTGTACACCATGACATTGCTGGCTTCTACCCTTCCTGCAGTGCTGATGGGGCCGTTTGTTGGTTCTTTGGTTGATCGCTGGCCCCGCAAACTAACCCTGATTTGCGCACAGTTAGGCGCTGCCATATGCACTCTGGTCATTGCTCTGATGTACTGGACCGATAATTTTTCGATAGCCGGATTGTTGTGGGTGCTGCCATTCTCCTCCTTGTTCGCATTAGGTCTTCAGGTGGGTTTTGCTGCTTCCGTGGTGCTGATTGTGCCAAAGGAAAAGTTGAGCCGGGCATCGGGTTCACTGGGAATGATGATGGGTCTGATCCAGATTTCCGGGCCTTTGCTCGCGGGGATCCTTATGGATCAGATAGGATTGGAAATGATATTTGTCATTAACCTCATTACCTTTGCTATTGGGTTGGCGACGCTCTTTGTCATTACGATCCCCAACCCTGAGCGCGAGTCAAAAGGAAAAATTACTTTTGTTGCATTGCTTGGCGATTTGAAGGAAGCATATGAGTATATGAAAGGCAAACCAGGCTTGTTGGGTAGTTTGTTTCTGTTTGCACTGATTTTGTTTAATGTATCTTCCGCCCAGGCACTGTTTGCACCGCTGGTGTTGAGCTTGGGGACTGCTACAGATTTAGGCCTTGTGAGGATGTTTGCGGGAGTTGGCATGGTGATTGGTGGCTTGGCGATGGTGATCTGGAAAGGCCCTAAACGAAAAATGCCTGTCATCCTCTCCGTTACCGTGTTTGCGTCGGTTGCATTGATGGTTATGCCTGTCACTCAGAAAATCTGGCTGATCTGTGCTGGTGCTTTCATGATTATGTCGATAATACCTCTTGCCAGCACCTCAAGCCAGGTGCTCTGGCAGCACAAGATCGACCCTGCTTTTCATGGTCGGGTTTTCAGTTTGCGAGGCACTATGCTAAAGGCTATGCAGCCAATCGCATTCCTGGTGACGGGGGTGCTGGCAGATGCTTTCTTCAAGCCCGGAATGGCCGAGGGTCAGTCGCTGGCGAACATTTTCGGCTCGGTATGGGGTGTGGGCGAGCCCCGCGGCATTGCCTTGATGATGAGTGCGCTTGGAGTTTTCAGTTTTGTTTTGGTCATGATCGCCTTTTTTATACCCGCGATCCGCAGGGTCGATATCAACCTCCCTGATGTCAACGTTAAAAAACAAACGGTCATTGAGAAGCCCATTGCAGCTAACCCTGATTCTCTATGAGGGAGCGGAGAATCGCAATGCGATGCGAAGATAATGATCAGATTGAGGGGCTAGTAAATGCCCATTGGCTTTAAAAAATAAGCTGTTAATGCCGATGATTTTCCTCCGCACGGGTAAAGCAAAGTGCCAGGAACCCGCTCCGATACTTGTCGCGAAACCCCCGGCAAATTGCGATAAAGACGGACTATTAAGTGACTTGACCTACAAAACCGCTCACGAACAATCGACTATATCTGATTCAATTTCTGTGTTCTCACCCTTAAGGTGACGGCCAAAAAACAGGTAATTATTTTGCCTGCGGGTCTGCTTGGTGTTGCCATTGAAACTGCCCCATTCATGGCTTATCCCCTCAAAAAGTTTGAGAGTAGTGTTCCCCGATTGACAGGCGAAATCCTTGGAATTCCGAACAAAAATTAAATCGTCACTAGTTCCATGCTGCAACAAGACAGGGATATCGCTGTTATTGACATAGGTTAACGGGCTTGCTGCTAACAACTCGTTAAGAATACCCAGTCTTGCCTCGTTACTCGCATTTTCAGACCGGAGCCTCTCAATCCAGTCATCTCCAGTATGGTCGGCGTTGTCGATAAACTTGACATCATCAGTCGTCATGTCCATCAGCGCCGTTACTTTATCTCTGGCATCCCTTTCAGGGCCCTTGACAGCAATTACATAAGGCAGGCTTGTTGGTGCAGATATCGCGGAAACAGCTTTGATCTGGTAGTTAATATTTGACGATCTGCAGATGCTATCGGTATTGCTTTGATAGTTCGCTGTATTAGTTTCATTAGCGCGTGTCATGCCGGCCAGTAACGCGAGGTGAGCACCGGCGGAATAACCAACCAATCCGACATTATCAGTATCTACCCTCAGATCACTACTGTTATCAAATATCCACTGAATGGCGCATCGAACGTCATCCAGGGGGGCGGGCCATGTATGTGTTGATTTGTCTCCATCACCGACTAATCGGTAGTTCACCGAAAAGGCAGCATAATCATTTTCGGCGGCATCCAGCATTTCATCTTTAAATGCCGTAAAATCAAGCGCGCTCCAGCCTCCGCCGTGGATAAAAATAATGGCCGGCTTCAGGGGCGCCTCACTTCTGCCATCAGGCAATGCATAAGCGATATTCTGTTCTCGGTGAGGTTCGTTATCCCGATATGTTTTAGCGTATTTCAGGGCTGGTCTTATCGTTACAGATGCAGACTTACTGTAATCTTTGGATTCAATTATCCCGTTGGCTGTGACTTTCAGCACTTCAGCAGCGTTCATGTCCTCACGGGTGTCCAGTGAATAGAAAGATTCCCGGGTCATAGCAGTTTCGGATCCGCTGAAGGATAAATCACTTTCAATACTGAGATTATTATGAGTGTAAGCCTTGGAGGTAATATATTGGGCGCTGATCGTGACCGTGTCCGTGTTGCCGCCTTCGACCCATACGGTGTATGGATCGCTTCCGTACACATGACCGTTTTCCGAACTTACCTGAATTTCCAGCTTGTCTCCGCCACAACCAGCCAAAGCCGGTAACGCTGACGAAAAAATGAGTGCTTTAAAGCGCATCCCTGACATGGGTACATCTCCCTTTTGTGCTAAATTCCTAATCCCGGGATCCAGTCTTTCTGACGACTTTCAGATAAAGAATATCGGAAAGCTGAAAACGGTAAATGTTAAATATTTTTGAGCAAAAAATGCTAACAAAGATAGCGTTGAAGTATGATAAGGGTAACTAACAATAAAAGGGTTTCATTTAGAAACCCTTTTATTTTCTTAGATTTAAAAATCACTATTTTTTCATGCGGCGCATCATCCCTGCCATACCAATAGCTAAAAGCCCAAAAAATCCGAGGCTGCCACCTTTGGTATCCAGAGCTAATGTTTGAGCGTTGTTGAACTCAAGATCATCTATAGCGTCGACGTTATTAACTTTAAGCTGATAGTTATGCTTATCCTCATTGTCTACCAGAACCTTCAGAGTGGTCTTCAAATCGGTGATGGGCATCATGTTGGCGACCTGACAGATAACGGATTTATTTTGCACAAAACAATTATCGAAATCAGTGCTTTCCACACTTGCTGATTTTGCAGCAGCCGGTAGAACATATTCTACTTGCACGGTTCCGGAATCATAGGGCCCGTGGTTTCGGGTAATCAGCGAAACGTCCAGCTGGTTGGCTTGCTGACCCGATTCACAATCGTTACGTGAGTGTCTTGTGGCTGAGCAGCCGCCGTCTTTCTTGATTTCTACGCCAATATCAGATTTTCCTGATGCGTAGAATGCATTGGCAGCATCCGCATCCAGCTGGGTTATTTCCGCCGTGCCGCGCATGTAGTTCTCCAGCTCTTCAGTGGTGGGGCCATCAGGATGCACAGGTTTCAAAGTGACAAGCCTTTCATCGTCAACGATTTTTCCCTGAGCGCGGGGGGAGTAGTGCATAATGCTGTAATAGTCATACTCGGTAAGCAATATAGCATTCTGCTTCTCCGATTTAAGCTCCGCTGTATCTTCGACAAGTGGAATAGGTATGACATTATCTTTTTGAAGTTCGATATAACTGCTATCACCCGCATTCCGGGCTTTAGCATCAATGCGTTGATGCTCATGGACGAAACCAAGGGCATGTCCAAATTCATGTGTGACGGAGCGAAGCTTTGCTGTATCGGATCTTTCGTCCCGCAGGCATCCCATTTCAATAACACTTGTTAGTTGCATTACCCTGCTATCACGTTTTGATGAATCAAACCATGATCCATGGGAGCCGGTGTTTTCAACGTTACAGCTGCCTCCTGGTATCTCAGTTATGGAAAGAGACTTGGTGACTCCCTGACAGCGGGGTGGTGCGAGTTCGGCTGCATTTTCCAGTGGGTAGATAGCAATATTGGGAACCTTGTTGTTCCACTCTGCCGCGGCTTTCTCTATAAAGCTCTTGTACTTCTCAGCGCCTGTAGACATTGTGTAAGGAACACAACCATAGGCCCAACGATTGGTAAAATGATAATATTTGTCTTTTTCCAGCTGTTGTGCCGCCAGCGCAAACGCGCTGTTTGCTGCAATAACCGCGGTCAGTGCCACGCCCGAATGAATCAGTATATTACGTACTTTCATTAACTATATCCCTGTTTGTTTGTTGGTGGTTTTAAAATCCTTAAAAACTGATGACGTAATAAATTGTGTTATATTTCTTGTTATTTGCCTCTCAAAGGATTGGTTTTCGTGTTGAAAACCATTAATCCATCAAGCGCTGCTGGTAATAGATGATACGAGCCATTGTTGATGGAGCTTAAAGCCGTAAATTTAAGATCACTTGCCTTTCAAAGGCTTATATAGACCTATAAAACACAATAATTTGCATGCTTTCATTGAGTTTGGAGATAGTACCGTTGCGAAAATTGTATTGCAAGCAGCTTCATGTAAGAGATATCTGTAATTTAAGGCCGCTTTTTACAACAGTCCCATGACTGCGCGAAAAGCGATACTCCCAGTGCTGAGGATTTATGCATGAAATCCTCAGTCCTGAACAATAATATAAAATGTATTCTGTATTTAACTAGGTTATTCGGCTTAAGCTGGGTTCAAATCCCTGGCCCTCACAACAAGGCCGGACCGATGATTACGGGGGCCGGATATCAGTGGGATATAAGAGGTTCCTCAGAGCGATTCGGCATCACGATACTGCATAGGCCCGCCACCCCTTAAAACTTGATGGTAAGAGTGAGGTTTTTTCAGTGGGTCGCAGGCCGATCTGACCGTGCAGTCAATGCGCGTCTTGTGTTTGACGAACTTCTTCTGAGCTGGGTCTTGCTTTGAGACGCTGATCTGGTTCGGCAAAGTTACTGCTCGGGAAGCTGGACCGAATCTGGTCAAAAAACCCAGCATATACAGGCCATCATCTCTGGCATGCGAACTGCCGAAATCCTTTCTGAGCCGTGGGAGCAATGCCAAGCTTCACGCATTATTTTGCTGAAGTGCCTCAGCGACTGGTGAATGAGGCTGGCTGAGATTTGCTCTTCTGGTTCATTCGTTTATCCGGCCGATAATCTATGTATATAAGCAAATGGGGTGGTTGCGAGCTGTTTTAAAATGTTTTACTATCGTCCCAATTTGTGGCTGCATTTATTTTTATTTTTTTCATTTATTTTTATTTTTCGGTCATTTGGCCAAATCTTTTTCGGAGCGTAGCTAATATGGACGTGGGTGTCAGTGACTCCTCGCGCCGCTATCATGGGGGTGGCGCCAGGAGTATGCGGCAATTGCTGTTACAGCTGTCGCAGTCGAAGCATTTTATCTGGGTTTTTCTCTTATTTGTTCTGGTTACCCACATTCCTACGGGTAAAGGTGGGTTGCTGAGTGATGATTTCATTCAGTGGGCCGCCGCTACGGCGCCGGAAGCGTTGGCGGAGAAAGGATTTCATGTAGCAGATCCCGACAATACCTTTTACGAGCGTATCAAAAACAGCTTCCTTTTCATGAGCGCCGATACCACCGCAACAGCGGAACTCAAGGCATACGGTGCTGTTCCATGGTGGTCCCCTGATGATGTCACCATGCACATGTTTCGCCCTCTCGCTGCCGTAACTCACTGGTTTGATTATACATACCTGGATGGGGATGTATTTTTCATGCAGCTTCATTCCGTCCTGTACCTGTTGCTGCTTGCGGTTTCCTTCTATATTTTCTGCAAACGCCTTGGTTGCCCGGGCTGGGTGCCAGCGATGGCGGTTTGTTTGTTTGTTTTCAGTTACAGCATCCCAGCCAACCTGAATTGGTTGGCTGCACGTAATGCACTGATGGCCCCTATGTTTGGTTTATGGGCCATTATGTTTCATGACCGATGGCGCCGAGAAGATGATTATGGCTATCTTTTGGCAAGCTTGCTCATGCTGGGGTTTGCTCTCTTGTCGGCGGAAGCAGGTGTGGCAACGTTGGCCTACCTTGGTGCCTACTCCTTGCTTTTGGATCCCAGGCGCTCGTTGCTCAACGCGTGGACCATACTTCCGGCTATTGGTGTAGTGGCCTTATGGCGAGTTTTTTATTCAACCCATGGGTTTGGTACTGAGAATATCGACCTTTATGTGGACCCTGTTCGTTCTCCTCTTGAGTTTCTCACTGAGCGTGTTCCGATGTTGCCGGTATTCTATCTGCGACTTATTTTGGGTCCGTTGGCGGTGGGTCTTCTGGGGATAACATCTTCTGTGGCGGTGTTGTCCCTCATATCGCTCGTTATTTGTGCGCTGGCGATCCGGGTTATCTACCCTCACCTGAAGGGTTCTCGCCTTATGAAATTCGGATTGCTGGGGTCTGCTGTGGCAGTTATTCCGTTTCTCTCAACCAGCCCCGGCTTTCGTATGGAGCCTTTCCTCCATATCGGGTTTTTTATCGTGGTGTCTATCTGGCTATATGGCCTTTCCCGGCAAGTGAAGCTTGGGCGCGCCATGAAAACAATTGCGATCGCGTTCCTGATTTTGCATCTTGCAATTCCTACCTTGTTGACCGTGGCGAGGCATTGGCGGCTTGTTACATTGGAGGTGGTTTCCGCTGATGTTTACTCGATGGTGGCCAGTGATCTGAAAGATGGTGATACCAACCTGGTTATAGTGAATCCGCCGGACTTCTCCAACTATTATCATCGCCCATTTGATTGGGCTTACGAAGGTCTGCCATTACCCAAAAGAATTCAGATGTTAGTGCCCGGTATGAGCTCAGTGACCATCACGCGTGAGTCAGAAGACACCTACCGGCTTACCAGTCAGGAAGGGTTCGCTATGCTATCCAACACACCAAAAGCCATAGATTCCCGAGAAGACCCTAATTTTAATAAACCAAAGGTGCTGGCTTTCCGTGGCAACAACAATATCATGACCAACGACGAAACCTCGTTCTCACTGGGCCAGAGAGTGCAGGCTAACGGTTTTCAATTGGTGATTCTCGCTATGAATGGCGAACTTCCTTCAGAAGTTCGGGTGAAGTTCAACGCTAATGAATCTTCTGTCTGGCAGTGGTATGACTGGGAAGACCAGGCTTACAAACGTATGGATACCATGATAGTGGGTGAAAAACGTTTTATTCCGGGCCCCTTCGATAAAACCTGACAAACTCTGGGTTAAAGCCCGCTATATTGTCCCGAAGATGCCACCTTTGTTTCCCAAAGGTGGCATTTTTATTTTTAGCTATTGAGATATTGACGCCGCTGTGTAGGTGTTACGCTTGGCTTTGGTGTGACTTTTCGGCCGCGTGTTCATGCTATGGTGTGGCGCGATTCGTTTGGGTATCGGCTTTTTACCTTCTGGGGGTATCTTTGCGTATTTTTGCATTGTCGCCCCTCTGAAAAGTTCAGGCGACAACCAGGCCACAGATAGGGGGGGTTGAAATCGAGCCGGTACGGTAAGTACGCCGGCTGCCGGTGGTTCACTCTATCCATAAAAAAACGCAGATATCGATGACATCTGCGTTTTCATAAGATGGTGCCCGGAGGCGGAATCGAACCACCGACACGGGGATTTTCAAGCCCAGAGTAAGGGTACAGGAAACACCATTCAAATCAAGTAATTAGGTCACTATTTCAATTCCGAAAAAGCCGCGTATATCGCGGCTTTTTTCGTGTTTCTAACGAGTTTCTTTACGTTATTTCGGAAAACGCCGCGCAAAGAAAAACCCCACGAACTGAGAGTTGTTTGGCGACAGCATCAGTACGTGGGGCCCGGCTCACTGAGTGAGTGAATTTCTTTTACCGGGCCATAGTAGCCCGCGTGAAAAAAATTCGCAAGCACCTCAGGGGCCGCGCTCGGCCCGGAGAAAGTAACCAATCCGCCGCCGAGCCAGGCGGCAGGTTTGTACGTCCACTTCTGCGGAATGGGTCGCGCCAGGAACCGGAAGCATGCCTCGCTGGGCTTGCCGCCTGTAGCCAGTCCCCCCGGTGTAACAGCCGGAAAAACGACCCAGTGGTCAGGCAGGCTGGATGGGTTCGTAAGACAGAGGATGCTCAGGGGATCGCGCGGGAATATGCACCGCTTCAAATCGCTGCAGGGGAGTTGCCCAGGCTAGGCCCCATCAACAACCCAAGCCAGTAAACCGCAGCATGGGGGCGAACGGTGTTGCCGGAGCGCGGAGCCGCCAATCGGACTCGGTTGGCGACAGTGCCGGCAGGCTGAAATGCCGCAGTATGGTGAGCCGCAGCTTGGCCCTTGGGCTGCGGTGAGCCAGGGGAAAGACTGCGCCAGCCAGGGGCTGGCCGCATCGCGGAAAAAATTTTGGTCGGCAGACGTGTGTTTACTAACTGCCGCCATTTACTCAACCCTAGTTAAAGAGGAACAAGAATGAATGCAGGAAGGGAGACCAAGCCTGATATCTATGAATCGCTCGGGGAGCAGCTGCGTTTGGAGGAATCCTTGCGAATAACAACCGGGGATTATCGAAAGGCTGTCTTAGCACTTTTGGATCTGGCTTTTGCGGACTCCGGCGGATCCCGGTTTGCCGCCCAAGTCCTGTTGAGCCTGTATGACGGTGATCGTTGGCAGGTGGACCTGGCTGGGGTCTGCTGTGGCTTGGATGGTGGTTGTTTTCGAAACGTACTCATTGCCATGAGGGGCCGCGCGATGCTGATGGAGGAACCTCATACGGTAGTAGCGAACGGCGATCGACTTTTTGAGCAGTTGGCAGATCGCTGGAAATTCTTGGCAAAGCCTGCGTCGGAGAGCCACTCATGAGCGTAACGATATCGATTCTCAATCAGAAAGGTGGCTCTGGCAAAACAACTCTGGCTACCAACCTGTCGATTGGCTTGGCGCGCATGGGTGGGAAGGTTCTGCTCGTGGATACCGACCCTCAGGGCAGTGCCCGGGACTGGCGGTCAGCAAATGAAGAGGTCGGCATTCCAGTAATAGGGCTGGACCGGCCTTCCCTGGCGCAGGACCTGAAAGATTTCAGCAAAAATTATGACATTGTCGTGATCGATGGGGCGCCTCAGCTCAGGGAAATGGCCGCAGCGGCAATCAAAACCTCAGATGCCTTTCTGGTGCCGGTACAGCCATCGCCCTATGACATCTGGGCCACAGCGGATCTGGTGGAGCTGATAAAAGCCAGACAAGAAATAACAGACGGCCGTATCCAGGCCGCTTTCATCGTCAGTCGCGCCATCCAGAACACGAAGCTGAGCGGGGAAGTGATAGAGGCATTGAGCCATTACTCATTGCCCATTTTTAAATCCATGACCTGTCAGCGCGTAGTGTACGCATCCAGCGCCAGTAGTGG
>JAWVYU010000097.1:0-14551 GCA_033722575.1 Ketobacteraceae bacterium | reverse complement strand
GGTGTGGTTCTGGCAGGTCGGCGTAACGGGTACTTTTCCAAAGAAGAGGAACCGCAGATTGCCAGAGAAATTGCGGACGCCAAAGCCGACGTGTTGCTGGTTGCGATCACCTCACCGAAAAAAGAGCAGTTTATGGCGCGCTGGAATGATGTCATCCAGGTACCGGTTGTGCATGGCGTTGGCGGCTCTTTTGATGTCATGGCCGGGAAGGTCAAACGGGCACCTGAGCTTTGGCAGAAGCTGGGTCTGGAATGGCTGTACCGGGTAAAGCAGGAACCCGGGCGACTCTGGAAGCGCTATCTGGTAACGAACACGCTGTTCCTGTGGATGCTGACGCAGGCTTATGTAAGGAAGGTTCTGGGGCGATCGGAAACTACATCTACCTGATGCCACCCAAAAGGTGGTGGCCAGGGTAACCGAATTTGAAAATCTTTATGAGTGACTGAAGTAACTCTGACATGTGAAGGAGCTTGGTGTGACTAAGAAAGTACTTGTGACGGGAGCAGGTGGGTTTATTGGTAGCCACCTGGTGGAGGAGCTGGTAAAGGCAGGACACGAGGTCCGTGCTTTCGTGCACTACAACGCCAACAGTAACTGGTATAACCTGGAAAATGTTCCCAAGGATGTCCTTAGTCAGGTAGAGGTGGTTGCCGGCGATATCGCGGATCCCTTTTCAGTGGATCATGCCGTCAAAGGCTGCTCCATGGTATTTCATCTGGCGGCACTGATCGGTATTCCTTACTCTTATGTCGCGCCGGGCAATTATGTCAGTACCAACGTAAACGGTACACTGAATGTGCTTGAAGCCTGCCGTCGCTACGACGTTGAGCGCATGTTGCATACCTCCACCAGCGAAACCTATGGAACCGCTCAGTACACACCCATCGATGAGAAGCATCCGCTGGTTGGCCAGTCTCCTTATTCAGCAACCAAAATTGCTGCGGACAAGCTTGCGGAAAGTTACTGGTTAAGCTTCCAGACGCCGGTAACCATTGTGAGGCCCTTTAATACCTTTGGGCCCAGACAAAGTATGCGTGCCATTATTCCCACCATTATTGTACAGGCACTTACCAAGGGCGAATTGACGCTGGGAAGTCTCGATCCTGTGAGGGATCTGACGTTCTGTACTGATACTGCCAGAGGCTTTGTGGCCGCCAGCCGGTCAGACAAGGTGATCGGTGAGCTGGTGAATCTGGGTGTGGGCAAAGGTATTACCATTGGTGATCTGGTCAACCTGGTAGCGGATATTCTGGGTAAAGAGTTACCTGTTAATACAGATCAGCAGCGTGTCCGGCCGGCGAAGAGCGAAGTGATGGAACTGATCAGCGATAACGGTAAAGCCCGAAAATTGATGGGCTGGGAGCCTGAAGTGTCATTACGGGAAGGTTTGTCCCAAACCATCGATTTTATCTCCAGGAACCTGGAACGGTTCAAGGCCGACTCCTACGCGGTATAGAAAGAGGCAGGCATGGCAGATTCACATAAAGATATCAAAGCAATACTTCTGGCGGGTGGTAAAGGCACACGGCTCAGGCCATTGACGGCAGTATTCCCCAAACCCATGGTGCCCCTGGGGCATATGCCGATCATTGAAATCCTTTTGAACAAGATTAAGAACTCCGGATTGAAGAACGTCACGGTTTCCACCGGATATCTCGCTGAGCTGATCATGGCGCTCTGTGGGGACGGCAGCAAATACGGACTGGCGATTGATTATATCCGGGAAGACGAGCCCTTGGGCACTGCGGGCCCTATAGGCCTGATAGACGGCCTGCCAGAGAATTTCATCGTGATGAACGGGGACCTTCTGACGACGCTGAATTTCGGTAAAATGATCGATTTCCATATCGAGAATGATGCGGATATCACGATTGCCACCTACAAACGGGATGTCAGAATCGATTTTGGCGTGGTAGACCGGGACAACGAAGTGTTCAAGGGCTTTTCAGAAAAACCCACGTTTCATTACGATGTGAGTATGGGGTTCAATATACTGTCGCGACGGGTGCTTAAGTATATTGAAAAGAACCAGTACCTGGATATGCCCGACCTGATTCTCAAGGTGCACGAAGATGGCGGCAAGGTTCGTTGTTATCAGGAAGACTGTTACTGGCTTGATATTGGGCGTATGGATGATTATGCCCAGGCCCAGCTGGATTTTGAGGAGAATCAGCAACGCTTTCTGGGAGCGGAATGATGCCCGATTGTATTTGGGTGACCGGCGCCAGCGGTTTTATCGGACGCCACCTGGTGAACAGGTTGCGTCAGTCGGCGCAATACAAGGTGGTAGCGCTTACCAGACAAACCACGTTTGTAGAAAATGCTGATCACACCTACCAGGTAGATATAACGGAAACCGACCAGCTGAAAAGCATCGTTGAGGCTCATCGCCCGGTTGGCATCTATCACCTTGCCGGCATGCTGCCTCCAGCTGATGAGCCAGATATGTTCAGGGTGAATGTACAGGGCACCTATTCTCTTCTCCACGCGTTATACAGCGCCGGTTCAGTGGCTACAACGGTGTTGATGCTGGGCTCTGCAGCCGAGTATATGCCCCGTGAGGATGGTTATTATGACGAGGGTTGTGAAATTGGTGGGGGAACCCCCTACGGCCGATCAAAATCCGCGCAGACGATTCTCGGTATCAGTACGGCGAAACGTTTTGGTATAGACCTCCGCATTGCAAGACCCTTTAATTTGCTGGGCGCGGGCTTGCCGAGTGCACTGGTGGCGGGGAACATTTGCGCACAGCTGTCAGCTGGCAAAACAACTCTGCGATTAGGTAACGTGGCCAGTGCCCGTGATTTTGTGGATGTAAGAGATGCCATTGAAGCATTCATAAAAATCTATGATTCTGGCGAGCCCTACGAAATATACAATGTTGCCACCGGCAAGGCAGTGACCATTGTGGAACTGGTGGAGGAGGCCGGGCGGGTTTTTGGCGTAAGCCCGGAGATTCTATCGGATACATGGCTGGTCAAGAAGCAGGATTTTAATATCGCCTACGGCAATCCGGATAAGCTCAAAACCTCCGTAGGGTGGAAACCGGAACGTTCTCTGGCAGATGCGATCAAGTCGATGGCAGACAACGTGTCCTGAATGACGGGTATAATGGGTGCAGGGATCACTGAATCTGATATGTACAGAATCAAAAAAATAAAGAACAGGGAGTTCTGATGAAGAAAAGCCTGTTATCCATTTTGCTTTTCCGAACCGGGCTGTGGCTACTGTTCCGCAGGAAGCACAAAGACAAGCTGGTTTTCCTGACGATACATGGCGTCAAGGACCCTTCCGTCGACAGTCCATGGACACCACTGAGATCTTATCTCGGTATTCCTGAACTCGATGCGCATCTGGCATTACTCAAACGTTATTATAACTTTATCTCGGTAGAACAGGCCTGTGAGATGATCCGGGGTGAAAGGCCACCCAAACCCTACAGCGTTGCCATCACCTTCGATGACGGGTATGCCAATAATATTGATATTGGTTTTGAGGTCCTGAAAAGACACGGGGTTCCCATGACCTTGTTTGTTGCAACGGGTCATGTGGAAAATCAGAAGCCTTTCTGGTTTGATCGACTGGATTATGCCGTGCAGAACAATATCAGCGGTACCTACAACACCAGCTTTGAAGGTGTTCCTATACAGTTTGATATGAGTAACCGGCAATCGGGAAAACGAACGCTGGTTCGTGCCATTCGCAAGATTCTGAAAGCAAAACGCAACGATTACGATCTAGTTCCCAAGGTGGAACGGTTTATCGGCAGTATCGAAGCCCTGAAAGGACGTGCACTCGCTGATGTATATGACAAGGATGTTAATTCCAGGGTTGCCAGTCGCGAAAAGCTCCGTGGATTTTCGGCTCATCCATTGGCAACCCTGGGTAGCCATACTAAAAATCATGTGAGGTTAAATGCGCAGCCGGAAGAAAAAATCCGCGCAGAGTTGAACGAGTCCAAGGATTATATCGAGAAGATTACCGGTAAAAGCTGTGACTGGTTCTGCTTTCCTAACGGTGTCTACAGCGAAGCCTCGGCTGAACTGGTGGAGGAGGCAGGCTACAAGGCGGCATTCACTACCCAGGAAGGTCACAATAACGTGGGCGATTACCCTTATATACTTCACCGAATCAATCTGCCACTGAATACACGCCCGGAGCAGCTGGCTTGTATGGTGGCCGGTGTTTTCCAGTTTCCCAAGCGGGGCATTTCCACATCCTGATGATGCGTGTTTCCCTGGTGGTTATCGAGTTAACTGTATATGACTAAAAACAAAGAACAGGATTACACTGGGGCTTCGAGAGTCATCAGTAATGTTCTTACAGGATGGATAAGCTACCTTATACTCTTTGTGGTGGGCTTTTTCCTGCCCCGGTTTATTGATGAGAAGCTGGGCCAGGAATTACTGGGTATCTGGGATTTTTCCTGGTCTGTAGCCAATTATTTCAGCCTGGCCAGTCTTGGTATCGGGTCTTCTCTGAACCGATTTGTAGCCAAGTATCGTGCGGAACAAAAGCTTGACCAGCTTTCCATTGCGGTCACCAGTGTGGTTTGGGTTCAGGCCGGACTTGCTCTGCTGGTAAGTATGGCTGCTTTGGCCGGGAGCTATTTGCTGCCTTATTATTTTGGTGATCGTTTTGGTGAAAACACGGAAGCTGCGCAGGCGGTGGTGCTTTATCTTGGCCTGAGCATCGCACTTCAGTTTCTGTTTGATACGTCACGCGGCATACTGACCGGTTGTCATCGCTGGGATCTGTTTAATGGTCTGAATTCACTCGCATACATGCTGACCGTGATACTGATGATTGGTGCGCTTTCAATTGGCGGAAGCCTCCAGCAGATGAGTATCATTTATATGCTGATGACAGGAGTTCAGGGAGCGGTAAGAATGTACCTTGCCCGGCGGATATGCCCCGAAGCAAGGTTTTCCCCGCGTTTTTTCTCCTTTGAGTTTGTGAAAGAGATTTTTCCTTTTGGCGTAAAAACTATCATGATCGGCATTTCCCATTTTTTAATCGTGCAGTCAAGCTATTTGCTGGTGGCTTCCACGCTCGGGCCTGCTGCGCTGGCAGTGTTGGCGCGGCCGGTTTCGTTGGTAAAACACGTTGAGTCGTTTATCACGCGATTCGCGTTTATTCTCACCCCCATGGCGGGGTCCATGCAGGCGAGCCAGGATCAGACCAGGCTGAACAGTTTCGTTTACGCGGCCAGCAAATACGGTTTTGCTTTTACGTTGCCAGCCATGATCCTGTTTGGCTTCTATGGAAATGATCTGTTGCGCGTCTGGATGGGTGGTGACTACGTAACAGATTATCTGGTGCTGATACTGGCTATCGGTTTGTTACTTCCGATTTCCCAGTCCCCGGTGGTGCGGATTATGGTTGGTCGCAACCTTCACGGGCCGGTGGCATTGATGTCTTTACTGATGACGGTGGCAGGGTTCGCCGTTGGTGCTTCTGTCGCACTGCTTTATGGAGTCACGGTAGAAACTGCAGGCGTGCTTATCGTGACTTTGTCTACGCTGGTGAATGGTATCGCGGTACCTATCTATTCCTGCATCAGAATGGGCGTTCCTGTAATGAGCTATATCAGAGAGACCTTTTTACGGGTGGCGTTGATTGGTGCGGCTTCATTGGCGGTGCTCTTTGTTTTCGACAGCTTTGTACATTTTCACGGTGCCCTTATTTTCCTGAATGTTGCTGTGTACGGTATCTTCACGCTGGTGCTTTACTGGTTTTTCCTGCTGACAGAAAAAGACAAGCAGACAGTGTTAAAGAAACTGCCTGCACGATTCCGGCCCGGATAGAACAGAGGCATTTATTGTGTACCCAATGCTGCTGAAGTTAATCCTTGTTGTTGAATGGCTTATAGTCAGGCTGTTCTCCGCGATTGTTCCTCAGCGGAAGCTTGCTGATGAGAACCGGCTGTTACTCACCGGTAATTTCTATTCAGAAGCCTGGATTCGCTCTCAGCTCGAAGTGTTCGAGCATTCCTGTAAAGTAAAAGAAGTGTATATGGTGGCGGAAAACCCGGTACCGGATATAGCCAAGGTAACCGCACTATACGCACCGGCTTGGCTTAATCGCGTTCTGGGTAAGGATATTGCAAGGCTGGTTTACTTTGGGTGGACCGCGATTCGACTGCGGCCTCAGGTTCTGGGCGGTTTTCACCTGCTGTTGAATGGTCTGTTTGCGGTGCTTTTTGCCAAACTGGTTGGGGCCAGAGCTGTTTATATTTGTGGTGGTGGTATCCGTGAGGTTCTGGGCGGTGGTTACACCACAGAGAACCGGATTTTCGGACGATTGAAGCACGCCGAACCGGGGGTTGAAAAACTCCTTCACAAGCTGGTGAGGTGCTTTGATTATGTGGTGGTCCGTGGCAGTAAAGCGAAGCATTATTTTGTTAACGAGGTGGCCGTGGAGTCTTCCAATGTTCACATCATAACAGCAGGAATAGATACGAAACGTTTCGCACCGGCCAGCCAGTATGAGCGATCCTTTGATATGGTATTTGTGGGCCGTATCTCGGAAGTAAAAAGGCTCCATCTGGTGATAGAGGCACTGGCGATCATCAATAAGCAAAAGGAAGCGAGCCTGCTGGTGGTAGGCGACGGACCCGATCGTGAAGCCATGGAGGAGTTGGCCGATAAGCTTGGCGTAGCGGAGCAGGTTACTTTTGCGGGGTGGCAGACAGAGGTGGAAAAGTTTCTTAATCAAAGCAGACTGTTTTTACTGACATCCAGCTCTGAAGGTTTATCCCAGGCGATGCTTCAGGCCATGCTTAGCGGGCTTCCGGCCCTGGTATCCGATGTGGGCGATCTTGGCGATGTAGTGGTGGACGGGGAAAACGGCTATCTTCTGGAGCCCTGCGAACCAGGACTTATTGCTGAAAAAGTTATGTCGCTGCTGAATGATCCCCCCACTTACAAAAAGATGGCAACATCCGCCAGGGATGCTGCGCTCGATTATGACATCGTGAAAGTCAGTGAAAGGTGGGACAGGATGCTGTCCAGGTAATTCAAAAGCCTGGATCAGGCGTATCCCAGCCTGGCATTTGTGTCACCGGCCAGTACCTGAAACTCCGATAGATCTTCCTTCGACAGGTTTTGTTTCCACTTTTCGTCCAGCCGGATTTCGCTTGTTTTGACCAGGCGCATGTTGTTGTTGCCAAGAATATGGAGGTCTGATGCTCCCAAGGGAGTTTCGCGGGTTCGCAAGCCAGCAAAATCCATGAGTTCACGCAGTTTCTCCTCTGGTGCTTCGCAGAATGATTCGTAACGCAACCTGTAAAGCTGCTTTTCGGGGAGGAGGCGGGCAACACGATCCATTTCCTCAATTTTTCTTTTCCAGGAGATTGCGGCTTCCCGGGTGGATAGTCCATTGTACTTTTTGTCTGAGTTAAGGGTCCCTCGGCCGTCCCTGGTAAGGTAGATCACCCGCAGGTCATAGTTTGTATAGCGATGAAAAAACAGCGCCCGCAGAGGGTCTTTTGAGCCATCCAGAAAAGTATCGGTTTCATAAAGCTTGCAGGCTGCCGATACAATTTGGTGATTCTGAGACATGATTTGAAAGAAACGTTTCCTGAAGGGCGGTACGGCCAACAACAAAAGGTGTCGCAGCGTTTCCAGCGGAAAGGCTTTGACATTGGGCCGCAGCACCCGGTCCAGCAGAGGCTGCTCAGACCGAAACCGGGTTGCAAAATCAGCCAGGTCAAGCTCGCTGCCCTGGTCACGGACCTGCCGAATGAGTCGATTCCAGAAGTCGCATTCCAGGATACGGCTTCCGCACGAACATGTATAGGTTGCTATGTCCGGCAGCTTGTTGGCCTTGAGTTCGCCAACGGTGGCTATGCGGGTCTGCTGAGCCAGCAGAGTGGTTAATAATGTAGAGCCTGAATAGCTGGGCGACATGATATACACCAGCCTGATGTCTTTGCTGTCCATTTCAGAATTCCGAATCAGTTCCTGATAACATTGTGTATGGGGAGTAGTGCGCGTTCAGGCCTTGGCAAAGCGGGCGCGATACTTTTGTTTATAGACTTTTTTGATTTTAGCCATGGCCGGGTGCTCAATCTTGAACGTCATGAAATAGGCCAGAGTGAGCGCCATGCCTATGGCACAGAGCACAGCTACGGTGCTGCTGACTCCGGCTGCCATCAGCTCTCGCATCAGTATCCAGCCCACGTATTCATGAATCAGATACAAAGAATAGGAAATGGTGCCAAGAAGAATCAACGGCTTTTGAGCCAGAAACTGGATTTTTTCATAAACAAACAAATAAAACAGTGTGAAAATACCGACAGTAACAAAAAAGGATTCAAGGCCATGCATAAGGTATTGGTTGAAAAGAGAAACCCCAATAAGTATATGAATAATGGGCCTGGGTTGACCGAACATCAGCAGATAAAAAAGAACGCCGGCTACAAACAGATTGCCATAGGTGTTCAGGAAAACGAGCCGGACCAGTCGCGGTACGCCGTAAAAATAGGTTTCCATTAACACCGTTCCCCATTGGGACAATAAAAGCAGGGCACAGGCGTGGATTGCGTATTTCTGCAAATTGAACATAAAAATCATTAATGCCCAGAAATAGAATGTCAGCTCCCATTTCAATGTCCAGTAGACTCCTTCAACATCTGGCACGTCAAAAAATCCCTGGAGCATGGTCAGGTTAATAAGCGCTTCAATGACTGTTCGTTCTCTTCCTTCCAGGCCAAACCAGGTGACGGTCGAGAACGTTATGATCACAGCGGCCCAGTAAACCGGATAAAGCCTTGCGAATCTGGAAACAATGAAGTCTGCTGGGTGTTTGCAATTGTTCAGAGATAAAAAAATAACAAAACCGCTGACCACAAAGAAAAGCTGCACGCCGTAATGGCCCAGCGGCAAGCTGAACAGTGGATCCTCGTCAAAGCCATAGAGCACAGAGTAGCGCGTGGTGAAGTGATAGATTACCACGGCAAGGGCGGCGATACCCCGCAAGGCATCCAGTTCATAAATTCTGCGTTGCACGCTCATCTCCTGCGATGTCGCTCTGATCCGGCTTTATTATATCCTGCCTGATCATGGAGGTCAGGTATTCGTAGCCTGCGGGGCGGAGATGTATGCCATCTTTGGCCAGCAGCGCCTGGCCAGCTTTTGCATCATTGAATGGCGCAATATACACACAGCGCGGCAGGTTTTTGCACAGTGTCGCAATGTATCTGTTGAGTTGTTCCGTTTTTTCAATCTCTATTCTGGCAGGAGAGGCCGGCGGAGTCGCAATCCAGTATACCTGTCCTGCGGGTTCAAGCGTGCTGGCCAGAGTGTCCATCCTGGCTTTGCTGGTTTCCACGTTTTCCCTCAGGAGATTATTGGTGCCCACAAGGAGCGCGATATGTCTCAGCTCCGAGTTGGCCAGGTAGTCTTTTACCCGCTGAGTAACGCCTTCGATGGTGTCACCCCCAATGCCAAGGTTGATGGCACGATGACTGATATTCAGCACATTCATGCTCTGAACATGGCTATCCCCAACAACCATCAGCTGCTGCCGGTTACCCTGTGCCAGCTGCACACGGTAAAAGTGATGTAATCCGTTGTAATGCTTTGCTTTTTCCTGTTCTTTAATCTCTGCAAGCTTGAACTGAATCAACAACAATCCGCTGATGCCCAGCACAACCAAGATGGTAATCATGGTAATGGCGAGAAATGGTCGATCAGTCGATGCTTTTAAGACTTCAGAAATGCTCATTCACTTCAAATACGTTGTATTGGCAGTGAAAGCTTTCCCTGGTTCACCGGTACAGGACAGACTGACAGCCTGTTCACTGCCAGATGCCCCGGGTGTCCACCAGAATCTTGCCACTTTGGCGGGTAATGCTGAGGTCTTTGAAAAGCTTGTGGTCCACCAGTAACACCATGATATCCGCCTGGGCAATGGCATCGCCGGCACCCGCCAGCTGAATGCCGGCATTTTCCAGTTTTGGCGGCAATTCCCGGATATGGGGCTCCACTGCCAGTACAGACCCGGCCAGCTGCTTGGCCAGTTCAAGGGTAATATTTACCGCCGGGCTTTCCCTAAGGTCGTCGATGTTAGCCTTGAAGGCCAGTCCGAAACAGGCCACCTTGATATCTGCTGCGGTTTTGGACGGGTTAGCGGCAAGGAAATCCGCAATGGCAACTTTCACCCGCTCGACGACCCAGTCAGGTTTGTAATCATTGATGTCACGGGCGGTTTTGATCAGGCGGGCTTCTTCTGGTGTCTGACTGATGATGAACCAGGGGTCTACCGCAATACAGTGCCCGCCGACGCCGGGTCCGGGCTGTAGTATATTCACACGGGGATGCCGGTTAGCGAGGGAAATAAGCTCCCAGACGTTGATATCCAGCTTGTCACAGATAATGGAAAGCTCATTGGCGAAAGCGATACTTACGTCGCGGGAGGCATTTTCCGTGAGTTTGCACATTTCTGCCGTTCTGGCATTGGTGATAATGCATTCACCCTGAACAAAGATCTTGTAGAGGGCCGACGCATACTCTGAACACTTGCGGGTCATCCCGCCGATCACGCGGTCGTTGGAAATGAGTTCGTGCATTACGTGCCCCGGTAATACCCGCTCCGGGCAGTGGGCAATACGAATATCGCTGCTTTCGCCGTTGTCCTGGGGGAATGTCAGATCCGGGCGAGCCTCTTTCAGCCAGGCAGACATTTTTTCCGTTGCGCCCACCGGGGAGGTGGACTCCAGGATGACGATGTTGTCCTTTTCGAGCACGGGCGCGATAGATTTGGCTGCGGCCTCAATGTAGGAGAGATCCGGTTGATGGTCTTCCATAAAAGGCGTGGGTACAGCAATCAGAAAGGCGTCAGCAGGCTCCGGTTTGGTTGTGGCTTTCAGATAGCCTGCGGTTACCGTTGAATGCACCGCAATATCAAGCTCCGGTTCAACGATATGAATGCCTCCGCCATTGATGGTGTTCACAGCCTTTTCATTGACATCAACACCAATCACCTGTTTCCGTCGTGAGGCGAAAGCAGCTGCAGTGGGCAGGCCGATATAGCCAAGGCCGATAACGGAAATTGTGTTGAACTCCTTCATAGATTTTTTTCCTGTGCTTTCAGAGTGTTGATGATTCGGTCGCAGGCTTTGCCGTCTCCGTACGGGTTGTGAGCCCGGCTCATGGCATCGTACGCAGCTTTGTCGTTCAGCAGGGTATTGATCTCGTTAATAATAGCGTTTCTGTCGGTGCCAACGAGTTTTACGGTGCCGGCATCGACGGCTTCCGGGCGCTCAGTGGTGTCGCGCATCACCAGAACCGGTTTTCCGAGGGAGGGGGCCTCCTCCTGGATACCGCCGGAGTCAGTCAGAATAATGTGGGACTGCATCATAAGATAGACGAACGGCAGATAATCCTGGGGTTCAATCAGGTAAATGTTATCGATGCCGGAAAGCAAACGGTTAACCGGTTCCTGGACATTGGGGTTCAGGTGTACCGGGTAAACGATATCAACGTCTGGATGTTCCTGTGCGATGTGCGCCAGCGATGCACAAATGTTTTCAAATCCACCGCCAAAGCTTTCGCGGCGGTGTCCCGTCACCAGAATCATGCGCCTGCTAGTGTCGAGGAAGTCATATTGCGCTGCAAACCCGGCCTGCAGTTCCGGATCGCCGTTGATCCGGTCTCTGACCCATAACAGTGCATCAATAACGGTGTTACCGGTAACCGTGATATGTGCCGGATTAACGTTTTCTTTAAGCAGGTTATCCTGGGAGCGCGGGGTAGGGGCAAAATGGAAGCGGGCGAGGGCACCTGTGAGTTTGCGGTTGGCTTCCTCCGGCCAGGGTGAGTAGATATTGCCGGTTCTCAGTCCCGCCTCCACATGGCCCACCGGAATCTGCTGATAGTAGGCGGCCAGCGTTGTGCTCAGAGTGGTGGATGTATCACCGTGGACCAGCACGACGTCGGGGCTGAATTCTTTCAGAACGGGTTCAAGCTGGCAAAGAATATTAGCCGTAATTTCACTCAGGGATTGCCCGGGCTTCATGATATTCAGATCGTATTCCGGTGTGATTTTGAACAGGTTGAGCACCTGATCCAGCATTTCACGGTGCTGGGCAGTCACACAGACTCTGGCCTCAAAGTTGTCAACTTCCTTCAGCGCCAGTGCGAGGGGGGCCATTTTAATGGCTTCAGGACGCGTACCGAATACGGTCAGAATCTTCATGTCAGATGGAGTCCTTGCGGGTTAAATGCTTGAGCATGAATGCAAAACAGGGTCCGGTTTGTATCGGGGATTGTAACCGGCATTCTATCGTAACCGGGTCTGCTTTTCATAGGCCTTAAGTGAGCCGGTGTCTGCTAAGCTGACTGAGGGGCCATGATAGGCAAGCTGAGGCTGGCGGCCTGTTTCAAAAATGTGAAGTTTTGTAGATTGTTCTTTATGTTTCAATGGGTGCCGATACAATGCCAACCGAAATGGAAAGGAAACAGACATCCGTTAAAAGCTTGAGAATGCACCGGATTGGGCATGGAATATAAACACGATATCTGCTTTGTTGGACTGAAATGCTATGACCTGCTGGCCAGGGCGGAGTTGCCGCGCTATCTGGGCGGCATAGAGCGGGTACTGGTAACGCTGGCCCGTGGCCTGGTGAAACAGGGCGTCAGGGTTGCCTTTATCACCTATGACGAGGGCCAGCGGGATGGTGAGTGTCTGGACGGAATCACCGTGTACAAAGCCTATGATCCTGACAGTGGCATCCGTGGGTTGCGCTTTATCCACCCCAGGATGACGTCTATCTGGGCGGCCATGAGGCGCGCGGATGCGGGCGCCTATATCCAGATGGGGGCCGGGGTGGAGACTTTCGTGACCCGCACCGGCGCCCACTGGCTTACCAACAGGCGGCGCTTCATCTACTGCATAGCCAGCGACGCCAACTGCGATCCGGCCCTACCCGCTATCAGCTCCAACCGCGAAAAAAGACTGTTTTTATGGGGATTGCGCCATGCGGACAAGATTGTTTCGCAAACCAGGGTTCAGGCTGAACGTTTACGGAAAAGTTTTGGGCTTGATTCCGTGGTGGTGCCCATGCCGTTTGAACAGGATCCGGAGCTGACAGCCCGGCTAGAGGCAAAACGGGATCATGGCGGCCGGCCGCAGATTTTGTGGGTGGGCCGGGTCATTGAGGTAAAGCGGCTGGATCGCTACCTTGAGCTGGCTGAGCGCATGCCGGGCTGCGATTTTCATATTGTCGGTGCAGCAAATGCAAAAACCCCCTACGCCCAAGGGTTGGTTGAACAGGCGCGGGCCATCCCTAACGTGACTGTCCACGGAAAGATACCGGACCTTGAATTGCTGCAGCTATACCAGGATGCCGACCTGTTGTGCTGTACTTCGGACCTGGAGGGGTTTCCCACGACGTTTCTGGAGGCCTGGAGCTTCCGTAAACCGGTGGTGACCACCTTCGACCCTGACGGAGTAGTGGCCACCCATGAGCTGGGGTTGGTCTGTGAGCCTGAGAACCTGCAGGACTGCCTGGAAAGAATGATAGGGGATCCGGCGGAGTATGACCGCTTGCGGGAAAATGGTTATGACTTTTATCGCCAGAATTATACTTTGGGGGCGATAGCGCCTAAATATATTAGGATGAGTGGTCTGAAAGTTTGATGTATCTGCAGGGATATAGAGTCAGTGAGTAATCCGGTAAAGGTTTTAGTGGTCATCAGTAATCTCAGTCACGGCGGTGCAGAGCGCCAGATCGTCGAGTTAGCTAACCGGATTAACCGGGACGTTGTAGATTTGCATCTGTGCTCTCTCTCCCATCACATGCCCCTGAAAGAGTATCTCAAGCACCCTGACAAGCTTCATGTGATTGAAAAACATAAAAAATATGATCTTGGTCTGATTTTACGCCTGGCCCGGTTTCTGCGGCGCGAACGCTTTGATGTTGTACACGGGTTTCTGTTCGATGCGGAAATTGCCTCTCGCCTGGCTGGAGTTATTGCCCGGACTCCCATGATCGTTGGCTCTGAACGAAACTCCAGAAATCATTTCAGTCGGCTTAAAACCGCTATCTATAAGTATACCGCTCCCTGTATCGATGTTTGTGTTGCCAATTCCAAGGCCGGTATGGAGTTCAGTCACCGGGTATTCGGGATCCCGAAAAATAAATATCGTGTTATCAGGAACGGTGTGGATACGGTGCGCTTCAGTCCGGGTAAAAGTGCAATTAATCGTGCAGAATGGGGCCTTCCAGACAGTACTCCCGTCGTTGGCATAGTAGCGAGCTACAAACGGCAGAAAAATCATAGCCTTTTGCTGAGGGCAGCGGCAGACCTGGGTGGTCAGGATTTTCGCCTGCTGTTTGTTGGGTCTGCAATCAGGGAAGGTAGTGAGCCAACGGCTGCGTATTTTGAATCCATTCAAGCGCTTGTTGATGATTTGGGCATAAGAGACAAGTGCGTGTTCATGGAAGCGAGAAATGATGTAGAAGAGGTTTATCGGTTATGCGATATCACCGTATTACCGTCACTATTTGAAGGCACACCTAATGTGGCTTTGGAGTCCATGTCCT
>JAWVYU010000096.1:0-14557 GCA_033722575.1 Ketobacteraceae bacterium | reverse complement strand
TGCCGCAATGCATTTTAATACCACAAAAAAAACACGACCCAGATCCAACAATAAAAAATACCTCATTTACAAGGAGTTAAGCTATATGTCTATCCTGGGGAAAAGAATCGTTTTTCTGTTCGCGATTCTGACGCTCACCGCCTGTAAACAGCAGTTTACAATTGAGGCACCTACCAGCAACTACATCAATAATGATCAGCCTGAACTGTTTCGCATTGCCTACCCCGAGGGTAAGCCCAGCGGCCTGTCCATGCAGCTGAATACTGCCAACGTGACCAGCCTTTTCACCATTGGTGATGCAGAGGCAACCGCCACCGGTGATGCGCTTTCCGACCACATTTTCCCCGGGCGTAATGTATTCCGGGTCAGTGCCGGCTCCAAATCCGAGCAGGTGTACTTCTATTACGACATAGAAGGCCCCACAGTCCATATTCTGGAAGCCAGCCACACCAGCGGTAACGTCAGAGGTTATCTGAAGGATCGCGGTGGTGTTGTGTCCCTGAGTATCGACGGATCACCGGTTCCCCTGGATGATGACAACGGTTTCGACACCTCCTTTACCAGCATGCCTGTTAACGTATTCACCACTGTGGATGGATTCGGAAACCAGAGCGATACCGAATTTGCCCGTAACGACCAGGAATTTCATCCGGGCATGTCAGCCCGCCTGAACAGTGGGGGTATCTCATTTCTGGGAGACGCACTGGCGGTAGCCTTGGGCGCAATCGACTTCGACGAACTGCTGGACACCATTAATCCGCTGGTGGGCCTGAATTTTGTAGGCTTCTTTACGGTGGAGGTAAACCTGAGAGACTTCGCCTACGACGAACCCGACATTGATCTGGCGGTACTGGATGATGAACGTCTGGAAACTCATGTGGAGATTCCCAATTTTTCCATTGGCATGCAGATGGGCGGCGAGACACTGTTCTTTATCCCATGGAGCGTGGGTGGCACCATTACCATTGACCGCGTCATCATGGATACCAATCTGCTGCTGGATATCCTTAACAAAGACCTGGACGTGGATCTGAGCGGCACGGATCTGGAACTGCAGGGCTTCCATCTGGACCTGGATTACATCCCCAATATCCTGGGTTTTGAAGATCTGCTCAGCAAGATTGTTGCCGCTATCGCCAAGGCGCTGACCCCCATTATCATCAATGTAACAGAGGGTGTGCTGGTACCCGTGGTATCGGAATTCATTGGTGAAATCCCCATTCAGCTGGATATTACCACTGCCGATGACGAAACCCTCCGCGTACGGGCATTACCGGATTTCCTGGATACCTTCGACAACGGCCTGACCATTGATCTGGGTGCCACCATCACGGCCCCCTATCCTTCTGATGAAGCGCGCCCCGCTCTGGGCCATATCTACTCGGAAGGCGGCACGCCCAGAATCGGCAACACCACACCCGATGGCGATCCCTTTGATATTGGCGCCTCAATTTCTGCCAACCTGATCAACCAGGCACTGCTGGCGGCCCACGAGTCCGGCATCACCACCATGCAGATCCGCCCGGAAAACACCCCTGGCACCGACCCGGAAGGCGTTTCAGTCATTGAAGACTCCGACCCCATCGAGAACACCGACCGTATCGGCATGCGCCTTGAGCCCGCCAGTCCGCCATTTATCAAGCTGCTGGACCGTGAAGGTACCTGGGGTGTGCTGGGCTGGTATGACGTCAAGCTGGCATTTGACCTGAGACGGGCCGGCTGGAGTGACTACCAGACCCTGTTTGTGACCACCTTTAATCTGGAAGTGCCTTTCGAGCTGGGTGCGACCGATGACGGGTTCCTCCAGATCGGTATCGAACAGCTGCCTACCATTGAGATCATCAAATCCGATGAGAAAGGTTCGCTGGTACTGTCGCCCTTCTTCATCAACGGTATTCTGAACCACTTCATGCCAGTGGTACTGCCGAAGATCGCGGCCGAGCTGAAGTCCATTCCGCTGCCGCGCATTGCCGGGCACAGCATCCATCCGGAAGCCTTCTGGGTCAGTGGCGAAGGCAAAAACAACCTGTCACTGGCAGGTAGCCTGGTGAAACTGAGCACCACCCAGAATGCACCGGCACCCAAAACCATACTGCGGTTCTCCGGTGCCAGCACCGTGGCTGCAGCCGCTGATGCCGGCACGCAAGGCACCGAGCTGACGGTGGTGAACGGTACCGTTACCATTGGCGTTTCCGGCAATAACCCCACCCGGGAGCCGCTGGAATACCGCTATCGTGTGGATAACGGCGCCTGGTCCGTGTGGAAACAGCGTCGCAACATCGAGCTCAAGCGCCTGCTGGGTGGTGAGCACGTTGTTGAAGTCTGCGCACGCACAGTGGTGCTGAAGCAGGATGTGGACTGCCCGACTGTGAGCTTTACCACAACCGTTCAGTAAAACCGCCGTAGTAAACGAAAAAGGCCAGCATCATCCGATGCTGGCCTTTTTTATTAATGATCAAATCAGACAAATTAATCGGAACAGGCTATTTACTTGCTCACGACCGTAGTTTTACTATATTTGGCACGTTGGCGCTGGTTCCAGGCCAACGTCAGGGCAATTTCGCAGTATGCCGGAATCATAAAAAACATAGGGAGTTCCCATATGAAAAGAATAATTGCAGGTGTTGCATTGTCTGTTGCGTCCACCATGGCATTTGCTGGCACTGACGCGGGTTGCGGTTTCGGCAGCATGATCTTCAAGGGTCAGGCTGGCATTGGCCCCCACGTTCTGGCAGCTACCACCAATGGTTCCTTCGGTAACCAGACGTTTGGCATGACCTTTGGCACACTGGGCTGTGATACCAGCAAGCCCGTTACCTCCATGGCCATGTTCATGGATAACAATATCGACAAGATTGCCCGCGACGTTTCGCGCGGCCAGGGCGAAAACCTTGACGCACTGGCGGTGATTCTGGGCATTGAAGCGGAGCACCGTGCTCATTTTGCCGCGCTGCTGCAGCAGAATTTTGCCACCATCTTCCCCACTGAAAATGTCACTTCCGATCAGGCTTCTGACGCCGTTGTCGGCCTGATGAAATCCGACGAGAAACTGGCTGCCTACGTCAGCTGATATTCATCTCAAGCCGGGCCCCGGGCCTGGCTTGAAACCCGGGTTTACCGCCTCTGTTGGTACAACGTACAGGTATTAAAAATGCCTTGGTTGACAGCATAACAATAACAATCAACTCACAGCAGTCAGAGATCAGCGGATGTTCCAGTGCTCGCGTTTGGTTGTACGCAGGTTTTTACGTCAACTATTACGCCAACCTTTATTGATTGCAGGCCTTGTTGCTTTCCCGCTTAGTTCATTTGCCAACCCGACCGCACATTACCTGAAGCAGGCGGAACAACGCTCACTGGCCAGCCAGCCAGCCTGGTCTGATCTGCTCCATTATCGGCCCGGCATGGTGGGTAATAAAAAACAAAGCCAGGCGGATGATCCTGCTTTTTTTATATCACCCCGGGGCGCAACAGATCCCCATGCGGAGCTTGACGCCAGTATCAAAGCGCTGTTCGCGCCGGCACCGCCGGATCAGCATTTTTCCTGCCGCTTCCCCGCGCGTACCCGCTGGCTTACACAAAGCCTTGATATCCCGCCAGATGCCATACCCCCGGCATCCTGCCCTGCTCTGGACAGTTTCCGCCAGGAAATCAATGCACAGCGTATCAGCCTGATTTTTGCTTCCACTTACCTCAACAGCCCTTCGTCCATGTTCGGCCATACCTTTTTACGGATTGATAACAGCAAACAGGAAGACGCCAATCTATTGCTGTCCAACACCATCAGTTACGCAGCAGACGCCAGTGAGCGCGATAACGAGCTCATGTTTGCCTACCGGGGTATTTTTGGTGGCTATCCCGGCGTTACCAGCATTGTTCCCTACTATGAAAAACTGAAGCAGTATATCGACATGGAAAACCGCGATATCTGGGAATTCGAACTGAATTTTTCCCAGCAGGAAATTGATCAGCTGGTGGACCATGCCTGGGAACTCAAGGATAAAAACTTCGATTACTATTTTTTTGATGAAAACTGCGCCTATCGGCTGCTGACATTGATGGATGTTGCCAGGCCGGGCACCGATCTGATCGCTGACGTATCCTATCAGGCTATTCCCGCCGATACCGTCCGCTGGGTGGTGGACAAGGATCTGGTGAAAGCCGTAGGTTATCGCCCTTCAACCTCCACACTGGTGCAATCACAGATTCAGCAATTATCGCAACAGGAACAACACGCCGTGCTTGCTCTTGTGCGGGAACGGCAACCGGTGCAGGAAGTGCTGAAAACTTTTCCGGACAAGACCACCCGGGCCCGCATACTGGATACCAGCTATGAATACAGCCGGTATGATACCGTGTCCGCGGAAAGATCCCGGGAAGAAACAGCCGCGCTATCCCACCGCCTGTTAATGGCCCGGGCCCGTCTGGGTCAGCAACCTTCCCTGCCACCACCACAGGCTCCCGCCGTCCGCGATGATCAGGGACACGATACTGTCCGGCTCGGCGCGCGCGCCGGCCAGGTTGAACACCGGGATTTTATCGAGCTTGATATCCGGCCCGCCTATCACGACCTTACAGATATCCCCGATGGTTATCCTGAAGGTACCCAGCTCAGGTTTCTGGCTACCCGGTTGCGCTACTGGACCAAAGACAATGACCTGGACCTGGAGGAACTGACCCTGATTGATATCAATTCCCTCTCCCCCAGAGACAGGTTTTTCTCACCTGTTTCATGGAAAGTCGCCGTTGGCGCTATCCGCTCTGAGCTGGTGGCGGAGCGCCCTCTGGCGCCCTACCTCAAGGGAGGCGCGGGCATGGCGGTGAAATGGTTTGACGGACTGCTGTACAGTTACCTGCAGGGAAGCCTCCAAGTTCACCGTGATCTTGATCAGGGCTACGCCCTGGGGCCGGGTTTGCAGATCGGCTGGGTGCGACAGCGCAGCTTTTCCCAAACGCTGATTCAACTCGAACATGAATATTTTATGGAAGGCAACCAGGCCAACCACTATGAGCTTTCCGTACAGCAGGGTTTTCGTCTCGGTCCAAACAGACAATGGATGGGCAGCTTCAGCCGCCGTAAAACAGATCAAAACTATCAGTCTGAATGGCGTATAGAATTCCGACAATTTCTTTAAACAGTGGTTTCGATTAGACTTTATACAAAGACTAACCATCAAGAGGTTCGGTGAATGCATTCCAGAGCCCCACTGCTTCCCACCCCCCATGTCATTCTGTTTGACTGGCACGGCACCCTTGTGGACACCCACGACGCCATGTTTGAAGCCATGGAGGAAATGCTGCCGCAACTGGAAGACCTGGGGCTGGTGGATCAGCTGTTACCGGAAAAACAGTGCCGTACCAAGGATGACGTCAAACTGGTGCGTTACATCAGAATCTTTCGCCGCCTGCACCCCAAAATTCTTGCCGAACGCAGAGTATCCCGCACCGATATTTTCAACGCTATTTTCGGTAGCAACACCGAGGCCAAAGCCATTGCCCACAAAGCCTATAATGAATGCTACCGGAATCATTTCGGCATGGTACACCCGTTTCAGGAGGGTGTTGGCGAATATCTCAGCGCCCTGAAAAATCTCGGACTGATTCTTGGGATTGCCACCAACCGGAGTCGGGAGTTCCTTGATCACGAACTGCAAACGGTAGACGACGGGGACTGGGTATCGTTGATCAGCACGACCGCCTGCGCAGGCGATGTTACCCACTACAAACCTCACCCCGAAGTCATTCACGCGGCCCTTTCCGGGATCAATAAAGAGGCTGACACCCATGTCTGGTACGTGGGCGACAGCTATCTGGATATTATTACCGCTAAAAACGCGGGCGTATCCTCAGTTTTTTTCAATGGTGCCTGCTGGGATCGCGCCTACATAGATCAGCTGTTTCATCATTCGGAAGATGAATACCCTGACGCCGTGGTAAACAGTTTTGATGAGCTGATGGATCTGCTGGAGGCAGTGGAGGACCATGCGCCAAAAACCTTCAAGATTTCCCTGGAGCATGTACGCCCCCCCGCCTTTCCGCCACCGCAGCCACCGCCCCAGCATATTGAACCGGATTGGCACCCGTCGGTTGCCAGGCTCACACCGCCCAAGGCGATATTGTTCGACTGGCATGCCACACTGGTAGATACCCTGGATGCCATGTACCACGCGGTGGATGATATGCTGCCGGAGCTTAAAGAAAAAGGCCTGCTGGATCGCATGGTAGATCCTGACGAGAGCAAGTCGCCAGAGGATGCCCGGCTGGTGGAATACGTGCAGAGTTATTCGCAGTTACACCCCAAAATAAAGGCCGACCGGAAAATATCCCGCACTGATATTTTTGAAGTGCTTTTTGGCAAGGATGAAGAAGCCAAAAAGATGGCCCACAAGATTTTTAACCGGCACTATCGTAATCATTACGGCACGGTACTGCCTTTCGAACCGCAAGTAAGAAACATGCTGATTGGCCTGCGGGCCCTGGATCTGAAAGTCGGTGTGATCACCAACCGCGACCGTGAGTTTTTTGAGCACGAACTGAAAGCGGTGGAAAATACCGGCTGGACGGCATTGTTTGATACCCATATCTGCGGCGATGACACCGTGGTTCGCAAGCCCAATCCGGACCAATTGCTGCTGGCAGCCGAAAAGCTCCATATCGAATCCGGGAAAGATGTCTGGTATGTTGGTGACAGTACCACCGATATCGCAGCAGCCCGACAGGCGAATCAAACAGCTGTTTTCTTTAACGGCGCCCAGTGGGATTTGCCCTGGCTGGAGAAAATTTTCCCCGGTACCGAGAGCCACCCTTACAAACCGGAGGTGGTGGTGAACGATTTTTCCGAGTTTTGGGCTCTGGTGCTGGCCTGTATGGAGCATTAGGTTATGGAACAGGTTTTCTGGGAAAAAATCCCTGCCGCTATCTGGAGAAACCGTCAGCAACGGCTACGGCCGGTTACCAACACCGACCCGGTCCGGTTTTCGGATCTGCTGGGTGTCGACCGGCAGATAGAAGCCATCAAAAAGAATACCGGATATTTCCTTGCCGGTGAGCCTGCCAACAACGCGCTCTTGTGGGGTTCCCGGGGTACCGGCAAATCATCCATTATCAAGGCCCTGCTCAATGAGTACAAGGAACAGGGTTTGCGGGTCATTGAGGTGGATAAAACCGACCTGATTAATCTGCCTGACATCGTGGACCTGATACGCAACGAACCATTTCGTTTTATTATTTACTGCGATGATCTGTCCTTCGATGAAGGCGAAAGTACCTACAAGGCTCTCAAAAGCGTCATGGAAGGTTCCATCGAACTGCCTCCGGAAAACGTGCTGATTTATGCCACGTCCAATCGCCGCCATCTGCTGCCGGAATACATGGAGGATAACGAACAGAGCCGGGTGGTGAAAACTGAAATACATCATGGGGAAGCGGTGGAAGAAAAAATTTCCCTGTCAGACCGGTTTGGCTTGTGGTTATCGTTCTATCCTATCAATCAGCAGGCCTACCTCAGCATGGTGGACGCACTGTTTCCGGAAGTCAGCGAGGAACAGCGTGAGGCTCTCCATCAGGAAGCCATACGCTTTGCACTGGCCAAAGGTGGCCGGAGTGGACGTGCGGCAAGGCAATTCTATAACGCTTACCATAAAGAGTTCTGAGATTATGATGGACCGGCAGCTTTATGCACTTCAGGCCCGCATGACGTTTCTGATCATGCATGCCAACCTGACGCTGTACGAAAAACTGAATATTCCGGTGATCAGCACCACGCGGCCATTCGATTTTTATCGTCGGGTGCTCTTCAATAATCAGACCGAAGAACAACTGAAACAAACGCTGACGGGAAAGGTGCTGGTGGATATCGGTTGCGGGCTGACACCCTTTGTTGAGGATTCCATGTTCCAGTGGTGCCGCCGTCAGGGCATCGACTTTTACGGCGTGGACCCCAAGCTGAAAGGCGGCTTCAAATTCGGGTTGTTTGACCGTATCAAATCCAGAATCACGGGCGCAAAAAGCGCCCCCGACCCCGATATTGCCGGCCAGGAAAAAACCATCGCCACCTATGCCAATAAGCTGCCTTTTGAAGACAGCAGCGTGGACGAAATACTTTCCTGCTGGCTGATCTTTTCCTGGATTCGCCGGGATTACCTGCTCAGCGACATTTTCAGCGAATTTAACCGGGTACTGAAACCCGGTGGTAATATCCGGCTGTTCCCGACACCCCATATCCGCCAGATCCGCCGCCAGTACCCGCGCCTGAATGCCGCGCTGGAGGGTTATGCAACAGAACAGTCATTCCTGTTCAGTGCGGATATTCTGAGCCTGCCGCCCGCCTTTGCGACGCGTTTCAGCAAGGGCCGGGCGACTGAACTCACTTATGACACATAAGCGAGCCCTGGGGTAATATTATTCGCTACGGGGAAACGCTGCAGTATAGAGTTTGAAAATTTCATTTTCATAAACGTTTCCTGCCACATAAAAGCGGTCATTGTCCATGACCAGCGAATTTCTGAAAGTGCTGTCGGGCATGGCAAAGGTGTCCATCAGGTTTCCGTTCCGGTCGAAACTTTGCGGGTTGGAGTCACCGGCAACATAAAGTACATCATCTTCCGTGAGATAGCTGTCGTCGATAACACCTTCACCGGTATACACCCGCTCCCATATCATGGCGCCCGTATCCTTGTTCAGGCGTGTCAGCTGACGCCCTCCTTTCCCGGACGCAACGTTCAGCAGCTGGTTATCAGAGGTAAGGTAAATCTCTACTTTACCCGCCTTGAAATAATCACCTGTGCCACGATTGTCCGGTATCAGAGCCGTCCACTGCACGTCTCCCTCACCGCTGATTTTCAGCAGTTTGGATGACGCCGAGGTACCGCCGGGATCATCATTGCCCACATAGGATACGTAGATATCATCCTGATCATCCAGTTCTACCACTGCGCGGGTGGTGACATTATCGGGCGCCGGTACCGACCATAGCAGATTACCAGCAGCGTCATGGCGGGTAATGCTGTTCCAGGTAGCCTGAATGATATCGCTGTTGTCAGTTACAACAACTTCCCAGGGATAGATGTCGCCGTTATCGATGGTAAGCTGGAGATTGCCGTGAACGTCGTAAATTCGCGTGCTGTGGCCGGAAACATACACAAGATCATTTTTCAGGGTAATGGAGGTAACCGTCATCTGACCCGGCTCAAAGCTCTGCTGCCACAGCAACTGACCATAGGAATCCGTTTTGAGAACAAACCCTTCGCCAGCCACATAAAGGTTTCCTTCATCATCGGATTCCACCTCGTACAGGCTGAACCCCCCATTGGGGAACGGCAGTATGGATTCCCAAATCAGCGAGCCATCTTCGGGCTGCTGTTTCGTCAGTATAATGACGTGTTCTGAATCCAATGCCGGTGTGGACGGGTCGGCATCAACAGTCAGATTGCCCAGCGACACCAGATCCCCGGCAGGGTCCGCGATCATGTCGAAATTGCGGGCGAATTTATAGGGGTTTGTACTGTTTGGCTGGGTTTTCTGCTCCCAAAACGGAGCTACGGTTTCCCGGCCGCCACAGGCACTCAGCAGGCAAAGAAGTGTAGTTAAAAAGGATACCTGTACGATCTGCTTCATCATCAACCTTCCCTTGTTGGGTTATCCAAAAATCGGGGCGGGAGGCTAACAAGGGGAGACCCTGATGAAAATGCCCGGTTTGTAGCGATTTGTAACTATAAACAGATAAAACCTTCAGAAATACAACAAGATAGATGCATCAAGAGCCTGTCGCCCGTGGGTTCGACCGGAGCAACAATCAGTATCATCCGCCGATCCGGACCAGCGCCACCCCTGACAGGAAGGGGTGGATCAGCACAAAGACCACCATCGCCACCAGGGTTTTGACCGCCAGTTTGACATCCTCTTTCACGGACGCGTTCACCACTTTGGATGGCTTCCCATCACGGCGATTGATCAGGAACATTTCCAGGATAGTCCACAGCGCAAAGCTGCCAAACAAGATCAACGACCGTTGATCGCCATTGACCAGCAGGTGGGCGCCACTCCAGAGAAACACGCCGGTTAATTGGGGATGTCTGAGCCACTGGCACAGGTGACTTTGGGATTTTGCGCCAATAATGCATGCCAGCGCCACTACCATCAGAAGATAGGTCAGATGCCGGGCAAAGCTGAAATGGTAAAGAAACACAGGCTCGGTACTGCGCCAGCCCCAGATAATAAGACCCAGGGAAGCAAGAATTCCCAGGGTAAATGCCAGCTTGTAGCCGTTAGTCCCAAGGCGATTAACCAGAGAGGCTTTGAACGAGGGCGCCAGGGCCGGCATCAGATGAATAAGCGACCATCCCAGCACGCCTGCAATCAGAATTCCCATGGCAATCTTCCTTCTCCCGGTTTCGATAGCAGCATACTAGTCAGTGGTGCCGGTGATAGCAATTATCTGTCACGAGACAGTTCGTTCCAGCGTCATAACCGTTTATTCAGAAAACAGTTCCCGGATTTTTGCCATTGAAAAACCCATTGCCTGAGATAGTGTGATTTTCGGTGGCATGATCAGCATATCCGGGTCGATGGCAATATCGATAACGACGGGCCTGCGGACATCGATGGCTTCCTGCAGTGCGGGGGCTATTTCATCTGGCCTGGTTACCGTAAAGCCTAATCCTCCGCAAGCGCGGGCGAAGGCGGCAAAATCCAGATTCTGCAGCTCCGTTCCCCAGTCTGGCAAACCTTTGGCTTCTTGCTCCAGTTTTATGAAATCCAGCTTTTCATTATTGAGAACAATCACAATAACCGGCAGTTCGTACTTTACCGCCGTTACCAGATCCCCCATTAACATGGTAAAGGCGCCGTCACCTGTGAGTGCAAACACGCGGCGGTGCGGGTACGCCAGCTGGGCACCCAGGGCCCCTGAAAAAGCGAATGCCATGGAGGCCAGCCCACCGGATAACACATAGCGCTGTTTCGGCTTCAGCCGTAAGTGACGGGCGAACCAGGCCGTTACTGTGCCGGTATCCAGCGTAAATACAGCATCTTCCGGCGCCAGATCGGACAAAGTCTTCATAATTACCGGCGGCTGAATGGGCTCAGCATCGGAAGCTTCCAAGCGTGCTCTTTTCTCCCGCAGGGAATCCATGTCTTTCTGACGTGCCTGGAGAAAATCGCTGCTTCGCGGAGTATCGATTTTTTCACTCAGCCAGGTTAAAGCGGTGGCAGCATCCCCGGTCAGGCCCACATCCACCGTATGACGTTTACCGATTTGCGTGGGGTCTGTATCAATCTGAATGATGCGGGCCGACCTGGGATAGAAGTCTTCATAGGGAAAATCTGTACCCACCATAATCATCAGTTCACATCTATCAATCGCTTTGACTGCGGGCCGCCCCCCCAACAGTCCCAGACCACCGATACATAATCCGTGATCATCATCAATCACTTCCTTTGCTTTCAGGGTTCGGATGATGGGGGCCTGCAGTTTTTCTGCAAAGCGAACCAGTTCCTGCCTGGCCCCGCGGCAGCCCACGCCCACCAGCAAACAAATCCGCTGGGCGTTATTAATCAATGTTACCGCTTTATCCACACTGGCTTCGTGGAGCATCACGCCACCGGCCAGCGACGCTGAAAACTGCCGGCTTTCCTCCAGTTGCACCTTACGGCTGGCAATATTGGTGGGTAAGGAAATATGGGCCACGCCACGATGGGTAATGGCAGCATGGCAGGCCTGAAGAAACACCGTGGGCACCTGCTCTTCACTGACGACGGTCTGGCTGTAAACGGCCACGTCCGCAAACAGCCTTTCGAGTCTCACTTCCTGATGCTGTTCAGTACCGATATGCCCGGTTTCCACCTGCCCGGTGATCGCAATAACAGGGGCATGATCCAGCTTGGCATCGTAGAGCCCGTTTAACAGGTGAATAGCGCCAGGCCCTGCTGTTCCCATACAGGCAGCCAGCTCGCCGGTGAGTTTTGCCTGAGCGGACGCCGCAAAAGCGCCCGCCTCTTCGTGTCTCACCTGGATAAACTTGAGAGCATCCTGACGTCTTACGGCATCGGTAATATCATTAATAGCGTCACCGGGTATGCCGAACAGGTGCTTTACGCCGTTGGCGGCCAGGATTTGCAAGAGTACGTCCGATACGTTCACGATGATGCCTCCTTTTACGATGAGAACGCCGTATTAAACGGGTTGCTGACATCTTGATGAAAAACCCTTTTCAAAAATGTTCGGCACTGGCCTGTTGCCAGGGAACGGCGTAGGGTTCAGGGATATTTTCACCCAGCAATTGACCAGGTTTTAACTGCGTAAAAAACTCTGCATAGCTCACGGCCTTGCCATTATCCAGGCGCCGATATATTTCCGCGGCTGTCAGCCTGGCCGGATCGTTGTATCCCATGGCCCCCAGAATCTGGGAAACACTGGTGAGTGTTTCTTCATGAAAGTTTTTGACATGGTGGGATTTCAGCTCCACATCAATGGCGGCTCCCCGCTGGGGGTCCTGGGTTGCCACACCCGATGGACAGCTATTTTCGTGGCACCGCCTTGCCTGGATGCAACCAATCGCGAACATCATGGGCCGCGCCATATTGATCATGTCAGCGCCCAGCGCCATTCTCGCCACGATATCAAAACCCGAAATAACCTTGCCACTGGCTATCAGGCGGATATCATCCCGCAGGCCGGCTCCTGTCAGTACGTTATTGACAAAATCAAGGCCCTCAATCAGCGCCATACCCACGCTGTCACTGAATTCAAAGGGTGCCGCACCGGTTCCCCCCTCGGCGCCATCCACGGTAATAAAATCCGGTTTGATATTGGTTACCCGCATTGCCTTGACGATGGCCATGAACTCATGGGGCTTGCCTACACATAACTTGAAGCCTACCGGCTTGCCCTGGCTTAATTCCCGGAGTTCCTGCAAAAAATGCAGCAGGCCCTGTGGATCGCTGAAGGCTGAATGTCCCGCCGGAGAAATGCAGTCCTCACCCGCGTCCACCATACGGGCCTGCGCTATTTCCCGGGTCACCTTTGCACCGGGAAGTATCCCGCCGTGGGAGGGCTTGGCCCCCTGAGACAGCTTAAGTTCAATCAGCTTTACCTGTGGCAGCGTAGCCTGTTTCCGGAACGCCTGCGGATCAAAGCGACCATCCTCGGTACGACAGCCGAAATACCCTGTACCGATCTGCCAGCAGATATCGCCTCCGTGCTCCAGGTGATAATCACTCAGGCCGCCTTCGCCGGTATTGTGAAAAAAGTTTCCCAGCCAGGCACCCCGGTTCAGTGCCCGTATGGCATTGGCAGACAGCGCACCAAAACTCATGCCGGAGATATTCAGGCGGGAAGCGTCATAGGGTTGCTCACAACTGTCGCCACCCACTTTTATACGGAAAAGCATGTTTTCGGGTGCCACCGGTGCCAGCGAGTGCTGTGCAAACTCAACCCCCTGGGCCATAAAGTCACGCTGCGTTCCAAAGGGCAAGGTACCAATCCGTTTATTGGCTCTCTGATAAACCATTTTTCGCTGTTCGCGGCTATAGGGCCGGCCATCAAGTGACCCTTCCACAAAATACTGGTGAATTTCGGGACTGATAAATTCCAGCAAATAGCGCAAATGGCCTATAACCGGATAGTTTTTCAGGACGTTGGATCTTGAATAAAAAACATCAAGCAAACCAATCACGAACAGCGGTAGTGCGATCAGCAAACCCCACAATATCCCGATGTAGTAGTACGACGTGATGGCGATAACCGCAAACACAGCGGCTGACACCATATAGAATATCTGGCGCATATTGCTTGATTCCGGAATCAGCAGAAATTCAACCTGTCAGTCATCACCTTAAACCCATTCGTCACTGAGTCAAGCTGTGTCCTGATAGGTCCATCATTTACACAGATGCCGTTGAGCGAATAACACCCATTGGATACCATTGGCAGGATATAACAATAACAACGAGTGAAAATGACCATGCCGGACTCTCTACCGATACGCTGGATGCTGGCGGTGGCTGTGGTGGTTCTGACCGCCTGTGCGCCCAGGCCTGACCCTGACAACAAAGCGGAAATGGCCCGGGTATTCGGAGAGTGCAGCTTCAGGCTGAATACGGCCATCCTGGATTTGCCGGTAATACCGGATGATGATCCCCGGGTTACGGTGATCAATAACATCGTCAGTGAGCTGGTGAACAGCCGTTACCAGCAGTTTCCCTGGACCATCAGAACCACGTTGCTGGAACACCCGCTGCCCAATGCGTTTACCACCGGTGGTGGTTTCCTGGCGGCGTTCAGTGGCGTGTATGCCATGGCAGAAAACGAAGCCGCACTGGCCGGTATCATTGCCCACGAGCTGGCCCACATGGAAAAACTGGACCCCATGGAATTGGCGGAGTACCTGGAGGTAATGCTGGCAAGCCGGCTGGGGGATGACGCTCAGGCCGACTATGATAAAGGCCAGGCGCTGCAGACAGTGGTGGATTTTTGCCTCGCCATTCCCGGCCTGGTAAGTCGTCAGTGGCCCAGGGATCTCAATCAGACGGTAAACAATAACATCAGCCCCGAGTACGG
>JAWVYU010000095.1:0-14594 GCA_033722575.1 Ketobacteraceae bacterium | reverse complement strand
AGTCCAGGGCCTGAGGGTGGTGGATGCGTCTGTGATGCCCACCCTGATTGGTGGCAACACCAATGCACCCACCATGATGATTGCGGAAAAAGCCGCGGATATGATACTCGGTCATCAGCCGCTGCCGCCGGATTATGTGGCGGAGCCCAGTAACGAAACCGAGGCTGCTGCAGTTTAAAGCGTCAAGGGATAGCAGTTACATGGCCAAAGAAAAGGGACCCATCGCGCAACAGTTGCAGCGTGATCTGAACCGTTACCGGCAACTCCGGCAACACGACGAGAACGAACCGGGGTTTCGGGAGTCCCTGTTTCGCCTCCAGGGCTGGCAGGCGCAACGCATGCGAAAAACCCATCAGCAGTTGTTGGCGGATGAAAGGTACCGCATTGCCACCGAGTTTTTTCTCCAGGATATTTACGGCGGTATTGACCTTACGGATATCGCCAATGAAGCCGAGCGCGCCCTCAATAAAGCTTTAAAAATTCTGCCTGAAAAAGTCATGACCACGGCAACCTATGCGCTGGAACTCAACGCCCTGTCAGCAGAACTGGATGAGCGCCTGGCTGATTATCTGTTTTGTGAAATGGGTGTGGCGGATATTTCCATGGAATACTACACCGAGGCCTTTCGCCGTTCAGCCACGCTGGAGTTACGCTTGCGTCAGGTGGAGCTTGCCAGGAAGCTGGCGGTGGGCCTGGACAAATATGTGCGCAGCCGTGTGGTGTACACCACGTTTAAATGGGTGCGCAAACCCGCCCACAAAGCGGGTATTCAGAATCTTTACGAGTTTATGGGAAAAGGTTTTGAAGCCATGCGGCCTATGGGCAGCGCCAGCGAAGTGATTCACCGGATTGTGGACCGGGAAGCGGAACTGATCGATGCGATCTTTTCCGGTGAATCACGCCCGTTCGGTTTTGATGATATCTAGAAGCGGCGATCAGTAAGGCCAGTTGGCATCCTTGCGTTTTTTTCGGGTAGGATCGTTTTTCATATCAGGACGTACGCTCCAGAACGGCAAACGTTTGGTAAAGTCCTTGACGCCGCCCACCGTTTCGCTGATGCCGGAAAAGTTTTCGGTAACAACGCGCATTTCATCAATGTTTTCTGCAATGCGAAACACCACCAGATAAAATTCCATAACCGCCCGCGTGATGGTGGCAATGCCCAGAAAAGTAATGGGGCCGGCAACCAGCAGATAGAACAGGCCCCGCGGAATCGACACAATAAAGGCTTCCACCGTCAGGTACATGATACCGAACAGCGTAGTGGCCAGTATGATGCCGTAGATCGCCGGGAACATCTGGATGGTGATAAAGCGGGAAAACGAAAAATCAAACAGCGTGCCCAGAAACCGGGAAGCTGGCTGGGTGACGTGAGCTTCCGCATCGTCGAAAATTTTCTTTGCTTTCATTCAAAATCCCTGTCGTTAAAGAGTAAAACAAGTCTCTCTAGGTGCGCCTCTAGTATATGCTTTTCAGAATTTTGTTCATCCCAAATCTGGTAAATCCAATCACAAAAGCCGCAATTGAATTCGGTTAGGCGGTTTGCTGCTCGCTGGCCAGTTGATGAAAGCGGTTGATAAAGAAAACCAGCGTGATGACGGCGGCAATCACCTGGGCAATACTGATGCCGATGAATAATCCCGGGAGTCCAAAATAAACACTGCCCACAAAAGCAGCGGGCACGGCCAGTATAAACAGACGCAAGCTGTTCACCAGTGTGCCCAGCAGGGGTTTTTGCAGGGCGTTAAAGGCGGAGCAGCACAGCATGACGACGCCCTGGCAACCGTAGCTGATGGGGAGGCACCACAGAAAAAGCGTGGTGGTGGCGATCACTTCCTCATCGTCACTGAATTGTCTGGCGATGACATTGGCCAGCACCACCAGCAGCAGGGTCATCAGTAATTCCCACAGTACCGTAAAAGTTATGGAGATTCGCAGGCCCTTGCGGATCCGGTGAAACAGCCGGGCACCATAGTTCTGGCCAATGAAGGGGGTAAGGGTTGAGGACAGTGCCATGATCACCACGAGCGCAATGGCCTCGATCCGAGTACCCACGCCAAAGCCCGCTACGGCCGCGTCGCCATGTTCTGCCACCATGCGGGTAATAATGCCCGCCGCAATAGGGGGTATAAAGTTGGTGGCCCCGGCGGGCACACCAATGGCAAGAATCGGCTTCCAGGAGGCCAGTGCACTCGGTTTCAGCCAGTCGTTATCGTAGGAAATGGCGTTCAGCACTTTCAGGCACCAGAGCACCGCGATACTGGCCATCAGCCAGGAAATTACTGTGGCCAGTGCCGCACCCTGAATGCCCATGGCGGGAATGGGGCCCAGACCGAAAATCAGGATCGGGTCCAGGATCCCGTTCACCAGGCCGGCAGTCATCATGATATAACTGGGAGTTTTGGTATCGCCGGTGGCGCGAATGGCGCTGTTGCCCACCATGGGCAAAAACAGCAGCGGGATACCCATATACCAGATCACCATGTATTCGCGAATCAGCACCAGAGCCTGGTCGCTGGCGCCAAGCAGGCGGAACAGGGGATCAATGGTGACAATACCCAGCTGGGATATCACCATGGCCACCAGCACCGCCAGGAAGATGCCGTGGCGGCTCATGGAGCGCGCTTCACTGAAATTGCCTGAACCCAGCCGGTTGGACAGGCTGGTGGTGGTGCCAATACCTATGCCCAGGGAGATATTCAGCACCACATAGGAGACCGGGAAGGTAAAACTGACAGCAGCCAGCTCCTTGGGGCCAATCAGGCCGATGAAGTAGGTGTCCACGATGTTGAACAGCAGAATGGCGAAAATGCCCAGTATGGTGGGTATCGTCATCTGGGTCAGCGTGCGCGTGATCGGGCCCTGGATCAGGAACGACGGGTGTTTATCCTGTTGCGCGGTGTCGGCGTGGGGGTTATCCATCCAGGCGTTGGCTCATCGGCGAAAAGGCCGGAATTATCCCATAACTGACAACATATCCCTAGCGCAGGGGGTGCCGAATGGAGGGTGGAAAACGCATTAAAACAAAAATGCTTTAGGTTGCGGGTTATTCAACGATAAAGCTGGTGAACAGAATACCTTCCACCTGGCTGGTTTCATTTTCCTCATTCAGTACCGCAATCACCTGAGTGGCGGCGTCCTCCTGGAGTTTCTGCTTGCCTTCCGTGCTGTTGAGTGTCTCCCCGCTCTGAGAGCTGAACAGCATCACCAGATTGTGGCGGATATAGGGCAGGTGACGGCTGATGGCCTGGGCCGTGGCGTTTCCCCGGACTTTCACCGTAACGTCGGTTTTGAAATAGCGGAGTTTGTCGGCCTGATAATTGGTGATAAACGCAGGCTTGAGCGGCACATATTGGATCTCTTCCAGGGGGGCTTCTCCTTCGGCGGTCTCCTCTTCAGCCAGTGCTAATGGGGGCAGCAACAGCGCTGCGCCTGCCAGGCCGGATGCCAGCAGAACCGCACGCAGAAAATGAAAGAAACCGGGCATCATTGTTCGCTCCCTATTCCAGAATCGGTTCCGGCCCGGGTTTCCCGGGCCGGCAAAAGTAAAGAATAGAACTTTTTGCGGAAATTTCCTGTGGGCGCTTCAGCCCAGAATCCGGCATTGCCCCTGAGGCCGGCAATTCCCCGTTCAAAGACTGGTACGTTTAGTGCTTGGTAATACCTGTGATCAGATAGTGTTATTTACCTGCAACCTGCGGAGGTGTTTCAATGAACCTGAAAAAACCGCCCCATGTCAGCAAAAAGGTCTGGGAGCAGCACCTGGACTGGATGGAATTGATGGATGACCAGGTAAAAGCGAATCGCGAAGAACGAAACAGCGGTCCCACGCCCAAGAGCCGGGGAAAAAAATCCGGTAAAGGCAGCTGACAGCGACCCTTGACCGGTAAAAATCACAGGGAAGCGGGCAGAAAATACAGGGAGGCCATGGCGCATGCGCCAGTGGAACCGGACAGGGCATCCGCACAGTCAGGTTAAAGACAGGCTAGTGTTATTTAAAAACCCTGCTTTTTGGGTGGTTTTTCCTGGGGTGGCCTTTCCTGATAAGTCGGTCCAAAAGTCAGTTGGTTCACACTAATCGCAACAGGGCTATTCTGCGATTGACTCGGCGGGCGCTGCACCTTACCTTCAGCGTTCAACCATATATCAATTTCGATCAATTGTTCCGCTCAGGCTATTTAACGGATTGAGAGAAGTTAAAGGACTAAACAAGGTGTACACGTTGATTACAAGAATTGGCCTTGCTGCCGCACTGGCCATCTGTCTGGCTGCCTGCGGTGGCGGTAACGGCAGTGCCGGTGCCACCAGTGCATCGGATCCCCGTAACAACTCCGGCGACGATTCATCAGAACACATTCCCACTGATCCGGACCCTTCAGGGCCTTTGTTCGGCCTGTCCTACCCACCGGTGGAGGAGGCTGCGGATCGCCAGTTTACGCTGGAGCAGCTGGCTGCCTTGAATGTGGATCGCGTCCGTTTCGACGAGGGCTGGCGGTACCGGGAACCGGAACAGGGCTTTTTTGACTGGGGGCCCCTTGACCAGCGCATGGACTGGCTGTTTGAAAACGGTATTTCGGTGCTGCTGACAATTCAGTCCAATGGCCCGGACTGGGCCTGCGATCCCGTCAGGCTTAACGAGCGCGCCTGTGTCTTTGTGGACTCCCAGGCCTTCAAAAATTACATTCAGGCCTTACTGCAAAGGTATCCCAACGAAATCCCGCTGATCCAGTTTGGCAATGAGTGGCTGTCGGATTACTGGTTTACGGGCAACGCCGAAGAGTTCGTGGAGTACACGAATATTCTGTATTCCGCGGTTCAGGAATATTCGCCCCAGACCAAAGTGGTGCTGGGTGGTCTGGCCAATGGCGATCTGAGCTCGCTGGCGTTTTGCAAAGGTGCCATCGACAGCTTTCACCGGGACGCCACCGGTGAACTGATACAAGCCAGCCAGCGAGCGGCGCTGTGTAATTCAGAAGAAGCCCTTGCCGCCCGGGACATGCTGGAAACTGTGCTGGAAAACGCAAAGTATGATGTGATTGATATCCACCTGTACGATGACGTGGAAAACTGGAAAACCTATCTGCAAACCCTGAGATCCCACATTGGCACAGCAACACCGGTAATTGTGGGGGAGTTTGGTGGCCCCAATCTGTTTTGGGAAGCTTACAGCGATGAGTATCAGGCCCAGCGACTGGAACAGTATTTAACAACCCTGAGTGAAATGGCCGTAGAAGAGGCCTATTACTTCAAACTGGTGCAAAGCGAAAGTGCACTGGAATCCCACTGGGAATCCGGGTTGTTCAGGATGCTTGATAATCTTTATGTCAAAAAACCCGCCTTTGATACGTTTCAGCAGTTTATGCTGCAGTAACAAAGGGGCCCCTGTCTGCTGCCGGGTGGCGTGAATTCACCTGCCCGGTTTTACAGGCTGGCAACGGGTATCCTCTCCATGCCCGGTTTTCCGTACAGGTAGCCGTTGCTCTGCCTTTGCACACGGAGCAGTTCGTCCAGCGTGGGGCCAGCGACTTCCACAGTGGTGCTGCCTTCCATTACACCGGCAAACAGCCGGCAAACCGACAGCGTATCCACATCGAGCTGGGGCGAAATCCGGAACTCGCGGATACCGGCAGCCTGCAGGTGCGTGATTTCACGGATAAGGTTGCAATAGGCGTACGAAAGCGTCTGCAGGCCGTTGACGGCAAATACCGGCTCGCGATCCAGCGTGTCCACGGGTAGCCCGTCCAGGTCGTTTTCGCAGATAATATTGCAGTTCTGTTTCTGCAGGCCATAGGCGCGGGCCTGATAGCAGCGCACCGACAGGGCCAGCGGCATACGCCCGAATACCTGTACGCCAAGATCGGCGTTACTGACCGCAGCCAATGATCTTAACTGTTGCAAGGACAATTCCACCGGCAGGGTCACCGAGGTGGCTCCCTGTCGGGCAAGAAACTGCAGGCTGGCTTCGTTATAGCAGTTGAACAACTGGCCCACCGTGAACGGCGCGCCGGGTTTGAGCAACGGCAGGGCAGTCATATCGTTGGCTTCTATGCAAAAGTCCGGATGATCATTCCAGTGGCTCTGGCAGGCCTGCTTCAGCATCTTGACTTCGTAGGCATTGGAGATAACTCCCAGAGAGCTGTAACGTACTTTTTTATGATGGCTTAACAGCGTTTCAATAATCTCCTGCCAGTCATCAAAGCGGTGCTTGGGCCGTTTGGCGCAGATCACTTCACCCAGGCAAACTGTATCAATACAGGGCTCCCGCGCCACCGACTCATAAAAATCCCTGAGCCGGTCAGCATCCCAGTTAAACAGCACCGGACCCAATACGAGTTTGCTCATAACCACTCTCCTGTCAGCGTGCTAAAGCCAGCGCTTTTTAAACGCGCCGGTGTGATCATCCTGGCCTTCGCACAACCCCGCCAGAATATCTTCGTTGATGTCGGGTTCGCCTGATAATGGCGGCCCGGAATTTGCTACGTTATCGATGGCAAGCCGGAATTGCCGGGTCACATCAGCAATGTAGGACTTGCCCCGTTGGCGCCCCTCGATTTTGATGGCGCGAACACCAATATCCGTCAGCTTGCCCAGAATGCTGATCACATTCAGAGAAGCCGGGTTTTCGAACAGGTACTGTTGCTGGCCATTCACCCGGTAACGGCCGCGGCACAGGGTGGGGTAAGAAGCCGGCTCCCCCTGCTCGAAACGGTTCACCAGCACACCGTTAAGGCGGCTGTCCAGCCGGCTGCCGGATTCCGTGTATTCCACACAGGACGCCGGTGAACAGGCACCAAAGTTATTGGGGGATTTTCCCGTCACATAGGAAGACATAATGCAACGCCCCTCCGCCATGGGCCCGGCCACGGCAAAAGCAAATACCTCTATTTCCACATCGGTGTCCGCCACAATGCGGCGGATCTCCCTGAGGGTGAAAATGCGGGGCAGCACCACCCGGGCAATGCCAAACTGATCGCGGTAATAATTAATGGAATCAATGTTGGATGCGAAAGCCTGCACCGACAGGTTGATCTGGAAATCCGGGTATTTATTGCGGGTGTAATCAATCAGCCCCGGGTCGGAAAGAATCACCGCATCGGCCCCCAGGGAAACCGCATCATCCACCGCCTGTTGCCAGGGCTGCTGGTTGCCGGCATGGGGGTTGGTGTTGATGGCAACAAACACCTTGCGATGCTGCTGGTGAGCCAGGGGAACAGCAGTGGCCAGTTCCTGGCGGCTGAAGTTCAGGCCGGGATAGTTACGGGCATTGGTTTCGTCGCGAAAGCCCACGTAAATGGCGTCTGCACCGGCATCCAGCGCCGTGCGGAACGCTGCGGGAGTGCCGGCGGGGCAAACCAGCTCAAGACTGGCGCCATCGGGAACCGGTTGGGTTTGTAACATAGCCTGAGTCACCTCTTTGCAATAGCGTTTCAGCCCATGGCCAGCAGCTTCTGATTTACCAGCTGCAGGGCTTCATGAGCCACCCCGGCGTAACGGCCGAACTGCGGTGTTAACTCGCTGACAATACTGATGTCTTCGTTGTCCAGTGCATTTCTCAGGGTGACCAGGGCTTCGATATTGCCCTGAATCTGAATATCGCGGGAAAAGAACAGCGAATCCGCATCGGCATCGCCCTCAAAAATCCCCGCCAGCGCCTGATAACTGCCGCTGATGGTGACATCCGCGCTTGGGGGGTAACGCAGGTTGCAATCCACTCGAATGCGCTGGCTGTAAATGGTGATCAGGCAGCGAAACGGCAGGTTGGTCATGCTCACCAGAAAGCGGGTGCCACTGATGGATTCCAGACGTTCAGCTGCATCAGGATGCCGTTGATAGATTCGATTGGCGATGCGTTGCAGAGCAAGGCTCAACACGTCAAGATCAAAACGTTTTTCCATGCCGGTACGGTGAATGGCCCCTGCGATTCTTAAACCGCGCCGCAGTACATGAACCGGCGGTTTCAATCCCATGATCTGGTTACCTTTACTGTCTGAACCCTGGGTGGATATTACCGAAAGCGATCAGGAAAGTGCTTGATATTCATCAAGCGCGCCCAACCGGTCAGGAGCTGGACGCAAGGGGAGCGCAGGGGCAATTTTCCGGCAGCCGAGGTAAAATACGCCCATGATAATTGCCGATGAACTGATCAGTCCCTGGTTTGCCGGGGGCGTCACCCTGCTGAGCCTGGTGCTGCTGGCGGTGGCGGCTTACACCGCGCCCTGGCGAGCCTTGATGCTAAAAGCCGAACGCCAGCACGCCCTGTTTGCTGCCTGGGTGTCGCTGGTGCTGATGATGAAACTGCAGATCCACTGGGTGGACGGCATATCCCTGCACTTTCTGGTAATGACTACCCTGGTGGTGATTTTTGGCTGGTCCCTGTCCCTGATGATAGGCGCCGCAGCCCAATTGCTGCTGTGCCTGTGGGAGGGTAATCCCGGCTGGGGTATTTCCGTGAATTTCTTTCTGGCAACGGTGGTGCCCGCCACCATCAGCTACGGCATTCTGCGCTTTATCATTCGCCACAAATCCAACAACCTGTTTCTGTTCCTGCTGGGCGGGGGCTTTTTCGGGTCCATTCTCACGCTACTGGGCACCCTGGTCATACTGGCGGCGGTGGTGGCCCTGAACGGCCGCTGGGACACCCTGGCCGACATGGCCGACAGCGCCCTGATGGTGGTATTGCTGAGTTATTCCGAAGGCTTTATCAACGGCCTGCTGGTAACCGCGGTTACCGTGTTCTTCCCCGGTATTGTGAAAACCTTTGACGAAAAGAAATACCTGGACAGCTGATTTCCCCGCTTATGCTGATTCATTTGTGTCCTGCCTGTCCTTATAGATAGCGCCCGCAGCGTTCACAAGGACTACACGGACTACAAGGTCTGCAAGGACACAGCATGAGCCGTATTCCGGCCAACACCAGTCGCTTTACATTTGAACTCACCGGACAGCCCGAAACGTTCAAGGTGCTCTCTTTCCGGGGGGAGGAGGGGCTGTCCCGCCTGTTTGAATACCGGGTTGACGTGCTCTGCGATCACGAAGCACTGCCACTGGAGGAACTTCCCGGCAAGATCGCAGCCCTCACACTGATCCACCCGGATCACCCGCGGGTGATTCACGGCATGGTTGTGGAGGCAGCCAACAAAGGCACTGAAGGCACTGAAACCCGTTATCAGTTAACCCTGATGCCCTGCCTTTACAGCCTGACCCTGCGCCGCGGTCACCGGATTTTTCAGGATCAGCAGGTGCCGGCTGTGGTAAACACCCTGCTGAAAGAGGCGGGCTTTGAGGCCGTCCAGTACCAGTGGGACCTGAAAAGCACCTGCCCGGTGCGCGAATACATTGTGCAGTATGGTGAAACCGAATATGAATTCATCACCCGTCTGCTGGCGGAAGAGGGTATTCACTTTCATTTTCGCCATGATCACCAGCGGCACGTGCTGTGTTTTTCTGACCATAACGGCGTGTTTGCGGACATCGATGGCCAGTCCGCGCTGCGGTACTGCCAGGAAGACAACACCGCCCGGGACGAAAGCATCATTTACCGGCTTACCCAGCGCCAGACCGTGGGGGTGAACAGCGTCAGCGCCGGCGACTACAACTTCCTTAAACCCAACCTGAACCTGAAAGTGCGTGGCAGCGCATCGGGCAGCCAGGGCTTCGGTGAACTGGAAGATTACCGGTACCGGGCAGTGGAAAGTCAGTCGGAGTCCCGCCTGTCCGGGCTTCAGCAGCGGCTGAAGGAAAGTGTTGCCTGGCCGGCGCACCAGATTGAGCTGGAAAGTGACGAAACCCGGCTTCAGGTAGGTCGCAACTTTTCCGTGCGCGAACACCCCAAGGATTCCCTGAACCAGACCTTTCTGGTGGTGAGTTATGCCATAGAAGGCCGCCTGCCCCAGTCCCGCGAAGCGCTTGCCAACGCAGACGCCAGCCTTTATCGCTGCCGCGCCCGGGCCATTCCCGGCGCCGTGGCCTGGCGGCCCGCGCTGCCTGCCAGTACAGCCAGAGTCAAAGGCGTGCAGACTGCCCGGGTGACCGGCCCTGAAAATAATGAAATCTATACCGATCAGTACGGGCGCATCAAAGTGCAGTTTCACTGGGACCGGGAAGGGCGCCTGAACGAAACCACCTCCTGCTGGGTGCGGGTCAGCCAGGGGCTGGCTGGAAAAAACTGGGGCGCCATGGCGCTGCCACGGGTTGGGCAGGAGGTGATCGTAACCTTTGAAGAAGGCGATCCCGCCCGCCCGCTGGTAACCGGGTCAGTTTATAACAGCGTTAACAAGCCGCCCTACGCGCTGCCAAAACACAAATCCCGCAGTGGCATAAAAACCCGTTCCACACCCAGAGGCACCGGTTTTAACGAAGTGCGGATTGAAGATCGCAAAGGCAAGGAAAAGCTGTTTCTTCGGGCGGAAAAAAACCTGGATCTGCGGGTTAAAAACCTCTGGCGCCACTGGGTAAAAGGGGATCACCACCAAACCGTTGCCAACAACCTGCATCAGACAACCGATAAAGACGTGAATCAAACCGTTGCCGGTGACCTTAAGCAATCCGTGGGCGAAACCCTGTCCTTTGCCTGCGGCAAAGACATGCACCTGAAAGTGTCCGGTGCAGAGGTGGTGCAGGTGGGGGAAGAGCTGCATATCAAGGGTGGTATGCGCACCGTAATTGAGGCCGGTGTATCCCTGTCGGTGAAAGTGGGCGGCAGCTTTATTACCCTGGACCCCTCCGGGGTGGCCGTGTCAGGGCCGGTGGTGCGTATTAACGAAGGCGGTGGAGGCAGCTCTGCCCGTGGCGCATCCCCCGCAGCCCCGAAAGGCCCGGTACAGCCAGACGACCACAACGCGGGGCAACAGGAAGCGCCGCCTGACCCCGCCCCCGGTGCAGACCGCAAGGGCCTGCAATTCCAGCGGGGAAGCGCCCGGGTTCACACACTGGCCTCTGCCGCCAGGCACCAGGTGCCCTTTGTGGAGGCCACCGCACAGCCCGCGGACCCTGCGCCCACCCCGCACTGACCCAGGCCCGCAAAAGCTGGCTGGCCGAAACCTTTGCGGAATGGACCGACTGGCAGGATGAAACCATGGACAGGTTTGACCAGATAGGCGAGGACCCAGCCACCCCTGAACTGCTGCGGTTTGCCGTGGCCACCCTGAAAACTCCCGCCAAACTGGGCACCGGTATTGTGTCCGGTGCCGCCGGGATGGGTCAGTTGCTGACAGACCCCCAGGCCCGAGAACAGCTGGCGGACAGCATAGTGGATCTGTACGAGAACCCCCGGCAGATCGCCGCTGCCGCCGGAGTGTTTGCCGACCAGCCCGCCCACGTAATCGCATCGGACCTGTTTGCTTTCAGCGGGGAGATGCTGGTGAGTGGAGGGCTGGCCAGCAAAGCAGGTAAACTCAGCAAAGGCGCGGGCGATCTTCCGGATCCAAAACATGCCACCGGCTGGAAGACTGATAAGGTCGATGGCGGGTTCCATGAGCAGGCTGCGGGGAACAGGCTGGATGGGGGTGGAGAGCGGCCCGGGGTATTGGGTGAGCGTGATTTGGCAGGGGGAGAGGTTGTTTCGGCTTCGGGCAGCTCGGTAGCGGATGAGGTTGCTGCATTAGGGCGTATCAAGGCGAATGCTGAAAATAATTTGACATTAAATCAGCATATAAATCTCAAAGGAGGAGTCGCTGATGAATATGCGAGCTTAACGGATGGTTTAAGTAATCGCCAGATTCGCAATGAAATTGGACCCGTTTTGGCGGGCGTTCTCGATACAAAGTCTGGGAAGTATTTTTATAGAACTAACTCGGGTCCAGGCGAATTGCCAGATAACTTAGCACCGCTATTGGGTGCCAGAATTGAAGTTGCGCAGTCCATTGATTATGTTAAGACTCATGGGGCTGGTACTCACGCTGAAGTTCATGCTCTGAACGATGCTTTAACTGCTCGTCCAGAAGCAGATATATCAGATTTCTTGCTTTATACAATTAATTCTGGGCAGAAGGGGGCAACGGCTAAATGGGGAATGCCTGTACCAAGGTGCCCACATTGTGAGTTTATTACAGATGGAATCCAGTATTTCCCGGAAACTTTGACCTACGGTAAATAGTAATGAGTGTGGAATTGATCGAGAAAGTAGATGAAGAGTTTTTTGATTCTGACGGAGACTTGACTATTTATAATGGAATTCCGTTTACAGGAATTGGCTATGACCCATTTCCTGATGGGAGCGGGGTGGAATATGAAACATCATACAAAAATGGGCTTCCGCATGGTTATAAGAAAAAGTGGTATACCCCTGATCAAATGGCTTATGAGGTGTTATGTGAGAATGGATTGAAACATGGCAAAGAAATACATTGGTATCCTGGTGGGGAGAAAAAGTCAGAATCGTTATATGAGTTCGGGATTAATATTTGCTCCACAAAATGGGATGAAAAAGGCAACATCGTAGAGAGGTTTTCAATTGACCCTGAATCCCCAAACTATCGGTTACTTGAGCAATATAGAAATTCGGCTGATTAATAGCTTATTGAAGGTTAAAAAGCTTGTTGTTGATTTTGGCTTTAACTAATTGATCGGCAGTGCGTGTTGTCTCAGGTAATCGGTATTGAGGAGAGAGTTTTAGAATCCATTCGCAGGCTGTTGAAAGAGATACCCGATGGCCGATGGATACATAGATTGGATTTATACCATGCTGGGTCCTTAGTGCATTGCCCACCACTTCATCGTGATCAACAAGAGGTGCAACTGAGCCTCTTGTTATATCCGGTTCCTTATATTCCCCTATTAGTCGTGTTTTGCCGCAGCCGATAGTTGGAATGTCAAAGATCACTCCAAAATGACAGGCAAGACCAAAGCGCCGGGGGTGGGCGATGCCCTGCCCATCACACACGACTAAGTCAGGCCTGTGTTGAAGATTTGCGCAAGCCTTGGCTAGTGGTGGTAATTCCCGAAAAGAAAATAACCCTGGAATATAGGGAAAACGATTTATGCCTTCGGCTGTCGCTGTTTCAATAATTTCCAAAGTTTCCGCGTCGAGTATTACAACGGCAGCAATCAATCTGTCGCTGTCTTTGCTATAGGCGACGTCTACTCCAGCGACAAACTTTACTTCTCCAATTTGGTCATTTGTAATCACCTTGGCTGCCAGCTTTTTTTGCTGCTCTAAAGCTTCTTCTTTAGATAAATCCCAAGAATGACTAATGCCAGGTTTCATCGTCTTTGTTCAGCTTCTCATTATTGTCGGATAGATCAGTCAATCTTGTGTATTAAGCGATTTCACATCGAGAGCGTTCAAGAATCTGTGTGAGCCTAGCAGCTCCGAGAGGAGGGTTATGAGCTGAGACAGCAAGAGATTCAAGTTCTTGGTTGAGAGTGGGTCCATTGCCCGGTTATATTGAGTATACCCGCAACGCTGGGCAGATGGGAACCCCGCCATAGACTAATCAGACCCCCACACGGGCCAGCCAAAGCATTTGCCGACTAGTCCACCCACGAATTCGCATCGGACCTGCTCGCTTTCAGCGGTGAAATGCTGGTGGGTGGAGAGCGGCCCGGGGTATTGGGTGAGCGTGATTTGGCAGGGGGGGAGGTTGTTTCTGGTAGTACGGGTCAAAAAATCCCGGACGCAGTTTACCTTCAAAGAATTGAAAGGCTTGAATCTATTTATGGTACATCAAATGTCCATTCTTTAGAGAAACACGGTGCACAGACTACAGGGATAAAGCAGTATAGAAGGGTTCAGCATAAGGATTATCCGAACCCTACAACTGGAGCGCCAGGAAATAAAACTAAAACGGCGAGTAAGTTCCTTACTAACAAAGATCACTATGAGGCTTTGCGGAGTGCGATATTACAGAGAAAGGCGAACCCAGAGATTAATGATTTCGATATAGTAATGGATCGAAGCATTGGGGTTAATATTAAGAATCTTGGCTCACATAAAAAACGAGGCCCTTACTCCGCAAATTACACGAATACCGCAAGAGTTCGTTTCGATCCAAATACAGGAAAGATGTTCACTGCATTTCCTATTCCGGAGAAGAAGTAAATGAGTCAGCAAAAATATGATGGTGAAAAGCCTCAGGCAATGGTTGAGTTTTTAGAACGATTCGGGAAGAAGGGAGAGCTTCCAGCTGCCTTTCTGTCACAAAAAGGCGAATTTCTATTGAGTATTCAGTATCTGTTTGAAGATTGTTGGGCTACAAATTATGATCAAGAAAATAATTTGCTGAGGTTCGGTGTTAATACTGATGGTTGGGATTTACTTGTTGATATAGCTGATGATCAGCTTGTTATTCTTCAGGATGAGATGGGTGATATTGATTCTATTGATATAACTATATTTGACCTGCTAGGAGCAAATATAGAGCGATCCTAGTGTTGTTCTCAACATGTTCTGCCGGGGTTAGAGGTGAGAATATGCTTTCGACAGATAAAAAATCGCAGGTTGATAGCTATATGGCTAATTTTGGTCGCACAGATATGGGTGCAAGATTCGTCGATGATACGCAACTCATTGCTGGCCACAAAATTATGAACACTACTGAAATCTGTGACCTTAATGCGAATGACGTCGATGATCAGAGGAAAATTGTGCAAAGAGT
>JAWVYU010000094.1:0-14594 GCA_033722575.1 Ketobacteraceae bacterium | reverse complement strand
TGCATCGTATTGCTCGACCCCGGGGTCGAGCACCACGGCTGGCGTACTGGCAAGCGCTGCCAGAGATAACAGCACTACGATGCTGACCGGAATTGTCAGGATCAACCGGTGAACAATGGGAAGTTTTAACCAATTCATAGTTATCAGGGCTGGTGTGTGAAAGACAGATCACTCCGGAAGTTTTCTGACGCCTCGTTTAACTATGGATGGTTTCCCGCAGATTTCCACCCGTTGCCAGCGCTTTCACATATTGGCGGACTTCACGGATGCCGGTTTCATAACTGACCCGGGGAGTGTAACCCAGCACGGACCGGGCTTTATCGATGGGGATCAGGGTTTTCGCTGAAACCAGGTTAAGCGCCTCCCGGGTCACCGGTGGCCGGCGAGTAACGCCAAGCAGGGACCAGGCCCGCTCCACAACGCCTGCTGCCGGCGTAATCAGCGCCCTGGGCACCGAGCGGGGTGGGGGCAGATCCAGCGCTGCCGCGATATCGCTGAAGTATTGCCGCCAGGTGACGGTGTTACCGTCGGCGCCGTTGAAGGCTTCTCCCCGGGCTTTTTCATGGCTGGCGCATAGCACCAGCAGTTCGGCAAGGTTATCCACATGCACCAGCGCCCCATTGAAGTTGCCACCACTGACCAGCATCGGCATGCCCCACCGCAGGGCATCCACCACGTCATGGACCCAGGGCCGCGAACCCGCCCCGTAGACATTGGCCGGCCTGACCACCGACAACGGCATGCCATGCTTGTTACAGTAGCGCCAGGCCATTTTCTCCTGTGCCTGCTTGCAGATACTGTAGGGCCCCAGAGGCTGGCCCCAGGGAACCTCCTCATGGCAGGGCCCTGCCGCCAGACGATCGCCGTAAACGACTATGGAAGAGGACAAAACCACCCGGGCATTCTGCTGGAGGGCCGCATCGAAAAGATAGCGGCTGCCATCCAGCGTTACCCGTTGATGCCTTGCCAGGGGGATCCAGTCGCCCACCATGGCCGCCAGATGTATGACGGTGGCAACGCCCCCCATGGCTCGATCCACATCGGGCTGATAGCTGATATCTCCCGGAATGTATTCCACCCTGCCCTGCCACTCGGCCGGCATGGACAGACCCGGCAGATCAAAAGCGCGAACATCCCGGACACCAAGATCCAGCAAAGATTCAACGGTGCGCCTGCCGATAAATCCCAGTGCACCGGTCACCAGCACCGGTTCAACGGGTTTCATTCCGGACCTCAGCCGCGCAGCTTGACGTTATCGTAGATGCCGGTCACGTCTTCAAACTTCAGAATCAGACAATGAACAGAGTTGGTGTAGGTGTCGTGGAGGTGGTACTTGAAGCGCTTTTGGGACTCTCCCTTGAGAAAGCTTTCGTAGTCCTTGCTCAGTTCCCTGACATCACTGGATGAGTCCTTGCTCCAGGTGGCATGATAGGGCCCCAGAATCGCGCCTCCCTGAAGGCAGATGGTCACTTCATGGTTGGTGAGTCCGTTTTCCGGTATTTGCATGATGTGTCTCCTCTGTTATTGCTGTTTTTCCTGTTCCGGTTTTTTTATTGTGCGTTGTTATTGTTTTGCTAGCGGAAAAATCTGAAACGCAGTGCATCTTCAATATCATCGCCCTCAAACCGTTGCAATGGATTTACCAGATATTCCGCCAGCTTTTCCGCCAGCGCCCTGTTACTGTGCTTTTCCAGGGCCAGTGCCTTGCCACTTTCACGGATCGAGTCCAGCGCGTCGCCATGACGTTTCAGAAAGTTGATTTTGGCCTGGGCTGAACGGGCATCCTGATACAGCACTACGTTCACCATATCCTCAAAGCCCAGCCACTGGTTTTCCCTGGCTCCTCTGTCCCAGGTCATCAGAGCCGCTCCACAGGCCATGGCCTGAAAATTGAGCGTCCGGTAGCGGGCACAACCCTGATCATTGCATATCACGATGCCTGCCTGATTCAACTGATCCACCAGAGCCTGTCCTTCCGCTATATCAAAAATCTGCAGCTTGTTCTGGGTTTTGATGTCAAACAACAGCGATTTTCGCTCCCTCAGGGGCGGGTTTTCAGGGTCAGCCAGGATGGCGGCCTGATAGCGGCGGTTTTCATTGTTATCCCGGAACCAGAGAGCATTCAGGCCAAGGGGCACCAACCCCAGATCCACCCCCAGCTTTTCCAGCCGGGAAACCCCTTCGCCTGCGGGGATCAGCAAACGCACCCAGGGCATGACGGGAAGCAGCCTGAGAAATTTCTCGGCATCGCCTGTGCCCGCCTTCATGGCTGGGGGCAAATCAGGCTGAATCAGCACAATATCGGGAATGCAGCGCAGGTAGGCGGACTGTTTGACCAGAAGCGGTAACGGCAACATCACCACCACCCGGTCAAATCCCTTGATTTGCGGGCCACCCACGATTCTGGCGATATTTTTTGCCTCTTTGCCGGTCAACCAGTGACAGGTCAGCTCATACAGCTGGCTTAACCTTTCAGTAAAACCGTACAGGGCCTCTTTGTTGTCTGCCAGTGTCAGCCACAGTACTTTCATGACACCCCCCAATGTCCATTACTCTAATAGCATAGACAGCCAGCGTTGAGGTGTCAGTGGTGCAAATAAAAATCCCCCGGGCGCCATGGCACCCCGGGGGATCAGGTTCAGCGTTTTCCCAACGGTTCCGGATTAATCAGACAATCCTTCAGGCTACCCTGCTGTCACCCTCCCGGCCGTCAAACAGGGGCTTTGACAGCCTGGCCCAGTCGATTTCCGCATCACTGTCCAGGTGTTCGTAATCCAGCAAACCCAGCGCCTCGAACCGGGGGCGCACCGCCTCGGTCAGCAAACCGATACGTTTCAGGTTGGGAACAATCCGGCTGAACAGAATGTTGCGAAAATCCCCCAGCACCGTGCTTGCCAGCACCCGTTCCCGGGCGGCTTCAGGGTCCCAGCCAAATTCCAGAAATACATCATCACTGATCAGCCGGTCGCGCATGACCACACAGGCTTCGTAGGCGAACTGGCCTCGGTCCTCCCGCTCCTGATCGGTCAGGTTTTTGCAGTATTCCTCAAGATAGTTCACTCCAAAGGTGACGTGACGCGCCTCATCCCGTATCACCAGACGCAGCAACTCGTTAAGTACCGGTATCCGGGTAGCCGCCCGGTTGGATTTGAACGCCGCCAGGGCCAGCCCTTCCAGAATAATCTGCATACCGATAAATTTCAGATCCCAGCGGGGATCCGTCAGAATCTTGTCCAGCAGCGCCTTAAGCCCGGGGTGCACAGGATACATAAAGCCGATCTCTTTCTGGATAAAGGTGTTGAACACTTCCACATGGCGAGCTTCATCGAAACTTTGTGAGGCCGCATAGAGTTTCGCATCATAGGTGGGCGCACAGCTCACCAGCTGGGATGCCACCAGCAGGGCACCCTGCTCACCGTGCAGAAACTGGCTCAGGTTGCTGGCCAGCTGATGCCAGTCAAAGCGGATCTTGTCCTCCTCCGACAGAGCGTCGTAGGGTTCATAGCCCCGGAACAGATTAAAGTTCTGATCAGTACAGAATTCCGTTCGGGGCAGTGTATCCGACCAGTCCAGGTTCATTTCTGCATCCCAGTTCAGTTCCTTGCCCAGCTTGTACAGCTTGCGAATCCTGCCGTCGCAGCTCTGATAATCCCAGTTATAGGCGCCGGTCAGGGGTGTATTGAATATCTCCCGCACATGCTCCACGTGCTCCGGTGACATGCGGGACGCCAGATCGTCGGCATCGGGAAAATAACGAATGTCACTGGGTGGCCGGGAAACGGTTTTCATGGGCATGGAGTAATCCTCTGTCATCCTGCGCGGGCGCATTTCACTGTGTTGGCGTGAAATTAACTATAATCCAGAGGGTAAAGCGATACATAATAAAAACATTTATGAAAAAAAGGCACAAATCAGCTGATGTCATACCCTAATCCGCTTCAGATCTATGTGGCTGCCGTGGAAGCCAAAAACTTTTCGCAAGTGGCCCACCAGATGGGTCTGACCCCGTCGGCCGTCTCCAAGCAGATCAGCCAGCTGGAAACCCGTCTTGGGGTAAGGTTGCTGCATCGCACCACCCGATCCATCAGCCCCACGGAGGCCGGGATACTCTATTACGAGCGCTGCAAGCGCATGCTGGAAGAACTGGAAGAAACCGAGCAGATGATCAAGGATCTGGACCAGTCGCCCCGGGGCCTGCTGAGGGTCTGGGTGCCATCCATTTTCGGGCGCTCCATGCTGGCCAGGGTGGTGGATGATTTTTGCCGTGCCTACCCCAATATCCAGGTGGACCTGCTGATCAGTGACGCGCCCATGGATCTGGTCAGTACCGGATATGATGTGGGCATTCACCTGGGTGATCTGCCTGACTCCCGCCTGGTGGCCCGCACTATGGGCCCGTTCAACCTGGTGCTCTGCGCCACACCACAGTATCTGGCGCAAAACGGGCACCCCCACAGCCTGAATGATCTGGCCAGCCATGAGCTGATCATAGTGAGTGGCAACGAGTTTGCCGACTTGCGCAAGGTGAAGAACCTGGCGCGGGCAGCGAAGCTGATGGAGCGGCCCATGCGGTTTGCCACCAATGACCTGGACCTGGCCTACCATGCCACCCTGACCGGCCTGGGAATTGCCGCCCTGCCCTTTTATCTGATCCAGCGACATCTGGAATCCGGCCGCCTGATCCATGTATTACCGGAGTTCGAAACCCCCAGTCAGAACGTGCATATCATTTACAACCAGCCCCGTTATCTCTCCCAGAAAACCAAAGAGTTTATCCATTTTATTACCCGCTATTTTATCGAGCGGGAGGCCGAACTGAGGGCACGGATTGCCCGTTACCTTGCTAACCAAACTAGCGTAGATGGTACCTGATGTCTTCAGCGTCGGGCCGGGCTGCCGATAGTTATTCTGAGCAGTAACGAAAAAACCTCAACCTCATCCCAAGGGATGCGCTGACTTACCGGAGCGCGTCATGAAAATTGTATCCGCCAGTATTCAGTTCTCCGCTGACTACCGTCAGCGCACGTCTGAAGCAACCATGAAAGACAAATTCGCCACGCAGCCTTTTTCTCAGCAGACAAACGAAGCACCGGTTGCCGGTGCGGGTGTAGCCCGCTCAGAACAACGGTCACTGCTGCGTAGCTCGTCAAGCCGGGACACCTATTCTGCGTCCCTGATTCGCCGACAGGGGGACGCTGCTGCCCGGCAGCTGACCACTCGGAAAGCGGTTCATTCCGCGCTGGAACGCTTTTACGCCCACAGCGTGCGGATCCGGGAATTTCAGCCGACATCCCCTTCCAGCAGGCCGGCGGCGTCATGGAGCGCCAGCGGCAGCTACTATGAAATTTCCAGTCATCAGCAGCTTGCGTTCCTGGCCCGGGGAGAAATCCTCACCGACGACGGCAGGGCCATTGATTTTCAGTTTTACGCCCAGGCCAGCAGTGACTTTCTTTATCAGGAAGCCCGGGGGACTTATGCGGAAAAAGTTACCCGTCGCACCGATCCGCTGATCATACATTTGCAGGGGGACATCAATCATTTGAGCAGCAGTGTGTTCCGGTTCGATATTGACAGTGACGGCGAGAAAGAAAATCTGACCTTCGCCGGGTCCGGGTCGGGATTTCTGGTACTGGATAAAAATCAGGACGGAAAAATCAACAATGGCTCCGAACTGTTCGGACCGCAAAGTGGCAACGGCTTCCAGGACCTGGCGGAACATGATGAAGACGGCAACGGATTTATCGATGCGGGGGACAGTGTGTACGGCAAACTGCAGGTATGGACCCGGGATGAGCATGGCAATGACCGGTTAACCGATCTGGAAACCGCCGGTATTGCCGCGATCGGCACCCAAAGTGGTGAATCACCGTTTTCCCTGCGGGATCATTACCATAATGACTATGGACAGGTCCGGCGCACAGGTATTTTCATCCATGAAACCGGACAGGTGGGTGCGGTACAGCAGATCGACCTCAGCGAGCGGGAGCCGGACAAGGAAGCACACCTGGAACAGCGCTTTGATCGCGGTGAGCAGCGGGCAGCCCTGGAGGCCGAAGCCCACGAACCGGATGATTCACTGAACAGCGCCATGGCCCGCCTGGAACAGGAAACCCGGGCCATGCTGGAGCGACAGGATGATCTGGCCAGCGCCGGCGACGACAGCGAGCCAAAAAGCCTGCTGGCCCGGCTGGTGGATACACTGGAACAGGCTACCCGCGAACAGCGGGCTCAACGGGAAAAGCAGAGTAAAAACAAGGAGTAAGGACTTTCGGAGCCCTAAAGAACAGGCGCTGTAAAGGGTAATATCCTACACTGATTGATTACATATTATTACGTGGGCCGGGTGGCATGGCGCAGCGGGTTTCTCTATCATTTCGGGCTACGAAAACATCATGAATCAAAGGGATTTTGGCAGGATAACCCATGAAATACCCCAGCACTCTTCAGTCATTGGCATTCGCCGCCCTGGCAATGCTCAGCGTCACCAGCCAGGCACAGGACCGGGTTGCCGCCCGGATTATCGGCGGCTATGAGGTCACCGAAAACTACCCCTGGATCGTCTCCATCCAGACAAGAACAGGCAGCCAGGCGTTCTGTGGCGGCACCCTGATTGATGAGCGCTGGGTACTGACAGCGGCTCACTGTATTGAAGGCATGAGCCCGGAATTCATCAAAGCGGTGATCGGCAGCCTGGATAAAACCAGCAGCTCCGCGGAATCCATTACCATCGAACAGATTGTGATTCACGAAGATTACCGGGACGGTTTTGAGGTGGACAACGATATCGCCCTGCTGAAACTTTCCCGGGATTCCGTCAATACGCCCGCCGAACTTGTTACCAGCGAGGAAATGGCGGCGATTACCGGTGGTACCATTGCGCTGGTGCTGGGGTGGGGCGTGCAGTCCACCGGTGAAAACCCTCCGGTCCCGGACCGTCTTTACGGGGTGGAACTGCCGGTTCGCAGTGCAGCCGAATGCGCCAGCCGCGTGGGCAGTGTGTACGATGACGACCTGCTGTGTGCCGGAGAAGACTTTAACGGCGAGGATTCCTGCAGCGGCGACAGCGGCGGACCGCTGCTGGTGGATACCGCCAGCGGGCTGAAGCATGTGGGCATTGTCAGTTTCGGTCCGGCTGAATGTGCCAGCGCCGGCGACTATGGCGTGTACACGAAAACCGCCGCTTACCTCGACTGGATCGCCGACAATACCCAGGGACTGGCGGTGATCAATGCGCCGCGACTGGTGTATTCCATACCCGGCATGGCAGTCACTTACTCTCTGGGAGTGGCCAACAACAGTGAAGCCGGCGCACTCCTGTCGGACGCCCAGCTTTCCGGCACCCATGCCGCCGACTTTTCCATTATCGATGATCAGTGTCAGGGGCTGTTGTCCGGCGGCGCTACCTGCGGCATTACCGTGTCTGCGGTCTCGTCCGATGAGGGCGCAGTCAAACGTGCCGATCTGCAGGTGACTACGGATTCCGCCGTCACTCCGCTGGTCACGACAGAACTGGAAGTGGAGATACTGACAAGCCTTGATGTCAGCAACGCCATCAATAATTCCGGACTCAACTGGTACACCGGAGGAGACAGCCCCTGGGGCATTTCCGATGTGGCCGAAGATGGCTTTTCCCTGGGATCCGGCACTATTAACGCTAACTCCAGTTCGGTGCTGGCGGTGGATGTCTCCGGTCAGTCATCATTGTCTGCACGGGTAAAAGTCAGTTCCGAAGCGGATTTTGATGGCCTCGAAATCCGCAAGGACGGAGTATTGCAGCAATTTATCAGCGGCAATCAGGACTGGCAGACAATCAATTTGAACACCACGGGTGTCCGGCTGGTTACCTTTGTCTACACCAAGGATTTCAGCATTGATATCGGCGCTGACCGCGCATGGATCGATGAGGTCAGCCTGGGCTCTGACTCCGGTTCCGACTCTGGGTCTGGCGATTCCGGTGGACCGGGCAGCGGCGGCAGCGTTGGAACAGCTCTGCTTCTGGGGCTGTTGCTGTTTGGCCGGATGCGTGCCCGACGGTAATTAACCTGCCCGATGAAAGGCGCTGTGTCATCCGGCTTTGCCATCTGGCTCTGCCATTCTCCCGAGCCACTTTCCGCCATTTCATCGGGCCACCCCTACATTCGAACCAGCCATGCATTCGATTTTATAGAATATTTAACCCTATTTTTTCCGATTTTATTCTAAAATATTAAACATATACTGGGATTACACCTTGAGACAAACCTGATTCAAGAGGACATCCCAATGAACACCGCAACCGCACATCCAAACCTTTTTGACAACACCCTGAACAGCCTGCGACCACTGATGGACCTGGCCGGTCGGCTGGGCCTGAGCACTATCTTTGCCCTGGCTGCCCTTAACAAGATCCAGTATTACGACGCCAATGCCCAGTTCATGGCATCCGGAGGTATCCCCGCCGCCCTGTTACCTCTGGTGATCGCTTTTGAGCTGATTGGTGCAGTCTTTATAGCGATCGGCTTTCAGACTCGCCTGACGGCACTTGCTTTTGCCGGCTTCAGTGTGATCACTGCCCTGCTCTATCACAACCAGCTGGGCGACCAGGTTCAGTTCCTGCTGTTCTTCAAGAACATTGCCATGGCCGGCGGGTTTCTCGTGCTGGCCGCCAATGGTGCAGGTACCCTGAGCATTGATGCCCGCCGGTTGAACTGAACGAACGCATGGTGCAGGCTGAGAAGGCCTGCACTTAACATAAGGAGCATATCATGGGCTTACTCGTGAACGGTCAGTGGCAAGACAAGTGGTACGACACCGACAAATCCGATGGCGAATTTGAACGGGAAGCCGCACAGTTACGCAACTGGGTAACTGCCGATGGCAGCCCCGGACCTTCCGGTAAAGGCGGGTTTCCTGCCGAGTCAGGCCGTTATCATCTGTACGTATCCCTGGCCTGTCCCTGGGCCCACCGCACTCTGATTTTTCGCAAACTGAAGTCCCTGGAAGATCACATCAGCGTATCGGTGGTCAGCCCAGACATGCTGGAAAACGGCTGGGAATTTGATACTGAAAAAGGCAGCACCGGCGATCATCTGTACGATGCCCGTTACCTGCATCAGATCTACACCAGGAACAACAGCACCTACACCGGCAGAGTCACTGTACCCGTGCTGTGGGACAAACAGCAGCAATGTATTGTCAGTAATGAATCCTCGGAAATCATCCGCATGTTCAACAGCGCCTTCAACAACCTGACAGGCAACGAAGATGATTACTATCCCCAGGCCCTGAGAAGCGAAATAGACAAGGTGAATGAGGACGTGTACGACAACATCAATAACGGTGTCTACCGCACTGGTTTTGCCACCCGACAGGAAGCCTATGAAAAAGCCTATCAGTGCCTGTTTGATGCCCTGGATCGGGTTGAAGAGCGCCTTGGCCAGCAGCGCTATCTGGCGGGAAGCGACATTACCGAAGCCGACTGGCGTCTGTTCACTACCCTGATCCGCTTTGATGCGGTGTATCACGGACACTTCAAATGCAACCGCCGCAAACTGGAGGAGTACGAACACCTGCCCCGCTATGTGCGGGAGCTTTATCAATGGCCCGGCGTGGCCGGCACCGTGGACTTCTCCCATATCAAGCGACATTATTATTACAGCCATCACATGATCAATCCGACACAGATTGTGCCGGCGGGTCCGGACATTGATTTTAACCGGCCCCACGGTCGTGAGGCATTCTGACACCGAGGCTGAAACACCGAGGCGACTATGCTGAAAACCACTCTTGAACAATGGCGCATGTTTAAAGCCGTGGTAGAGCATGGCGGGTTCAGTCAGGCAGCAGCTGCCATTCACAAGAGTCAGTCCACGGTTCACCATGCGGTCCATAAACTGGAAGAAGCCCTGGGAATCAAGCTGCTGACTGTCAAGGGGCGCAAAGCCGTGCTGACGGAAGCCGGTGAGCTTATGCTGCGGCGGTCAGCCTATCTGCTGGACGAAGCCCGCAAGATCGAAGCGGTAGCCGACAGCCTCAACGCTGGCGTGGAAACGCGGATGACCATTGCGGTGGATCAGATTTTTCCCCAGCGCTATCTGTATGAAACCTTCAACCGGGTGTCGGAGGAGTTTCCGCTCCTGCGTATTGAACTGATTGAAACCGCCCTGTCCGGCGCCAATGAACTGCTGACAAAAGGCAAGGTGGATCTGGCGCTTTCCCCCCAGCCGGTCCGCGGGGCGTTTTCCGAAGAACTCTGCCCCATTGACTTTATTGCTGTGGCCAGCCCCGATCATGCCCTGCACCACCTGGGCCATGAACTGACCTTCGAAGACCTCAAAGCCTGCCGTCAGATTGTGGTCCGTGACTCTGCCCTGGAAAGCAGCCGGGACGAAGGCTGGCTGGGAGCAAACCAGCGCTGGACCGTAAGCCATATGCGCACTTCCATTGACATGGTCAGCCAGGGCTTCGGCTTTGCCTGGCTGCCCAAACCCCATATTGCCGATCAGCTGGCTCAGGGTGTGCTGAAACCCCTGCCCCTGCGCAACGGTCTGCAACGTACCTCGTCCATTTATCTGACCTTCATTGATTCCGACCGGCTGGGGCCGGCAGCCCGTGCGTTGCTGGGTGAACTGCGCATTCAGACCCAGCCATTGAGCGAAGCCTGATCCGCGTCAATTTATCGGGTTTGCCTGACTCGGTTAACACAGTACATTAGAACCCTCAGACATCATTGCGTCAGGAACGCTTATGACAGCACCTGCTGACACCCGGACGGAAACCGGCAAGGAAACGGTATTCACCGCCCGGGGCATTACCAAAACCTATGACATGGGGGAAGTCCAGGTACACGCTCTGCGGGGTGTCGACCTGGAGCTGTACCGGGGAGAACTGGTGGTATTGCTGGGGGCATCCGGCTCCGGCAAGTCCACCCTGCTGAATATTCTTGGCGGGCTGGATGCTGCCACCACCGGCGAGGTGGACTATTGCGGCATCAGCCTCAGTGATGCCAGTGACAAAGCCCTGACCCATTACCGGCGACACCACGTGGGTTTTGTATTCCAGTTCTACAACCTGATACCCAGCCTGACCGCCGCAGAAAACATTGCCGTGGTAACTGAAATTGCCGACGACCCGATGGACCCCCACGAAGCACTGGCACTGGTGGGGCTGGCTGACCGCAGCGATCATTTTCCCGCCCAGCTTTCCGGTGGTCAGCAACAGCGGGTTGCCATTGCCAGAGCCATCGCCAAAAACCCTCAGGTACTGCTGTGTGATGAGCCCACCGGCGCACTGGATTCCAAAACCGGGGTGGTGGTGCTGGAAGTGCTGGAAAGAATCAACCGCGAACTGGGTACCACCACAGCATTGATCACCCACAATGCTGATATCGCGGCCATGGCAGACCGGGTGATCACCCTGGCGGACGGCAAAATCCAGTCTGTCACACCCAATGCGCAGCGCAAAGCCCCGGCGGATATCCAGTGGTAGCCCTGTCCAGCCTGCAGCGAAAGCTCTTGCGCGAACTCTGGCACATTCGCGGTCAGGTCATTGCCATTGCCCTGGTACTGGTGGGTGGCGTGGGTGTGTGTATCATGAGTCTGTCCACCTATTCCTCATTACAGGAAACCCGGGACCAGTATTATCAGGAATACCGGTTTGCCCATATTTTTGCCGACCTGAAGCGGGCACCGCTGTCACTGGCTGAACGCATCCGGGATATCCCTGATGTTTCCCGGGCCCAGGCCAGGGTAGTGGCACCTGTCACGCTGGAAGTTGCCGGTTTTGATGAGCCGGTACAGGGTCTGATGACGTCTATCCCCGATCATGAAGAGCAGGCCCGCCACGCCCTGAACAGTCTGCATCTGGTGCGGGGGCGTTTGCCCGACAGCCGGCGCGATAACGAAGTGGTCATCAGTGATGCTTTTGCGGAGCAGCACCGCCTGCAACCGCAGGACCGGTTGACGGTAGTGATCAATGGCAAGCGCCGCACACTGACCCTTGTGGGTATTGTGCTGTCACCGGAACATATCTATCAGATTGCGCCGGGCAGTCTGGTGCCTGACTTCAAACGTTATGCCGTGATGTGGATGCCCTACACTCCCCTCGCAAAAGCTTTCGATATGGATGGCGCCTTCAATAATGTGGTGATCCGGATGCAACCCGGAGGCCATCAGAAACGGGTGATCGAACATCTGGATGCATTGCTGGAACCCTACGGAGGGCGTGGCGCTTACGGCAGGGAAGATCAGCTGTCCAGTCGCTTTCTGCGGGAAGAGTTCAAGCAGTTGCAAACCATGGCCTTTCTGTTTCCGTCCATTTTTCTCGGGGTAGCACTGTTTTTACTGAACGTGGTGATTACCCGGCTGATCAACACACAACGGGAAATCATTGCCACCTTAAAGGCCTTCGGTTACAGCAACCGTCATATTTTCCTGCACTATTCCGGCATGGTCATTGCGATAAACAGTCTGGGGGTACTGGGGGGCTACGTTCTGGGGTTATGGCTGGGCAAGGGCCTCACTGCACTGTATGTGGACTATTACCGGTTTCCCGACCTGCATTATCAAATGCAACCGATGATCTTCGGAATGGTGGCTCTGGCCACGACCCTTATCTGTCTGCTGGCCACTGCCCGCTCAGTGTATCGTGCGGCCACTCTGGCACCTGCGGAAGCCATGCGCCCGGAGGCACCTCCCGGATTTCATCACTCGCTGCTCTACAGACTCAATATCGAGCAGCGACTGACGCCTGCCACCAGAATGATCATCCGCCAGCTGCAGCGGCGCCCTGTGAAAACCTTTCTGTCGGTACTGGGGCTCGCCATGGCCTGCGCCATTATGATGGTGGGCAATTTTCAGCGGGATGCGGTGAATTTCATGATTCATGTGCAGTTTGTGTTGCAGCAGAAACAGGATGTTGAAGTGATTTTTAATGAGCCGTTATCGGAGTCGGTACTGGGAAGCCTGCGGCATCTTCCGGGAGTCACCTACGTGGAAGGCAAACGCTCAGTACCGGTGCGCCTGCGTCATGGGCATCAGGAATACCGCACCACCCTGGAAGGGCTGCCGGACACTCGCCACCTGCAAACTGTGCTGAATACGGAGCTTGAGGCAATCGAAATGCCCTACCAGGGTATTCTGATGAACCTTCAACTGGCAAAGAATCTTGACGTCAGCGTTGGTGACCATGTCTGGGTTGAAACCCTGGAAGGGCACCAGGAGGTGTTCCGTGCGCCGGTAGCGGCACTGACAAAGCAGTTTCTTGGCCTTGGCACCTATATGCGCCAGAGCCAGCTGAACCGCTATATGCGGGAAGGGCCGGCCATTAACAGCGCCCTGCTCAGCGTTGACAGCGACAAGATCAAAACCCTTTACCGGGAACTCCGGGATATGCCCGCCGTGGCCGGCGTCAATCTGCGCCAGTCGGTTATCGACAGTTCCTACGAAACCCTGGACCGCGTCGTGTTGTGGTTTACCCTGATCAACGCGCTGCTGGGCGGCGTGATCGCATTCGGGGTGGTTTACAATACCATTCGCATTGCCCTGGCGGAACGCGGCCGGGAACTGGCCAGCCTGCGGGTACTGGGCTACAGCCATGGCGAAGTGGCTTATATCCTGCTGGGGGAACTGGCCCTGCTGACACTGGCCAGTTTTCCTCTGGGTTTTTTGCTGGGTCAATGGTTGTGTGCGTTTATGGCCGCGAACCTGGCATCTGATCTGTTTCGCGTGCCGTTGGTGCTGACACCCTATACCTACGCGTTTTCTGCACTCATTGTAACCCTGGCTGCGGTGGTATCGGGAGCCCTGGTGTGGCACCGGCTGAAACAGCTGGACCTGGTGGAAGTGCTGAAAACCCGGGAATAAAATTCAACCGTTCAAGGAGCCGACATCCATGTCTGCAAAGAAGCCGTTATGGCAAAAGCATCTGGGCTGGCTGATTATTGCAGCGCTGTTACTGGCCGCCCTGGCCTATGGCCTGAAACCTCAACCGGTACTGGTTGAAACGGCAACGGTGGAGCGGGGTCTTTTTCAGGTCACCATCAACGAGGAAGGGGTGACCCGGGTAAAAGACCGGTACCTTATCTCAGCCCCGGTTTCAGGCTATGTTCGCCGTATCGATCTGGAGGTGGGTGATGCCGTCAGCAAACAGCAGGTGCTCACCCAGCTGGAACCCTTGCGCTCCAATGTGCTTGATCCGCGTAACCGGGCCGAGGCCGAAGCCCGGGTGGCCGCCGCCAATTCCGCGCTGCTCGCCGCCCGGCAGCAGGCTGAAGCCGCAAACGCGGACGCCGATTTCGCCAGTCAGGAATATGAACGTAAACAGAAACTGAAAGACAAAGGCTTTGTGTCCGATGAGGAACTGCAGGCAGCAAAAACTGAAAAGCGCCGTGCGGAAGCGGTGCTGCGTTCAGCCCGTTTTTCGGTGGACGTTGCCAAATATGATCTGCAGGCGGCCAACACGCTCCTGCAATATTCTGCCGCCCAGAAAACCGAAGGCGTGCTCCGGGAGCATGTACCCATTGAAAGCCCGGTAAACGGATCTGTCCTGGCCATTCACCGTAAAAGCGAAGGCGTGGTCAACGCGGGCACCCCCCTGCTTGAAGTGGGAGACCCGGC
>JAWVYU010000093.1:0-14812 GCA_033722575.1 Ketobacteraceae bacterium | reverse complement strand
GGAGCGTCATTTGCCGCAGGGTGGCTTCAAGCGGGCAATCCTCTTCCAGAAAATCAAAGCTTTCCTCAACCTGCCGACGCGTTCTCATCACAGCATCCGTGAGATGCGACTCTGGTAATTCACCAGCGGCAGTACGCAGCTGAAGCCCTTGGGTAACCGCCAGCAGCAATGCCGCTGCTACCTGCTCAGTTAACTGCAGGATACGCAAACAGTCCCGGGCGGCGATGGTGCCCATGCTGACCTTGTCCTGATTGTGGCATTCCGTGGACCGGGAAAACACGCTGGCGGGCATGGTGTGCTTAAGGGCTTCGGCTGCCCAGGCAGACACGCCGATCTGCACCGCTTTAAAACCATGATTGATCATGGCTCTCTCTGCCGAACTGCCCGACAGGTTCGCCGGTAGGCCGTGGTTAAAGCGGGTATCCATCAACAGCGCCATTTGCCGGTCCATCAGGTCCGCCAGGTTGGCAATAGCGTTTTTCATGGAATCCATCACAAAGGCAATGTGGCCGCCATAGAAATGGCCGCCATGCAGAACGTGTTCTCCGTCACCGTCAATAATGGGGTTGTCGTTGGCGCTGTTAAGTTCGTTTTCGATAAACTGGCGCATCCAGGGGAGGGAGTCCGCCAGCACGCCGATAACGTGAGGCGCGCAACGAATGGAGTAGCGATCCTGCAGGCGCGAAGAATTGCGTGGTGCGGAACCGGCATGCAGATCCTCGCGGATCCATTTCGCCACCTGAATCTGGCCGGGGTGGGGTTTTACCGAAAACAGCTTTTCATCGAAATGGTAGTCGTTGCCCTGCAGCGCCAGGCTGGCCATGGCCGTCAGCCGGGAACAGAGCCTGGTGAGATAGCCAGCGCGCTGCCAGGCCACACAGGCAATGGCGGTCATGACCGCGGTGCCGTTCATAATGGCCAGGCCTTCTTTGGGTTTCAGGTCAATGGGGTCAATGTTGAGTTCCCGCAACACATCCGCTACGGGCTTTACCTGATTCTGGTAGTAGGCATCCCGCTCCCCTACCAGCGCTGAAGCCACATAGGACAATGGTGTCAGGTCGCCGCTGGCACCTACGGAGCCTTCTTCAGGAATCAGCGGAATGATCTTTCTGTTGATCAGTGTGGCCAGCTGATCCAGTAACCTGACCCGAACGCCGGAATACCCCATGGCCAAGGAATTCAGCCGGGTTGCCAGCACCGCCATGCCCAGCTCGGGAGTCAGGTAATTACCCAGGCCACAGCCATGAAAACGCAGCAGGTGATAGGGCAGCTCTGGCACCAGGTGTTCGGGGACGGCAACCGTGCAGCTGTCACCGTAGCCGGTGGTGACGCCATAGATGGCACCATCGTCCGCCAGCAGTTTCTCCAGAAACGCCGAGCCCCGGTTAATCCGGTCGATAAAGGCGGGGTCCCGGTTCAGTTCTACCCTTGCGGTACCGGAAGCCAGGTTACAGATATCTTCAATTGTCAGCTGGGTGTCGCCCACCAGAACGGTTTTTTCAGCGGTGACGGCCCAGATATCGTTGGATGACGAATTCATTACATACTACCCGTTAGTTTTCCGGTTCTGATCGTTAAACTCATGCCAGAAATCAAAAAAATTGAACCATTGATAGGGATACTGCGTTACGTAGTGTTCAAGCCGCTCCACGTATAGCTGCGCACAGGTGTTAATGGCCTGCTGCCGGTGCTTGCGGGGCAGGGTCACCCTGTCGGCCAGCGTATCGAAAAATACATCAAACCGTTTGCCGGCACGCAAACAGGTGAGCATATATAAAGGACAACCCAGCACACCCGCCAGTATATAGGGTCCCTGGGGAAAGGGCGCGGGTTTGCCCAGAAACGGCAGCCACACATCACGCCCCTGACTGGCCACCGGTGTTCTGTCTCCCAGAATGGCAATGAACTCACCCCGGTCGATTTTTTCCCTTAACATGATCGCCGTGTCCGGGCCCATGGTGGTGACCTGCAACAACTCTGCCTGGGATTCAGGATTGATCTTGCGGAGTACCCGGTTGAACTGCTCGGCATGACTGGTATGAACCAGCACATTCAGTTTCAGGCCCTGCATTTCCTTGCTCAGTGCGCGCCCCACCTCCAGGCTACCCAGATGAGCCCCGACAATGACACCGCCTTTGCCCGAGCGAACCGCATTCAGCAGGCGGGGCCGGGTGTCAAAACGCACCTGATCATAGGTTACCTTGCCGGCCCAGCCGCCAATCTTGTCCAGAATGCTCTGGGCAAACGCCATGAAATGTCGAAAACTGTGCCAGCGAGTGACCCTGGTTTTTTCCTCACGGTTGAAATTAAAAACCCGATCAAGGTAAATCATGGAGCTTTTCCGGGCCAGCTTGCCAAACAGGAAAAAATAAAACACCACCGGGTAGAGAATGGGGATAACGATGGCACTGCCAAGCAGACTGTAAATACCGAACAACACACGCATACCCAGATAAGAGCCTTTTTCCTCCAGCTGGGACCAATGGGTTGCGTTGGTTTCTGATTCACTCATGGAGATCACCTCGCCCGGGACAGGCTGCGGAACAGCAGCACCGGCATCCGCCACAACATGCCAAAGAACAGTTTGGTGTGGGCTTTGGAAATCCGCAGGTTGTCGTTCAGCACATCAAAATGGGAAATGCCGTCCATAGGGTAGTTTACCGGCACCGGCAGGTTCACCGTGGGCACACCGGCCCAGTGCAGACGCACCACAATCTCCACATCAAAGTCCATGCGCATGCCGATCTGACGGCTGCTGATAATCTGATGGGTTTCCTCTACCGGATAGATCCGGAATCCGCACATGGAATCCCTGATGGCCAGGGACAGTGTTTCAATCCATACCCATACATGGGTGATGTAACGGCCATACAGCCGGGATTTGGGTACGGAGTCATCGTAAATGGCCTGGCCCAGAATCATCGCTTGCGGTTGTTCTGCTGACGCCGCCAGAAATGCCGGAATCCGGTTAAGGTCGTGCTGGCCGTCGGCATCAATCTGAAACACATGACTGAATCCCTGCTTCGCCAGCTGCCGGATGCCCGCCATAACAGCTCCGCCCTTGCCCTGGTTTTCAGGGAGATGAATCAGGCTGACCCATTCCCGGCTATCGGCAATCCGCTGCATTTCTTCCCGGCACTCCGGGGCGCTGCCATCGTTTACCAGCAGGCAGGGCAGTGAATAGTCTGTCAGCCGCGTAACGATATGCTCCAGCACGCGGTGGTGATTGTATACGGGAATCAGAAAGGCTGTTTTACAGGTCATTTCCGGCTCCATAAACGATACGGCCCGAGGACACCTTTTTATGGTTAACAAAATAGGTGAAATAAAGTTTTTTCGGATCCGGCTGATTGCTCAGCTCCAGCTCAATGGTGGTGTCGGGCACAATGACCTGCTGGAACTTGAGTGTTTCCAGCCGCTGAAACGAGCCGGGCAGGGGAAAAAACTGCCTGCCGAAGTGCTCTGCCCACTTCACCTGCACCACGCCGGGCAGAATGCTGGCCTGGTCGAAATGACCGTCGAAATAAGCCAGATTCCCGGGCACCTGCAGCGTCAGGCGCACGGCGTTGGCCTGGCTGTTTTTGTTGATGATGTTCGGGTACAGGGTCTTCTCGGTCACGATGGCATCAGTCCGGGTTGATAGGGTTCGTGAACAGCTGCTGCAGCGCTGCGTGGGTAATTTTTCCCTGGGTGTTTACCGGCAGTGTATCAACAATGCGCCACTTGCGGGGGATCACCACAGGCTCCAGATGCCTGGCCAGTTCCTTTCGCAGCTGTCTGGTTAATGTCAGCTTGCCCTCGCGGGCAAGCAATTGGTTGCCGGGTTCCGATAAAACCAGCACGGCCCCCAGCACCCGGCGCTTGCCCTCCAGCGGCAGCACTTTGGCACTGCGCACACTGGCGCATTGCTGAAGCCGGGCTTCTATCTCATCAAGGGATATGCGTTTTTCTTCAATTTTCACAATGCGGTCGGCCCGGCCCTGAATATGAAAATGCCGGTGCTCATCCACCACCGCCACATCGCCCATTTCGTACCACTCGTCTGTGAAAAGATAGGGTGATTTTACCACCAGGCGACGGGATGCTGGTGATTGGCGGACTTCAACCCCGGGCAGGGGAATCCAGCCCAGTGGATCATTGTGGCCGGCTCGCTCCCGGTAGCCGACACCGCCGGTTTCCGTACTGCCAAATACTTCGGTCACGGGGCATTTTAACAGTGACTGTACGGCAAAGTTGTCAGCCGGATCCAGCGGCCCTCCGGAGCTGAAAACCTGCACCAGGGGGGTTGCCCCAGAGGCAGCATCTGCTGCCTGGTGATTGGGCAGCCGCGACAAAAACGCGGGGCTTGATACCAGTACCGTAGCCGGATGCAATGCCGCCTGTGGTTGCAGCTCCTCGGGGTACTGAACCGTAGTGGCACCAAAGGGGCGCTGACTCAGTAAGGGCCATAGCAACCGGAACAACAGCCCATAGACGTGCTGATGGGATACCGTGGCCAGAACAGCGGAGTCTGCAAGGCGGTTTCCCCAGAGGGATTCCAGAGCATGTACTTCCGTCAGAAAGCAATCCAGTCTTTTGTGAATGGCCCTGGCCTTACCGGTGCTCCCGGAAGTATAAATCACCACCTCTGATTGCGCGTCATGCCGCGGCACAGGCCACTGGGGATTGGAAAAAGAATCTTGTCGAGCATGGTTCAGGGTTTGTTCCAGGTCAAGAACAGGCATGCCCTGTTCAGTGCCGGATAAGCGCTCAGCCAGGGAGGTATCCACAATGGCATTGTCGCAGGCCGCCTGCAATTGCTGAACAGCGCCGGGGCTGTCATTGGCGGGCAGAAAAATGGTTTTCTGCAGATAAACCAGGGCAGTAAAACCCACCGCAAACTGGTAGCTGTTGGTCAGATAAAGCATGGCAGCATTGTTCTGCCCGGGTTCGGAAGCGCTGCTGATAGTGGCTACCGCCCGGGCGACATCTGACTGAAAACCCCTTAAATCATGAATCAGAGGGGTACTTTGCCCTGCCTGCGGCTGCCATGCCACGGGGTGGTTTTCTGTATCCGGGTCGAGCAACCGGGAGAACGACAGGCTATCCATGTTAACGTTCTCCGGCACGCTGCTGGCGTATTTTTCTGACAATAAACTCTGCCGCGAACAGCAGGCCCATTAGCAGGTAGGCAATCAATCCGTTATAGAGTGCCCAGTCCGCCATGGAGGAAAACAATGCGGTATAAAGGGCAATCGCGCCGTTGACAATAAAGAACCCGCACCAGACCTGGGTTACCTGGCGCGTATGCCTGACACCAAGTTCACTTAACTGGGGGTCGATTTTTCGGGCCAGGCGCTCGATAACCGGAGGGGGGTTAAGCAGGCTCCAGGAAAATACAAGCAGCATCACCAGATTGATAAACACCGGATAAAGCTTCAGAAACAGCGCGTTGTCGAATAACAAGACGGCGAGGATAAGAATAATACCCGCGGTGGTTGCTGCCCAGCCGGCTGCGCTGTCCGCAGTGGAGGGTTTCAGGTAAAACAGGCGCACAGCAAAGAGCACCAGCAGCACCAGCGCCACCTGTTTCACGGAAAATGCCTGTATCCCGAAATACACTGCAACAGGATAGGCAATGAGCAATAAGCTGAAAACCAGCTTGACGGGCCACTTCACAGAAATTATCCGTTAAGTAATCCATACACGGCGTCAACCACATCCTGAACGGTACGGGCGCTCTTGAACTCTTCCGGCTGAATGCGTTTTCCGGTGATTTCTTTCAGTTTAACCACCAGATCCACCGCATCAATGCTGTCTATACCCAGCTCCTCATACAGATTGGCGTCCGGTTGAATATCTGATTCTTCCACCTCGAACAGCTCAACCATTATTTCGCTGAGCTTCGAATAAACTTCCTCTTTACTCTTCATCTTGAAATCCTAAACTTTTCGAGAGTTTTCAATAAAACGAACCAGACTGGATACGCTGGAAAAATGTTTCTTGGTTTCATCGGATTCGGCGTCGATGGTCACGTTGTACCGGTTTTTGATGGCCAGGCCCAATTCAAGGGCATCAATGGAGTCGAGCCCCAGCCCCTCTACGAACAGGGGTTCGTCATCAATAATGTCCTGGGGAGTCACATCTTCCAGGTCGAGTGATTCAATGATCAGCTCTTTCACTTCAAGTGCCAAATCAGTCATGAACTGAAACCTCTTTAGTAAAATAATCTTGCAGATACGTGGTCAGACGGCGTGCCACGACGGATCTGGGCAGGCTGGTATCCACCACATCCTCCACCCGTATGGGATCACGCACATCCAGCGTTATATAAAACCTGGTGGGGGGAATCTGATACCATTTTTCTGATTTGGTCAGGGTTGATGGTGTGCAGTCCATAACCACCGGTGTGATATCAACGTTCGAGCGCAGAGCAATGCCTGCAGCGCCCCGCTGGAAGCGGAACGGCTTGCCCGGCTCCGTGCGGGTACCCTCCGGAAAAATAATCAGGGCGTTACCGTTCTGCAGGGATTGGGAGCAATCGGTGATCAGCTTTTCGGGATCCGAGTTAATAATGTAGTTGGCGGCTTTGACAGGGCCAATCATGACCGGATTTTTCATCAGATCCGCCTTCACCACACAATCCACTTTTTTCAGGAACGATATCAGTATTACCACATCAATGAGCGTGGGGTGGTTGGCCACAATCAGGGTGCCCTGGGCATTCCGGAGCTTTTCCAGCCCATTGACCTGATAATCCATGATGCCCAGAAAGCGCATCATTTCGATAAAAAACCGGAACAGTTTATGAATAAGGTACTGACTGACAATTTTGCGGCGCTGCTGGTTCCAGATCAGCAGGTTCACGAGGGGAAAAAGCACCAGACCGATAATCAATCCGCCAACACCGAAGGAAAAAAAACTTAACCCAGTGGCGAATAAACGCCAATAGTAATTAAAGCTTTTCATTTCGTTTCCAGATCCAGCGACTTCCACTGCCAGTTCCCTCTGTTTGTTGGTTCTGATTTAACATCAGGCGTATAAACGCCAGTGGCTGCCAGGGTGGCGATATACCGGTCGTGCTTTCCTGGTCAGCCATACACAGGCTGTAGGCCTCTGTATCATTGTGGCTGGCGTGCCGCATGTTCAGGGCAAGCGCCATCGGAAACAGCGCCTCCGACTGAAACTCCTGATAATCCGGAGGTAACGGCTCTTCGTAGTACACCAGGGTGACCGCTTCACAATCATCCCCGGGACTGCCCAGCAACCCCACGGCCTCTATCCACCCCGCGGCGAAGGTATTTTCCCCGGCCGACAGGCTGGTGGTGGGCGCCTGATTTCCGGACACCATGGAATAGAGTCCGGCCACAGCATTGTGCACGGACAGGCTGAAAGCCGTGGGCGAAACCGGCTCGCCCCGGGTAATATCGTCCAGTATCCTGGCGGTGCGGTGCTGTTCACCGTAGCGGGACGCAAAAACCAGCCGATGGCTTTGGCTGGCAGGTGCCCCGCACTGATGGGCCACGTACACCGCCATTTTGCCTAGCCGGCTTAGTCTTCTCCGGTGTGCCGCAGGAAAAAATCCGACCGCAGGCGCGCCATCCTGTTGTGGGAGCTTTTCCCCACGGGCCCACAGCAGCCAGTCTTCATGGGATTCCAGACCGGGAGCCCAGGCAGCCCAGCAGTCCAAGGCAATCTCTGAGGTATCCACGAAAATGCTGCCCTATGATAACAAAGAAAGCGCCCCACATCGGGGGCGCTTAAAAATTGCGCAATGCTACCAAAAACCCGACGTGAACGCCAGATTAAAGGCTGAGTAATTGATAAGGCTCTTATTTAAGGCCTAATCCACGATTCTGGCAACCTTATCGTCCTCAAATGTGATCAGCATGGTATCCCAGCGGCTTTTCCAGTATTTCCAGCTGTTGAGTGATGTGGATGGCGTGGCGTGGCGCGGAGGGTAGCCCGCTGCAAAGATAACTCCTTGCTTGCTCATGCCTTTTTTAATGGTGCCGGACTTAATGCCCTCCTGATCCACCTTGCTCAGGCTGGCAACGGTGGCCTGGTCACAGGATTTCCCGAAATACCGCTTGAGATGGGTGGCAAAGGGCTCAGCCGCTGCTTTGTGGTAGTAGTAGGTGTAGACCACCCCGGTGCTCTTGTCCTTGATGGTGGCCACTTTTTCGTTGGCCTCGATGATCTTGACTTCCGTGCACATGGGAATCAGCGCGGGCAGCTGCCAGTTTATCGCCGTCAGACGGGGGCCTTTCTGCATGTCCGGGTGGAGATTAACCAGGGTAACGACACCATCGGCGCCCACCAGGTCTTCTCCGTTCTTGTCCGTCAATGCCAGCTTGGAGGCGCAACCGGCCAGTGAGACCAGTGATAAAGCAATCACTGAGCTTTGCAGTAATTTGAGTGCTTTCATGATTATTCCTGGGTGTCGTTGACGAGGTCATAGGTAATGTTGGGGTTCATGCCCATTGGCCAGTAGATCAGCGCAAAGGGAGGCCAGAAAATGGAAACCGGCCGGAATTTGGCCCGGAGTCGGCCCTGCTTGATAACCTCGCCGTCTTTTTCCAGGCGATAGGGAATGCCGCCACCCGGGGGCAGGCCCGCTGCAGTCCAGAAGAAGGGTTTGGTGGTTACGCTGCCATCATCCGCGATATAAACGGGTTCGGGGCGTTCGTAAATATAAAGGTCCGCTCCTTCCGGAACCTTGAAGTGCCCGGTGGTGGAACAGCCGCTGATAAATAGTGTGAGCAAGGTGAATTTCAGTACAGTCGCGAGCTTAATCATAGAAAAGGTCCTTTTTGGGAAGATTCCGAACTGGCCGGGTCTTGAACAACAGGCCGCCCAATGATCAATGGCTACTCAAACAGGCAAAAACTGTTGATCTGACCGGAAAGCTGATGTTCAGCATTGTGAATGTTATTCACTTTAGGCATTTGAATCAAATCCCCCGGTTATATGCGGATAATACAGGCAGCTGTTTATTGCCATTGCAGGGCACACATGAAAAGGAAACGGGTGAAGAGAAAAAAGCATGGCAGGAGTCAGAGGGGAGAAAAAGGCGCCTGTGCCGGAAAGCATCAGGCGCCGATGAACAGAAAACAGCCTTATTTCAGGTCAAAGCGATCAGCATCCATGACTTTGGACCAGGCTTTGATGAAATCCTGAACAAACTTTTCCTTGTTGTCATCCTGCGCATACACTTCAGCGTAGGAACGCAGGATGGAGTTTGAACCAAATACCAGGTCAACCCGGGTGGCAGTCCACTTCACGCTGTTTTCGCTCCGTGTGCGGATTTCATACAGGTTGTCGCCCGCGGGTTCCCAGCGGTAATTCATGTCGGTCAGGTTCACAAAAAAATCATTGGTCAACTGGCCAACGCGATCGGTAAATACCCCGTGGCGACTTCCGCCGTGATTGGCGCCCAGCGCTCGCATACCGCCTACCAGCACCGTCATCTCCGGTGCGGTCAGGCCCATCAGCTGGGTGCGATCCAGCATCAGGCGCTCGGGTGATACCTCGTAGTCGGCTTTCAGCCAGTTGCGGTAGGCATCGTGAACAGGTTCGAGCGGTTCGAAAGCTTCCGCATCGGTCATCTCATCGGTGGCATCGCCGCGACCGGGTGAAAAAGGCACTGTTACATCGAAGCCGGCATCCTTTGCTGCCTTTTCAACGGCGGCACAACCGCCCAGCACGATCAGATCCGCCAGGCTCACTGGCTTGCTCAGTCCGGACTGCACTTGTTCAAGTTTTCCGAGCACCTTTTGTAACCGGTCGGGCTCATTGCCTTCCCAGTCTTTCATGGGTGCCAGCCGGATTCGGGCGCCATTGGCCCCGCCCCGGTGATCAGAGTTGCGATAGGTGCGTGCACTGTCCCAGGCAGTGGCCACCAGTTCTGAAATGCTCAGTCCGGTATCCAGAAGGGTCTTTTTCAGGTCTGCTATTTCCTGATCCGAGAGGCTGTAATCCACTGAAGGTACCGGGTCTTGCCAGATCAGGTCCTCGGCAGGTACATCCGGGCCAAGGTAACGGCTTTTCGGGCCCAGGTCCCGGTGGGTCAGCTTGAACCAGGCACGGGCAAAGACTTCAGATAAATAGTCTGGATCCTTGTAGAAACGTTCGGCGATCTTGCGGTATTCGGGATCCATTTTCATGGCCATGTCCGCGTCGGTCATGATGGGATTGTGCCGGATCGAGGGGTCTTCGGCGTCCACCGGTTTATCTTCTTCCTTAATATCCACCGGTTCCCATTGCGAGGCGCCCGCGGGGCTCTTTCTGGATTCCCACTCGTAATTGAGGAGCAGGTGAAAGTAGCCGTTGTCCCACTGGGTGGGGTGGGTGGTCCAGGCGCCCTCAAGGCCGCTGGTGACGGTGTCCTTGCCCTTGCCTTTACCGGTGGGGTTGCGCCAGCCGAAGCCCTGTTCATGAATTTCGGCTGCTTCGGGATCCGGTCCGACTTTTTCGGCATCGCCGTTGCCGTGGCATTTCCCCACTGTGTGGCCGCCGGCCGTCAGCGCCACGGTTTCTTCATCGTTCATGGCCATCCGGGCAAAGGTTAATCGGACGTGTTGGGCACTCTTCAGTGGGTCGGGTTTGCCGTCAACGCCTTCAGGATTCACGTAAATCAGGCCCATCTGTACTGCGCCCAGAGGGCCGTCCATGGTATCGGCATCAACCGGTGCGCGCTCTTCGGTACGGGCCAGCCACTCTTTTTCGGAGCCCCAGTCGATGTCTTTTTCCGGGTGCCAGATATCTTCCCTGCCACCGCCAAAGCCAAAAGTTTTCAGCCCCATGGACTCATAGGCGGCGTTGCCCGCCAGAATGATCAGGTCGGCCCAGGAGAGCTTGTTGCCGTATTTTTTCTTGATAGGCCAGAGCAGGCGCCGGGCCTTGTCGAGGTTGGCATTATCGGGCCAGCTGTTGATGGGGGCAAAGCGCTGATTGCCTGTGCCTGCCCCGCCACGGCCGTCGGCAATGCGGTAGGTGCCGGCGGCATGCCATGCCATCCGGATCATCAAACCGCCATAGTGGCCCCAGTCTGCCGGCCACCAGTCCTGGCTGTCGGTCATTAGTGCATAGAGATCTTTTTTGACTGCTTCCAGATCCAGTTGCTTGAAGGCCTTGGTATAGTCGAAATCTTCGCCAAGGGGATTGGTCTTGGTGTCATGCTGATGAAGAATGTCAAGATTGAGTGCTTCGGGCCACCAGTCCATTTCGGATTGATTGATGGACGTGTTGGCGCCGTGCATTACAGGGCACTTGCCTGAGCTGGACTTGTTGCCTGTTTCCATGGTGCTTATCCTTTCAGGTTTGGAGGGTTTACATAACTGCGCTAGTTAGCTCACAAACCTAGCCTATCCCTCCCTGGATAGACAGTGGATTTTTCTGGAGATAACGATCTGTATAATTGAACGCTCTGTGGCAAGCGGTGCTTCCTGTCCAGGCTAATGATAAAGCCTGCTTCTTCTGCCCCTGATCACTCCAATGGTGACAGAGATGACGAACAGCACCAGGAACAGGAAAAACAATATTTCCGCAATACCACTGGCTGCGCCCGCTATACCGCCGAATCCGAGCGCTGCGGCGATGATCGCTATAATAAAAAACGTGATAGACCACATTAACATAAGCTGCCTCCTTCGTTTTGGTGAGAAAAGGACTCCCTTACTCCCTTAATAAAAAGCCAGAATCATGCCAATATCGGGTTCGGGTTCAGCTGCCCCTGTCATGCATTGACAGGGGCTCAGGCTTTTACCTAGAAGTTGTATTGCACAGCGGCATTGACGTAATCAAGGTCAGTGTCTGTACCATCCAGCTCGGCGAACAGCCCGATCTCGTCGGTATCGAATTCCACATTAAACCGGGTATATTCAAAACGAATATCCATATTCCTGCTTACCGCCAGCGACAGGCCTGCGCCGAAAAAAAGTTCTTCACCATCGGTATCGCCTCTGGCGCCCAGCACTTCAATGTCGGCATCCCACCACAATTGACCACCTTTGGCGTAGAGTGTTATCTGGTCATTGACAGGTATTCCGGCTTTTACCGCCAGGGAGTATCCATCCACATCGGCGTTGGCTGCATTGCCTCCGAATTTCCCGAAATCCAGATAGCTCCCTTCAATGGAGAACACCTGCGTGAGCTGTGCGCCCAGTATCAGCTTTAACGCGTCGTTATCATCATCAAAGTCATCATCACCCTTGGCTTTCACCAGCCCGTATCCTGCGCCTGCGTAAATACCCCGGTGATCGACACCGGTGTGATCCGCTGCCAATACAGGTGATGACAACATGAACGTAGACAATAACAATTTTGGAAACAGTCTATTCCGCATCGCTCTTACTCCCTGTTTTTATGAGTGAGTGGACTATTGACAATTGCTGTCCGTGACTTCGTCACAGGCATTGTCCACGGCTTCTTTTGTATCTTCTATGGCTTCATCAATATCCTCGCCAACTTCTTCCCCGGTATCCTGGGCGCAGCCTCCCAATGCCAGCAGGGTTGCGCTGATCAGGGTAATAAGCCAGCGTTTCAGTAGCGTGATATTCATAGCTTCTCCTTGTATGGAACCTGAGTTTTCAAGATAAAGGATTGTTCGGTGATAATATCACCGGTGCCTTTACTGAACTTCGACTAGGGGATCTACAAGTACCGTGCCAGCATTGCGCGGAAAAAAGCAGCTCTTAAGGAGGATATTGAGTAAATTGGAGACGTTAATAGTTGTTCTTACAATGCGCCATGTAAATTCTACGAAAACCCGGATGCCTTGAAGCAGAATTTCCTGTTTTGTGGTGTAGTGGGTAGTGGCACGGTATTTGCGGCGCTAGCCGAGAAATACACCAGAGAAAGAGGAGTACGAAATGAAATTCAGTGTAAAGCGTGCGCTTACCAGCCTGACTCTCTCCCTTATGTTGCTGCATTCACTGGTTTTTGCGGGTTACGCGCAGGCCGCAATGATCAGTACCCAGAACGCTATACAATATGAACAACAGTCCCTGCAGAAAGCAGAGCTGCTATCTGCTCTGGAAAAACAGCAGGTGCAGGAGAAACTGATCGCATTAGGCGTGGATGTTGATGCTGTCAAAGACAGGGTAGCCGTAATGACCGCAGAGGAAGTCCGGCAGATGAATTCGGAACTCAATGAAATGCCAGCCGGGCAGGATCTTATCGGTGCTCTGGTATTTGTATTCCTGGTGTTTGTGATCACCGATATGCTATGCGCCACTAATATCTACAGCTTTGTGAACTGTGTTAACCGCTGACCTTCCGGGCAAAACCACCACCTGCTGGTGGCTGGTGGTGGTTTTATGGGCGCAGCTTTCGGGCTGCGCTACATTTCCTGATGGTGAACTGCTCTCGTTTGACGGTCATCGCAGCACTGAAATAGAGAACGTTCCGTTCTTTTCTCAGCGCCGGCAACAGTGTGGGGCCGCTGCACTTGCCACTGTCCTCAGTTACCAGGGCGCCGACGTCAGTGCCCGGGAGCTTGAGGATTTTGTCTATCTGCCCGGGCGCGAAGGGGCGGTATCCATCGAACTGATGGCGCAGACGCGCCGTCATGGCATGCTGGCCCACAAGCTGAACGGCGAAATGGAAGGGTTACTGTCGGAACTGGATGCCGGTAACCCCGTTGTTGTGTTGCAGAACCTTGGCTTCGACTGGTTACCCCAGTGGCATTTTGCGGTGGTAGTGGGTTACGACCTGCCGGAAAAAACCCTGATATTGCGCTCGGGCAATATTCGTCGCAAGGAAGAAGCCATGAAAACCTTCTATGCCACCTGGCGCAGGTCTGGCTTCTGGGGAATGGTGGCGTTACCGCCTGAGAAAATACCCGAAACCGCTACCTTGCTCAGCTTTATGAAAGCCGCCAGCGATCTTGAACAGGTTGGCAGGCTCAGGGCGGCACGGCAGGCTTATCTGTCTGCGCTTGCACGCTGGGAGGGTAAGGAGAACATCGAAACGGTACGTCTCGGTCTGGCGAACCTGGCCTATCAGCAGGGCGATTACCACGCTGCCAGAGACTGGCTTGTAACCTCCATTGATAATGGCTCTGTTTCTCCCGTCACCTGGAATAACCTGGCCTATGTGATGTTGGCGCAGCAGTGCCATAAGCAGGCGCTGAAGGCAGCCGGATGTGCGGTTTCACTGGCGGAGCGGTCTTTTGGAGAGGAGCGGTCTTTTGGAGAGGAGCGGTCTTATGGAGAAGATCTGTACCAGGAATCGTACAACGATATACGCAGCTCTGTTCTGGCGGTCATGGCGGCCGACCAGTATGACGGTAGTACATCAAGCCAAGAGACCTGTGCCATACCGGTCTGTGAAGCACCGCCGGATTGACATTGCGTTAATAACGCATTGATACAGCGTGAGGTGATTTTACTTGTCCGCACTCTGAATCACTTTCCATGCCGCCAGTTTCTGTTCCCGGTTTTCCGCATGAACCACCACCGTCCAGTGGTTCTTTGCCTTGGCAGTCAGCACTTTCATCAGAAAGCGATCATGATCTGGCCTGAGAGAAACCACGCCACCGGCGATAAGCCCGACAAACAAACCGATAATGGCCGAAGCCATCAGCGTAAAGCCGGGGTTGGCAGACGCGAAGGCGGGGCCATAGGCAATCAGCAGTCCGGCTACAACAATAGAGCCGACTACGCCAAGGCCGCCAAAAATCAGATGCGCCCTTGCCGCTGTGCGGGCAATATTGTTTTGCTCCGGTTCCAGCTTATCGCCCATCTGGTCTGTGTCCGGTGCAATGATTTCAATCTGTCCGGGTTGAAATCCTTCCACGCGCAACTGTCTTACCATATGTTGCGCCTGTTTT
>JAWVYU010000092.1:0-14818 GCA_033722575.1 Ketobacteraceae bacterium | reverse complement strand
TGGGGCAAATTCCTCAAGAAAATGCCCGGCATCATGAAAAATGCGCCCAAAATCGTCAAAGGACTGAAAATCAGCAATATCAAAGATCCGACACAGCCCTGCGGTCTGGGCTGGACCTTTGAACAGGCTGTTAAACACAACCCCCGTGGCAACGCAATTCTGTACGAAAATGTCCGGTTCACCTATGACGAAGTCAACCAGTGGGCGAACCGTTTTGCCCATTACCTGATTGCACAGGGCGTCAAAAAAGGTGATGTGGTGGGCGTGCTGATTGAAAACCGTCCGGAACTGCTGGTGACCGTGCTGGCAGTCGCTAAAATCGGCGCAGTATCCGCCATGCTCAACACCTCCCAGACCGGCAAGGTGCTGATTCACAGCTTTAACCTGGTGAAGCCGAGAATGGCCATCATCGGTGAAGAGCTGGTGGAGACCTTCGAGGAAGTGCGCAAGGAGCTGGATATTGAGCAGGACGAAGTCTATTTCCTGGCAGATTCCGACACCACCAAGGATCCCGGTGAAGCACCCAAAGGGTACAAGAACCTTTCCACGGAATCTGCGGGCAGTCCGACACACAATCCCGAAACCACGAATCAGGTGTATATGAACGACGCCTGCTTCTACATTTACACATCAGGCACCACCGGCCTGCCCAAAGCGGGCATATTCAAGCATGGCCGGTGGATGAAGGCTTACGGTGGATTCGGTGTCATGGCCATGAAACTGGGCCCGAAAGATGTGCTTTACTCTACCCTGCCCCTGTATCATGCCACCGGTCTCTGCGTCTGCTGGGGATCGGCCATTGCCGGCGCTTCCGGCTTTGCCATTCGCCGCAAGTTCAGCGCCAGCAACTTCTGGAAAGACACCCGCAAATTCAACGCTACCGCCATTGGCTATGTGGGCGAGCTGTGCCGCTACCTGATGGATCAGCCCGAACGCTCTGACGATGCCGATAACCCGGTGCGTAAAATGGTGGGGAACGGCCTGCGACCCAATGTATGGAAGCCCTTCAAAAAACGCTTTGGCGTGGAAGAAGTGTACGAGCTGTACGCAGCTTCCGATGGCAACATCGGCTTCACCAACATCTTCAATTTCGACAATACCGTTGGCTTTTCTCCTATTCCCTGGGCACTGGTACAGTACGACAAGGAAAAAGAGCAACCGGTGCGGGGCGCCGACGGCTTTATGGTCAGGGCACCTAAAGGTGGCCAGGGTCTGTTGATTGCCAAGATTGACGAAAAAGCGCCGCTGGACGGCTACACCGATCCGGAAAAAACCAAAAAAGTGATCCTGACCGATGTATTCGAAAAAGGTGACCGCTGGTTTAATACCGGTGATCTGTTGCGCGATATCGGTTTTGGCCACTGCCAGTTTGTGGACCGGCTCGGTGACACCTACCGCTGGAAAGGCGAGAACGTCTCCACAACCGAAGTGGAAAACATTCTCTCCGGCCACGATCAGATCCAGGAAGCTGTGGCATACGGCGTAGAAATCCCCAACACCAATGGCCGCGCCGGTATGGCCTCCATCACCCCCTCAGTGCCTGTAGACCAGCTGGATTTCAAGGATATCTACAATTATTGCCGCGAAAACATGCCAGTTTATGCCATTCCGCTGTTCCTGCGGGTGAAAGAGCAAATGGAAACCACGGGCACTTTCAAGTACCAGAAATCCCACCTGAAAGAAGAGGCCTACTATCCTGAAAAAACCAAGGGCGAAAAAGTGTATGCACTCCTGCCCGGCAGCGATACCTATCAGGAAGTGACCGAAGAGATGGTAAAAGATATTGATGGTGGCAAATACCGTTACTAACCGGCATAGCCTCATCCGCATCCAGAAAAAGGCGAAGGTGACACTTCGCCTTTTTTTGTCTATAAATGGTTGTTAAAGGTTTAATGGCAGCACCCGGTCAACCTCCATTATCACCAACATGGCAGCGCCTATGGAACTGGACAGCAACGATCTCGCTGAAGAAAACCGAACACGCCGCGGTATCGCACAACTGGCTCTGAAAGGTTTTTTCTCCATCGCCAAACGCTGGCGCCTCAATCGACCCCAGGCCATGAACCTGCTGGGACTCACCGCCACCTCTACTTACGCCAACTGGAAGAACTGTAAAACCAGCACCATCCCCAGAGACACCATCGAACGCATCTCCTACCTGCTGAAAATCGACGAAACCCTCAAGCATATATTTGTCAGTGATGAGGCCGTTATTGACTGGCTCAATAGCGAAAATTACGACGTGAAGCTGAATGGTTGCACGCCTCTGGACAAGATGCTGCAGGGCAATGTGGTGGATCTTTATTTAGTCTATCAACTGATGCCCGGCTTACTGGATCAGCATGACTTCAGCAGCCGCTCGCCGGAAAGCCGCCGCCCCTCATTCACCCGGCTTAATTAACGCTGATTTATCCCTGTAAACGCCAATTAACATTCGGTGTATTTCCATAAACTCCGGGCAAGAAAATCCGCCCCGGATACAGAGTGCCGTACTGAAAAAACAGTGCGAAAAAAAGCGCCTTGCCAGATTAACCGGCAAGGCGCTTTCAACATAATCTCCCGGGCCTGTGCCGTCAGGCAGCCTGGGAGGGATTCGCGATTACAATGGATTCGGCAAACTCGAAGAAGGTCAGTAACTCCTTCTCGTTCATTGTATTCGGTACTTTTCTCACCACAGTCTGTGATGCTGCACGTCCGGATTCCATGGCAACACGCGCCACCTTCTGAGTCACAAAACCCAGCTTAAGCATGGATACCGGCACCTCGAAATATTGATTCAGTGATTCATCAATCAGATCACAGAGCGCCAGTGAAAATTCCTCTGTCACCGTGTGGGGACCCACTTCACGGCCACGCTGGGTCACGGAGGTCAAACGCTCATAAAGATCATCGGAGATCGGCACCGCCACATAGGTTGGCCGATCAGAGCCGGCGGGGGGCCGAATCATGATGTTGTCGATATAACCGGCAATGGGTTTCAGTTCCTCATTGCTCATTTTCTTAACAACCTTGGTAATGGCCATTTTGGAGGTTTTGCGGATGGTATTCACGCCGGCCGTTACCACCTTACGCCCCATATTGTTCAGTCGCACCATTTCCATGGGCCCAACAAAATAGGAGTCCAGCACTTCATCCATGAAAAGGTGCAACAGCTCTATGAAAACCGGCGCCTGGGATTCCGTGCTCCCTGACTGCATGGCAGTCAGAAAACGCTCATTGATCTCACTTAGTTCCTGCGATGCTGCAAACGCTGAATAACGTTGTGTCGTCATAATCATTCCCTGTCAAAAAGAGGTAAATACTGTGTATCAATTGAAGGAAAAAGCCATTGGCCTCAGCGTCAGGACAAGTCGGCATCCCCTGCAATCCGGCCAGAATTTAACCAATAAATTCGCAGCTTCTCCACCAAATCTGGGCTAAATCAACGATATTCCCAATAAAAATAACAGGTTACTCCGCCTGTATTACACAACAGGCGGATAACCCAATATCCCGTTGCGAAATCTACACGAATCTGTGGTGGTGTAAAACTTTTTCTCTCTTGTCATGTGTCAATTTCATGTCAAAAAGCCGAATAGATGCTATAAATAAGGCGTAACTATACAAATAATAAGGACAAAAAATGTTGCAAGGTTATGTCCACCCGGACTTTGGCAAAGTCGCAGAATGTCTGTCCAACCAAATCCCCCGAAACCGGCCGGGAGGAGCTGCCCTGACGGTGTATCATCGGGGTCAGTGTGTGGTGGATATCTGGGGTGGCACCCGTAACCGGGATGGCGATCCCTGGCGATCGGATACCCTTGCCTTGTCTTTCTCCACCACCAAGGGCGTTGCAGCCACTCTGGTCCACATTCTTGTGGATGAGGGCTACATGGACTACGACGACCCGGTTTCCAAACACTGGCCCGAGTTCGGCCAGAAATCCAAGCAGGACATCACCGTACGGCAGCTGCTGTGTCACGAAGCAGGTCTTTACCATATCCGGCACATGATCGACGATGCCGAGCAGATGATGGACTGGGATTTTATGGTGGGTGCGCTGGAAAAAGCCCGCCCGGTCCACAGACCCAGCGAAACCAACGGCTATCACGCCCTTACCTTTGGCTGGCTGGTAGGTGAGCTGGTTCACCGGGTCACCAATAAACCCTTTGCTCAGGTGCTTGACGAAAAAATCACCCGTCCTCTGGGTCTGGACGGCATCTACGTGGGCCTGCCGGACAAGGAGTTCAACCGCCGCGCCGAGCTGGTAAACAGCATCGGTAACGGCAAAACCGGAATCAAGATCGAACGCAATCTCCAGCGGCTTATTTTCAGAACCTTTAACCAGGGCCTGAAGCTGGCCAATATCAATCTGGATCAGACCATTGCCGCGCTGGTGCCCAAAGGGGCGATTTATCTGGACTTTAACCACAAGGACTTCGTGACATCCTGTATTCCGTCCGCAAACGGCATGTTCACTGCCCGTTCGCTGGCAAAGCTCTACGCCACCCTGGCAAATGGTGGAGAAATGGACGGCACCCGTATAATTTCCCGGGCGGCTATTCATAATATGCTGCAGATTCAAAACCGTAACCGGGGCCACGTGATACCTGTGCCCATGCACTGGCGCCTGGGGTACCACCGGGTTTTCAGCTTTGGCCACAATACCTCCACCTGCTTTGGCCATTTCGGTTTTGGAGGCTCTGGCGCCTGGGCTGATCCCATGCGGGGGCTCTCTGTCGGTTACACACTGAACAGTGGCGTGGGCACACCCTTCGGTGACTCCAGGATTCTTAACCTGTCTAACGCTGTTATCCGCTGTGCCGAAAAACGCTATCTGCACGCCCACCAGGAGGAAGTCCGTGGTGTAGGCCCCTTCTTTCCACGGGATCGGCGCGTTAACTACGGCACGGCAAAACGCCTGGTAAACGGGGTGCTGCCCAAGCGCCGCCGCTCCGATTCCCCCGCCTTCTGACCCGCTGTCAAGATCCGGTCACAAAAAAGCCCTAAAATATGAAATAGTTCCCCTTATAACGAAGAGGAGCTTATTTTAGGGTTATTATTCTAATTTTAATGCATACTATTGGGGCTCCGTTAAGCGTCGGATAAGGTGTGAATAACCCGTTGGGAAACCGGCAAGGAAGCTTTTCGGGCTTTTATTTTTACTGACTTTTCAGCGTGCGAGGAAATTATGATGACTGAATTGAAAGACCGTTTTAAAGAGCAAATCGAGCAATTTGAAAGCACTATTGACCAACTGGTAAGCGCCACCAAAGGCCTGTACCTGAAAGCCAAGGAAGAAGGCAACAAACAGTTTCAAGAGCTGGTTGATGCTGGCGTAGCCCAGACTCAGAGTGGCGCCAACTTCCTGGAGCAGCTGCGCAGCGACGTTACCGGCCCCTTCGAAGACGTTAAAGGCTCTCTGGAGCAACTGAAAAACGCTTCTCTGGGTCTTGTGATCAAAGCCCGTGACACCAGCGAATCCTACTTCAACGAGCTGGTTGAACTGGGTCAGGGCAAAGAAGACAAGGCAGCTCCTGCTGAGCCCGCCGAGTAAGCGTAGCCCGCAACGATTCGGGGGTGTGTGAATTCCCTCTCACACCCCCTTTCTATCTCCCCACCACCGTCATATACGAAACACTTGTTTTCCTGTAATATCCTCTACACCCGATGTTCGCCTTTCTTATGAAAAGGCATCATAACGGCGTCTTTTTTATCAACCTATAATATACGGACGTAAAATCGGATTGCGCCTAACCGGATATGGCAGACCCCTTCTGCTGATCTGCGCAGCCGTTCTGTTACAAGTGTGAGAAAGTGCATGGCCCAAGAGAAAGATTTTAGTAACGCCCCCCGCAACTGGGTGACGACCCTCCTTTTCAGTATTACCTTCCTGATTGCCATTACCGCCGTTCCGGCCTACGGGATTATCGCCGGCTACGACTGGTTTGAAGTCAGCATGTTCTTTACCCTGCTGATTTTTTCCGGTATTTCAGTCACAGCGGGCTATCACCGGCTCTGGGCCCACAAAACCTATGATGCCAACCCCCTGGTAAAGCTGTTCTTTGCCTTCTGGGGAGCTGCCGCTGTACAAAACAGCATATTGATCTGGTCCTCCGGCCACCGCCGGCATCACCGCCACATTGATGATGACGACAATGATCCCTATTCCATCAATCGTGGGTTCTGGTTCGCTCACATTGGCTGGATGCTGAAAGATTATCCCAGCGGCGAGCTGGACTTTGCCAACGCCCGGGACCTCCAGCGCGATCCTATCGTGATGAATCAGCACAAGTATTACCTGATTTGGGTCATGGCTTCAGCGGTGGCAGTGCCCCTGCTTCTGGGTTACCTCAACGGGGATATTCTGGGCATGGCTCTGCTGGCGGGTGTTTTGCGTCTGGTGGTGAATCACCATGTCACCTTCTTTATCAACAGCCTGTGCCACATGTGGGGACGCCAGCCATACACGGATACCAACACCGCCAAGGACAATGACCTGCTGGCGTTTTTTACCTACGGTGAGGGCTACCATAATTTTCATCATTATTTTCAGAACGATTACCGCAATGGCGTGCTGTGGTGGCAGTTCGACCCCACCAAATGGCTGATCGCTGTGCTGTCCTGGCTCAAACTGGCCAGCAATCTGCGGCGGGTGCCCAGCTTCAAAATCCAGGAAGCCCTGGTGAAAATGCAGTTTGAGCGGGCCAACAAGCAGCTCACCAGTACCGGCAGTAAAAATAATGTGGAAGCCTGGCGCGAAACCCTGGAGAAAGAATATCAGCAATTCCTGAATACACTGTCCGACTGGAAAGAGCTGCGTACCGAGTGGTATGAGAACAAACGGGAAGCCATTAACACCCGTTTGACAGAGCTGAATGAAAAGAAACTCGAACTGCAATCGAAATGGCACAATGCCGCCATCTCCACCCGCTTCAAGGAAATGGAATACGTGCTGAAAATGCAGCAAAAACGTTTACAGCTGTTCAATCTGAATTTTCAGACGGTAATGGCAAACTAGGCCTGACGTCTCCATACCAGCAGCCTGACACCAAACTGTAAAGGTGACCGACATTCATAATGGGGTCACCTTTTTTATTGCCAATCCGTCAGTTACTGAGCCAATCTGATCTAGCCATTTCGATTAGCTTTCGCTACCATCCAAAGAACTAAGCCAATCGACCCAAACATAATAATAATGATGGTATACAGATCAGTTTGGCTTCCCTGCCTCCTTATTGGCCTGACAGCATTTGGCGCCATGAGCGGATGCACCAGCACCGGCGCCCAGGGCACGCATTACCGGGGCATCCCGGAGCGGCCACCCCGAATCACCTTTGTCAGGAACCAGAATAATAGCCGCAGCCCGATTATCACCACGGTGGCCATTAATGACTGGATAGTGGGGACCCTCGCGCCTGGCGAACACTTGAGTATTCAGCATGAACCCGGGCTGCATTACGTTACCGTGAAAGGCACCACAGTGCCCCTGACCTTTCGCAATAACCGTGAATATTTTTTTCTTGTTGATCAGGACAGTAACGGGGCAACCCGAGCCATCAGGCCTATTTACGGGAAAGATGCCGCCCCCTACATGGAAAGTCCGGACTTCCACACCAGTCGCTGAAACCTGTCAGCGACGGCGCAGACTGAATACCCCGTGGATCCTGCTTTTCACAGAAAGCGCGTCATCATTTTCATTGTCCAGAAACATCAGTAGGTGCCTGCCCAGCTGCACCTGATCGCCATGTTCCAGCACAGCCACCTTCACCGGCTCGTTATTGACCCACACATCCGCTCTGTCATCCAGCACCGAGAGCACCCACTGGTTATCCAGCTCTTCCACCCCTACATGACTGGCCTGCATGGTGGAGCCCTTGATAATAAAATCACAATGCTCTCCGGCACCTATCACAAAGGGTAGCCAGCGACCCGTCTGCAGCCCGATTACCTTGCCACGAATAATCGAGGAGCAGGCCACCAGACGCGGGCCTGACCCCCGCTGGCAACAAGCACTGGATAAGGCCCGTGACGGATGTTCAATGATCTCTGCCTGCATAACTTGCTCTCCTTGCCCTCGTGTTCGGTGGCGGTCGTTGCGCGTATTGTGGTTGCCGGTAGATTACGGAGATCAAGTTTAGCCATTCGCTGAACGAAAGATAGACGCTAACGAGGGGGTTGACATGTGAACTGCAACACACTAGGCCTGAGAACTTTTTCTCAAGTTGTTTTCTGCTCTGCGGCAAGATGTGACCCCGTTGGTATTTCACGTCACCCGGACGCGCCGACAGAAATCCGATCTGATAAGTTTCCGCCCTCTCGCCGCTTAAATAAAAATGATAAACATAAAAGGATTTGCGATGATCAGACATGGCTCTTTTGTTCTGGTGAATGTAGTGCTGTTTTTGCTGGCCACCAGCAGCTACGCAAACTCACCTGCTCTCACTCGCTGGGCATTCACTGACGAAATCATTAATTCCACACCCACCAACGAACTTCAGCTCAGCTCTCTCTCAAAAGGTGACATCTATATTTATACCCGATGGGAAAACCTTGCCGTGACATTCTACGACGTGGAAGTGTTTATTTATGACGGAAACAACGCGGTCGTAGGCTATTCAAATTATGGCTTCAAGCCCGACAAGCCGGTATGGGACAGCTGGACCCGCTACCATTTTCGCGCCGGCACTGATGAGCCCGGCCAATGGCGCTTTGTTGTGTTGCTCAACAAAACCAAAATGCTTGAGGAATATATTTATATCGAACCATAGTCGGTAACGCACACCAGCTGTGTCGTTACCGCTCAGCTGAAGCTAGGCATAGGCCCCTGAAACTATCACCTCATCGAACACTTCGTTCATGTGGCTGAGCATGGTGGCCTTGTCGTCCTCAATAAAAAAGTGTCCGCCCTTGAACACACAGACATGCACCGGCTGACGGCACACGTACTGCCAGTCAAGCAGGTTCCCAAGAGGGATGCAGTCGCGGCTGCCGGCAAATACCTCAACAGGAATATTCAGCAACGCCTGGGTGCGATAGCTATAGGACTCTTTCATTTCATAGTCTGCCCGGATAGATTCCAGCTCCATGGCGATGGCTTCGGGTTCCTTCAGAACACGCTCACTCAGGCAATCTTCGTTTACCAGGTCTTCAAAAAAATCCTGATCATCCAGATGAGCCATCCTTGGAGAATAGGTTTTGGTATCGGAAGGCGCCTGACAGCCTGAAATGATCAGGCGCCTGGGCATGGGCAATTCAGCTTTGGCAAAGGCTACCGTAGTTTCATAGGCAAGCAAAGCACCCAGACTGTGACCAAATATCAGCAAAGGCTTATCGTGCAGATGTTCAAAAGAAGCCTCCACCACATGCCTGACCACGGTTTCCATGTCGGAACAGGGAGCCTCCGGAGATCGTCTTCCATGCCCGGGCAACTCCACCGCCAACAGCTCGACGCCAGATCGCAAATAAGGTAACCAGGAATTGAAATAATCCGCCGTGCCACCTTCATAGGGCAGGCACAGTATTCTGGCCTTGGGATTTTCCAATGAATTTAGAGACGTTATCCAACCACCCGCACTCGAACCCTGCATTCAACTGTCCTTGATTGTTTTTATACAACTGAATAAGAAAAGAATTCAAAACACCCTGCAATGGAGTTAAGTCTTACAGATATCTTCCGATTTGCAACTCGAGGAAGCTGAGCAATAAAAAAGCCCGAAAACCAACCACCTGGCAGTCTTCGGGCTATTTGATTGATGTCGTTTTTTGAGCGCAGATTATTCCATATTGGCAGCAAGTCCCGGTACCGACAGCGTGACAATGGACTCACGCTTATCTTCATGCAGCGCCGTGTAATAACGCGCCATTTCAGCCATTTCATTACCCATGGAATCAACCGTGACTGCGATCACCTTGGGCAGGTACTGCCCCTGGTTAAAGCGTGAAAACCCCTGCTTCGCGTACGCCCACTGGTTGCTCACCTGTTCCAGGTGGTCTGCCACGGTTTGCTCGTTGTTCAGGAAACGGTCAAGAAACCCCAGTCCTCTTTCGTATTCATGAAGAGTGGCGTTCAGTTCCATGACAATCCAGTCGTTAGTCAGGCCATAGTAGTGGGCGCTGTAGAGCAATCCGATCCGTTCCGACAACATGGCCTGCATGTGGGCCAGATTGAGAGCTTCCAGGTCACGGTCAGATGCCAGACCCCGCCAGTTGCTGACCAGGCTATCGGCAAGGAAAACCAGTTTGCTGGACGTCTCTATCAGCCGCTCCACCTGCTCCATTGACGGCTTCGCTTCCAGCATGGCGCGAAATTCAGTCCACTCGTGATCAAGCTGTTTCAGCCCGTTGCGTGCGTGGGTATTGGGTGCCTGCATTCTCAGGAGGCGCAGATTCTCGCCAAATGCCGCTGCGCTCGCCCCCATGGATGCCCGGGATTCCGCCACCTGGATCTGGCTGGCGCCATTGACATAATGTTTAGCGGCACTCACCGCCAGGGTGCGAAGCGATGCCGTGCGGTTCAGGATTTCAGCATCGGACAGCACTGCCGCCCGCCCGGGACCGGACGCCACCATCAGAATAAACGCCAAACCCAGTGTTATCATTTTGCCGTACCACATCGCTATACCCCTTAGCATTGTTACAGTTTGTATCTTTTGTAACTGAGTGTAGCGCTATCAGCTGATCATAAAAGCACCAACAACGAAAACTGTGAATGGGATCAACAAGATTTTCCGGGGCCGCACGGATTCCAGGCCTCATGGGCAACCGGGTTTCTGCAGATGAAGGAAATTTATACCCGACGGTTCCCAAGGAAAGTATTCTTTAGTATGATTGCGCTCCTCTTCAGGACGGTGGCCATCAAGGCCCGCTTTCCGGTCATCCGGGAATGTGAGCCAGCGTCAGTCGTCAGAAAGGACAGTCGGGGCATAGCGCAGTCTGGTAGCGCACCACAATGGGGTTGTGGGGGTCGGAGGTTCAAATCCTCCTGTCCCGACCAATATTTAATCAGTCCTTTCTCTCACATATCAACTACTTACGCGACTTCAACCAGATTTAAACCTCCTGCCTCCCGACCAGTTACCAAACACTTTATAATGCCGGCAAATTTCCGGAGGGCCCACAGCGCCCTGATGTGATATCAGCGATTTGGCCGACGGGACAGATATTCAGGCATCGCGCATTTTAATATTTCGGAGGCTGCCCATGTCGTCTCTTTATCCGGGTCGTTATCGCTAGACCGTTTCAGTGGAGCGTTTACTGGCCCGGGTTTGGGTTTTGCGTTTACGTTGCCGTTTTGCAATAGCTTTGCTGATGTCGTCCCACATACGTTCGAAGCGATCTTCATTGAATCCTGAGCCGCTCATCATCCATGTGCTGTAATGTTCGCCAAGATGAGCATGCTGGAATTGCCCAACAACATCCATATGATCGGCACTGTAAACGCCTCCGGTTCTCCCCCAAAACTGGCTTAAGGTCGGAACAATGCCGTCGTTAGTTGACGGAGAAAGGGAAAAGCCCAAGTGCGCTTCGCTCTGGTGCTGTTCTTCTGCAGGCAATCTGGGGTAAGGATAATGACGGTGTTCGGATTTGGTCAGTTGATAACAAAATGCATAGATCAAGTGCGTCAGACTTTGATATAGATTTCGTGCGCCAGGAATCAATAACCGGGAACTGGGGGCAGGTGAACCGCTAACAAAGCTGACGTAATCTATACCGGATTGATCCACCACAGCACTGTTGAACAGATCCATAGCTTCAGGCGTTAGTTGCAGCATTGCACCCTGGTCTTCAGAAATGCAGCGCAGATATTGCCAAATCTCCTCGCCCTCCTCTGGGCGAACCTGTGAAAGCAGGTTTTTCGCTACCGAATCGAGAATATCATTCCTTTGTCCAAGCCAGCTGTCCAGGTGCGCAACCTGTTGCATGAGTCGCGCCAGAGAGTAAATGGCATATCGCCCCGGGCCGCTGGTTGCCATCAAACAAAGTACTAACAGTAATTTCCGACCGCTGATGCCCGTAAAAAAATTTGCCATGGGCGTACCGTAATGTGGGGTGGATAAAGTGATCACAGTACGGGTGCGGCGAGCTATCTCCTGTTCTTGTTTGCTGCTACGCAGTTGTATTCCGGGGCTTAGCATCATGCGAATGTCCAGCCCACCGGTTGAGTGTCCGATGAAATGAAGGTTGTCCTGTTCCAGGCCGCCGTGTTCGGATACGAAATCAATCAACCGGGCCGCACGACGACGAATAGAGGCCGTAGGAAGCGTATCCACTTCAACTACTTCAGCATCGATTCCATGTTGTTTCAGATTGGTTTTGAGAGCTTCGTCGACGCGATGAAAGTAGCTGTACGCGCCGAGTTTCGTGAATCCGAAAAAGCCGGGAACCAAAAAAATCTGTGCCATGATCGAATACTCCCTGTATGAATAGCGATCAATCAAGGGTAAAACCTTGCTCATACAGCTTTATCTGAGTGCTCTTGATAAGTATAGATTGTGCTCGAAGACGGAGTTTCAACTAAAACCTTATCATTTGTGCTCCTGATAGTGTTTCAGTGTAAAGCCGAGTGGTTGTGCCCGCATAGACTCAATCAAAGAACAACTCGTTATAATCGTATGCCCTAATACATTTTGGTGTTTGAGAAGTTGGAATGATGCTGAAACATTATTTGCTGTTGTGATGGTTAGTTCGGAGAGATGGTTACGTTCAGAGAGAAAGGCTATCCGGAATGAACGTGAACAGAGGTTCTTTTGAGGCAAAAGCGTGTTTATGCTTCCTATACTCTCGGTTAAGGTATGCCTTTCAGGAATTCTGGTCAGGAGTGATCCATGTTGCCTTTTCGTTTTGTTGATCGTCTCAAGTATTTTGTAGAGCGGCAGTTCGTCAAGGGCGCGCTTTTCCAGTTGCTGGTGGTGGTCGCCGTCATAGCGCTGATCTCACTACTGGGCGGTCTGGCGGTACTGGCAGCAGGAGGCCCTTTTGAGGGACTGGACGAGGCCGTCTGGTGGGCTTTCCTGCGCCTGACCGATCCCGGTTATCTGGGCGACGACGAAGGGACCTGGCGAAGGGTGGTGTCCACCTGGCTGACGGTCGCCGGCTATGTGCTTTTCATGGGCACCCTGGTCGCCATCATGACACGCTGGCTGATTGCCCGCATGGATGAGCTGGAAAGGGGGTTGACCCCGGTGGCCCTGCAGAATCATGTCGTCATTCTGGGCTGGACCAACCGAACCCTGCCCATGGCCAGCGAGCTGCTCAGCTCCACGGGCCGCATGCGCCGCTTCCTCAAGGCCAATGAAACGCACCGTTTGCGTCTGGTCATACTGGCGGAGGGGGTTTCGGCGGCGCGTTCGCAGGAAATACGCCAGGAGCCGCGTATCGGCCGCAAGGCGCGCAACGTGATTTTACGCGAAGGCTCCGCGCTTCAGGATGAGGCCCTTTTTCGCGCAGCCTGTCATACCGCCGCTGCCATTCTGATTCCGAGCCGTGGTCACTTCCATAACAGTCTGGTGACCTCGGATATCGAGATCGTCAAGGCGCTGCTGTCCCTGCAAGGGCAGGCACGCCGACATGAGCGCCCCCTGCCTTATGTGGTGGCGGAGGTCGAGGACCAGCGGAAGATTCCGATATTCGAGCGGGCCTATCCCTCACAGTTGGAGGCGATTGCCAGTGATGCCACCGTCGGTCGTCTGATTGCACAGAATGTGCTTCATCCCGGGTTGTCTGAGGTCTTCGGTGAACTGTTAACGGCAACGGATGGCAATGAATTCTACATCCGCGACACTACGCCATTCGGTGGCCAGACACTGGGCGAAGTGGCTGCACGTTGCCCCAAGGCCCTGGTGTGTGGCCTTCTCAGGTTTCAGGAGGGGCATTGGAGGCCCATGCTCAACCTCCCCAGTGAAACCCCTGTTGAAGCGGACGACCGGCTGGTGGTGATGGCTTGTAGCGACGAGGACGCGAGGTTCGTGGTTTCGGACAGCAAACATGCCCCGGTGACCGAGCGCGTGCAGGCGGCGGGAGGCAGGCATGGTAACGCTACGCAGCACAAGCGTCTTCTGATGCTGGGCTGGAATCGCCGTAACCCGGCGCTTGTTCAGGAGCTGGCCAGCTATCGGGACTACGACTTTACCGTAGACTGGGTGTCCACCGTCCCGGCGGCAGAGCGCCAGGAGGCCATCGCGCAGTACAACGAGAACAACACCCGGCTCAGCTGCAACCACATCGAGGCCGACTACACCCTGGATGGGCAATTGCGTCGAATGTCGCCACAGGAGTATGACAGTGTCGTCATTCTCAGCAGTGATCGGCTCGATTCCGGTGAGGAAGCGGATGCCAGGGCAATGATGGGGTGTCTTGTGCTGGAAGAGCTGTTGGTGGATGCCCCCGCGCCGCCTCAGATACTCGTGGAATTGAGTGACCCTGACAATCAATCGCTGCTGGGCAGTGACCACAGTGAGACCATCGTCAGCTCACTGGTGATCAGCCATATGTTGTCTCAGGTGGCGTTACGGCGTGATTTGATGATTGTGTTTGATGAGCTGCTGACAGTCGGCGGGGCTGAGATCACCTTCAGAGACCTGGCTGAGTACGATGGGCTTCCCACCCGCTTCAGCTTTGCCGAGCTTGAGGCGGAGGCGGGGCGCCTTGGCGAGACGGCATTGGGTGTTTTTGCGTCCACCGGCGTCCTGGAAGGACGCCGCCTTCAACTCAACCCAGGGCGTGACGCCTGTTTCGAGGGTGGAGTCGGAAAACAGGCAGTGGTTCTGACCACCACCTGATGATTATGGGGCAGGCCGGTACGGGCATTGAGCGACACCGATCCGTTTGAGGCAAAAGC
>JAWVYU010000091.1:0-14838 GCA_033722575.1 Ketobacteraceae bacterium | reverse complement strand
GTCCCGGGGAGACGCCTCCCTGTGGTTTTACACTCTTACAGCAGTGGCTAGCGTCGGCATTTTTATAGGCTACAGCTTCTGGCGAAAACCACGCAAAACCCTGACGGTATCAAGCAGCCAGCCGGTTTCCGATGACATGCCTCAAGAATCCGCCGCGGGACTCTATAGCAGCAGTGCCTCCGGTTCACAGGATATTTTTAAAGCCATTACCGAACAGAGTACAGAGGGCATTTCCATTGCAGATACAGACGGCAACTATGTTTATGTGAATCCAGCCTTCTGCACCATGATGGGCTACCCGGAAGCAGAACTGCTGTGCATGACGGTGTTTGATGTCAAAGCCCCCGAACAGGATCACTCTTCCTTTGAGAAAACCAAAACCAGCCACGAGGGCGCTCCCTTTGAAGTGGTGCTCCAGCGCAAGGATGGATCTACCTTTATCGCCGAGGTGCTGGGCAAAAATATTCACATCAATGGTGAGCACCTGGTGATGGGCACAGTGCGGGATATTTCAGAGCAGGTAAAAGCGGAAGAAAGAACCCGCACACTCTATCAGGCCGTAGAGCAAAGCCCCATTTCCGTAATGATCATTGACACCGAAGGGCTGATAAAATACGTCAACAGTGCCTTTGAAATTTCAACGGGCATTCCCATCAATGAGATTCTGGGGGTGTCGCTGCTGACACTGGCGCCGGAAGGAAAAAGTCAGAACCGCTATTCAGAAGTCTGGGCTCAGCTGCTGAAGGGAATATCCTGGGAAGGTGAACTGCTCACCCGCAAAAAGGACGGCGACAGTTTCTGGGAATACGGGCACTTTTCTGCCGTGAAGGATATTTACGGCAAAACTATTCATTATATTGCGTTGAAAGAAGACATATCCCTCCGAAAATCCCAGGAGGAGAAAATCCTCAAACAGGCCCATTTTGATACCCTGACCGGGCTTCCCAATCGGTTTCTGTCGCTGGATCGCCTGTCCCGTATTCTCAACGACGCTAACCGTAATCAGGAATTGGCCGCCCTGCTTTTCCTTGATCTGGACGACTTCAAGAAAGTGAACGACACCCTTGGCCACGAAACCGGTGACAAATTACTGGTGGAGGCGGCCAGCCGCCTGAAAGGAACAGTTCGCGCCGGGGACACCGTGGGCCGTTTGGGCGGTGACGAGTTTATTGTATTAATGGGCGGTTTGAATGCGCCCGACAACGCGGCACAGATCGCCGAAAGCCTGATCGAACTGTTCCGGGCTGCCTTCAGGATAGACAACCGGGAAATGCTGCTGACCGCCAGTATCGGCATTGCGCTTTACCCGGCGGATGGTGCTACCCCTTCAGAGCTGTTGCGCAATGCAGATTCGGCCATGTATCACGCCAAGTCACAGGGCCGGAATACCTATTCATTTTTCACCAGTCAGATGAACCGTGAAGTTTCCCGGCGCCTGGCAGTGGAGGAACAGATTCATGGCGCCATCAGCCGCAACGAATTTTCGGTGCACTACCAGCCCATTGTAGATACCATCAGCCGCAACGTGATCGGGGCCGAAGCCCTGCTGCGCTGGCATAATCCCGCGCTGGGCAACACCGATCCGGATGAGTTTATTCCCATAGCGGAACAGACCGGGCTGATTGTCCCCATGGGCCAGTTCGTCCTGGTAGAGGCATTGAACCACGCCGCCCGCTGGCAGCAGCAGTACAACCCGGATTTTCTGATATCCATCAATCTGTCCCCTCGCCAGTTCCGGGACCCCGATCTTGTGAACCTGATCCGGCGCACCATAACCGAATCCAGAATTAATGCAGGGACCCTTGAATTCGAGATTACCGAAGGAGTGCTCATGACGGGACACAGCTATATCAATGATGCCATTGATGCCCTGCACCGGCTTCACATGACCATTGCCATGGATGATTTTGGCACTGGCTATTCCTCTCTGAGTTATCTGCGCAACTACCCATTCAATGTATTGAAAATTGACCGCAGCTTTGTGAGCGCCATTGCCTGCAGTGAAGGGGACCAGGAACTGATTTCAGCTGCGGTTGCCATGGCCCATGGCCTCAAACTCCGGGTAGTGGCTGAGGGAGTTGAAACCGAAGAACAACTGGACTACCTGCAAAGCACAGGTTGTGACTACTGCCAGGGATTCCTGTTCGGTAAGCCCATGCCCGCTGAAGAGTTCAAGGCAACGGTTTTTGGTTGAACCCGAAGCTCACAAATGATGCAGATTAACAGGTAATCCGTCTTTTGGCTTGGCAATGGGCACCAGCTGGTAAGGCATTTCATAACCCGGCTCCACATCCCACCAGTACAGCTTCAAAAGCTGGTTCATAATGCATTTTACCTGAATCGATGCGAAGTGCTGGCCAATGCACATGTGAGGGCCACCACCAAAGGGAATCCAGGCAAACTGATGGTGTTTGTGCTCTTCCCTGCCCGGTGAGAAGCGCAACGGATCAAAGTGTTCCGGATGACTCCACAGGGTTTTCATGTAATGGGTATGAATCGGAGAAATGCTCACCAGCGAATCCTTTGGCAGATAATATCCACGGAAACTGGTGTCCGCCATCACCATGCGCGGCATGGTGGGCAACGGCGGGTACATCCGCAGGGCTTCTTTCATAATCCAGTCAAGAACCTGCAGCCTTTCAAGATCTTCAAAGGCAAGAAAACGTTGATTCAGTGCGAGCACTTCCCTGCGCGCCCTGTCCTGCCATTCCGGATGCTTCGCCAGCGCATACACCATGGTGGTGAGGGTACTGGTGGTGGTGTCATGCGCCGCCATCATCAGAAATATCATGTGATCGATAATTTCCTGATCGGTGAACCGACTGCCCTCCTCGGTTTCCGCATGACAAAACTGACTGAAAAAATCAGGCGTGGTCCGGGCCTTTTTCTCTGGCAGCATGCTGTTGAAAAGCTCCACCAGATATTCCCTGCCCTTCACGCCTTTCGCCATGGACGTGCCGGGAAGGGGCCAGCGAACCGGAGCAATGGAAGCCTCCACCGTATCCACAAAGGCCTGATTCATGGCATCGGTTTTTTCACCCAACGCCATCCCCATGAATACCGAGGCGGCCAGATCCAGTGTCAGGGTTTTGATGTGGTCATAGAAAGCAAAATCCCGCTGCTGATGCCAGGTTACCAGCCCCCGGGCAATCTCCGGCTGCATCTGGTCCATATAGCTTTCCAGGGCCGGTTTTTTAAAAGCCTGCTGCATGATGCGGCGCTGAAACCGGTGCTGATCACCATCCATGGACATAATGGCGCCCGGAAACACCCGGTCCAGGATCCATCGCCAGCCATGGTAGCTGGAGAAAATCCCGTCACGGTTCTGCAACACCCACTGATTCGCATCCGGGCCGAACAGGTTGGTGACTTTCATCACACCGAAACCGGTCTGGGCTACCTCACCGTGGCGCTCGCAGATTTGCTCGCAGGTGGCCCGGATATCGTTATAGAAGCCGTAAGTGTAAATCAATACGCTTTTCAGGCTGCTATCCGCGGGCATTTTTTTCAGCGCTTCCCCGGAAGCAGGCGGAACGTCTGACCGGGCCCGGGATGCACTCATGACAAAGCCTCTTCTGGATGCTGTTTTTCCTATCATAGGCAGGCCAGCAAGAACTCTCCAGTTCCATGACCGGAAATCACTGACCACGGGCTATTTCCCGGTCACAGAGTAATGACAAAATACCGCAAGACATTTATGTTAGTTATTGAACACAGTGGATTTATCACAGACTAAAGGTTACCGTGTAGCAGGTACCAATGATGAAACAGCAACTGCAGAAATGCGTTGAGAGATGTCGGTTAATGATAAAAGCAGAGATAACAGAAAACAGGTTCGCCCCAGTTTCATTCCTTTACCACAGCTTTGCTGTTCGCCGGTTATTCCCGGTTTTGCTGCTTTTACTCGTGTTATGTTCAACAGCAATGGCGGACGCAACCCTGGTGGAACCTGATGATGTCAGTATCCGTACACTTCAGCTGGGAAATACCACCCTGTCCGGAAAATTTGTTCAGGGCGGCATGCTGCTGGGGAAAACCGTGCCGGGCGCGGCCGTGTCAGTGGATGGCAAACCGCTTCGCATCACCCCGGAAGGTGATTTTGTTTTCGGTTTTGGGCGGGATGCGCCCGCCACCGCGACCCTGGAGGTTAAAGAACCCGGCAGGAAGCCCATAAAGGAAACCCTGCGGGTGGCGCAGCGAAAATACAATATCCAAAAGGTGGAAGGTGTGCCACAGCGCACTGTCACGCCCAGCAAGGAATCCCTGGCACGCATTCGCAAGGAAACTGCTCAGGTAAAACAGGCACGCGCCACCGACTCTGATCTGACCTATTTTCTGCAGCGTTTCCAATGGCCGCTGATTGGCCCTCTGACCGGATTTTATGGCAGCCAGCGGTATTACAATGGCGAACCGCGACGGCCCCACTACGGGCTTGATATTGCCGCACCCGAAGGCACACTGGTATACGCCCCGGCAGATGGCGTGGTAACTCTGGCCCATCCCGATATGTTTTATTCCGGCGGCACCCTGATCATGGACCACGGCTACGGCATATCATCCACCTTTATCCATCTCAGCGAAGTGCTGGTAAAAAAAGGCGATAAAGTCAGTCAGGGTGATCCCGTAGCCAGGGTAGGCGCCGGCGGACGCGCCACCGGCCCCCATCTGGATTGGCGGATTAACTGGTACGATGTAAGGCTGGATCCGCAGCTGATCATGCCGCCGATGGTAACGCCACCAGACGAAAAAAAAGCATCGGCTGAACAATAATCAGCTAACACCTTTCAGCCAGGCTTTCAGTTTGTTTTCGTCTTCCACCACAAAATAAACCGTATCATCTGGCGCCCGGTCCACCGTAAGAGTGAACTCCATCAGAAGGTCTTTCCTGAAGGCATGGACCTTTACCTCGTCCCCTTCGGCAAAGGGCTGAAACAGTGTTTCAATACGATCCGCGCTGGCTTTGATACCATCAACCGCCACAATGACATCACCGGCGGACAGCCCCGCCAGACTCGCCGCTTTGCCGGTTGCCACGTTAAGGATTTTTGCACCTGACGGGTCAGGGGTGAACATCGCTCCCGTCCAGGGTGTGATCTGATCCTTGTCGCCCGGGGGTTTGCCTCCGCTATCCGTCCATCGTGAACGGGGCCTTTCCTTCAGCGACAGGCCCACCGAGGCAAACAGCGGCCCGAAATCCACATCTTCCGTTCCGTACAACAGTTGCTGTATCAGGGCCGACATGGCGCCCTTCTGTTGATCGGTTTCCAGCAGTGATACGATAATGTTTTCAATATCCCCTTCACGAACCCCCCGCGGCTTGCCGCCATCCCGGGTCTGATCCTGATAGTCTTGCCACAACCGCGCCATCACATCGTCAAAGCTGCGCTGGTGGCCGGTCAGCTCCCTCAGCTTCAAATCCATGGCCAGAATGGCCAGGGAGCCTTTGGTGTAATAACTGACAATGGCATTAATGGCATTCTCATCCTGCTTGTAGAACTTGGTCCAGGTATCAAAACTGGATTCCGCACAGGACTGAATCAGCCGGCCTGCACCACGAAATACACGGGTATAGGTTTTCGCCAGAAAATTCAGGAACTGTTCTTCGCTGATAAGGCCAGCCCGGTATACGCCCAGGTCATCGTAGTAGGAGGTGATACCCTCAAACGCCCACAGCAGGTCAGTATGGGTTTCTGTGCTCAGGTTATAGGGAATAAATACCGCGGGCCGGATTCGCTTTACGTTCCAGGTATGAAAATATTCATGGCTGCATAAACCCAGAAAATTCTGATAATCCTCGCTGATATCCGGGCCGGTATTCTTGTTGGGCAGGTCATCCCGCTTGCAGATCAGACTGGTGGACGAACGATGCTCAAGGCCGCCGTAGCCATCCCCCACCACCCAGGTCAGAAACAGGTAGCGGCTCATGGGCGCGGGCTCCCCAAAAAAGCGGATATGGTGCTCGCAGATGGGTTTCAGGTCATTGCAGATGCGCTCCACATCGGCGTAGTGTTTGCCGGTTATCACCAGCTCGTGCGGTATACCACAGGCTTCAAAGGTTCCCAGGGTGAAATCGGCGATCTCTACGGGGTGATCCACCAGATCCTCGTAATCCCCGGCACGATACTGTCCGAACCCGTAGCGTTCAGCGCCGTCCTCCTGCAAGGTGGTTGCCACGCGCCAGCGGGCGGCTTCCGCTATATCCGCATTCTGGATTTCCACGCCACAGGGGGATTCCGCCTGACCCACCACCTCCATGAAGACACTGGTGCCATTGAAGTAGGCATGCGTCTGATCCAGGTGGGCAGAGCGCACGGATTCATCCCACGCATACACCGAGTAGGTGACGCAGACCGGGCCCTCTGCCCCATCCAGTTTCCAGGTGCTCTTGTCCACCTTGCGCACTGTTAACGGGCCAGTCCGGGTTTTGGCCCGGATTTCCACCACATTCTTGGCGAATTCCCGCAACATATAGCTGCCGGGTATCCAGGCCGGCATACGCAGCAATTGCCCCTCGGGATCCGGATGGTCAATTTCCAGCGTTACCGTATACAGGTGGGCATAGGGGTTGGAGGGTTTGATTTTGTAGCGGATCGGATAGCTCATAGCATCAATGAAAAACACTCAGTCAGCAGATAGTTAACCAGAGTATAACATTGATCGCCGGACAATTTTCAGGGCCGCCCCGGTTCAGGCGGCCCCGGTGAAATACCGGGCGTGATCCTGCAGAATCCTGTCGGCAATATAGTTCGACATGGCGTACACGGTCATTTGCGGATTGACCAGCACGGAGGTGGGAAACAGGCTGGCATCGGCTACGAACAGCCCTTTCACATCGTGGGTTTCTCCGGTGGCAGATACTACCGAATGATCCGGGCTGTTGCCCATTCTCAGCGTGCCTTGCGGATGGTAGGACACCATACGAAACGTGAAGGGCTCATTCTGAATCGCATCCAGTCGCTTATCAATATCATCATCCGGGTCCAGCCAGACTGATTGAACCGTTGGCAGAAACACCCGTTTTGCCCCCGCGGCGAAATAAATGCGTGCCGCTGCCTTGATAGCGGCAATCATGCTGGGAAAGTCCTGATCACTGATACGGTAATCGATGACTTTCCTGCCATTTTCCAGACTTACCCGGCCCACATTGTGATCATGGATCAGGGTGACACAGGATGCGTAGTTTCTGGCATTGGCAATAAAATCCACATAGGGTTTGCCGGTCCCCACATCGCAGGCCGCGCTGAGTTCCAGCGGCCCTGCCCCGCCCCCTTCCAGCACAAAGCCACCCTTTTCCGGGTGTTCAAACTCGTTAACATAATTTCCCAGCATGGCACCCCGCCAGATATGCACGGGTTCTCCGAAATCCGCCGCCACCATCAGGGATGGATGGCAGGCAAAATTTCTGCCCACCATACCACTGCGATTGGCCAGACCGGACTGCAAAAAAAGTAACGGGCTCTGAACCGCGCCTGCGGCAACCACAACCACCGGTGCCCGGACGGTGATATCCGCCACTTTCTCGCGGGTTTGGGGATGGAAGGTTTCTGCAGTGACACCGGTTGCCCGATTCCCGTCTGCCAGAATCCGGTTGACCCGGCTGTTGGCATACAGGGTGGCCCCCGATTGCAGCGCCCAAGGCAGATAGGTCACCAACATGGATTGCTTGCGATCTGTTTTGCAGCCCGCCAGGCAATGACCCGTCAGGCCGCACTGTTTGACGTTGCGCTGCAGGGGTTTGACTGACCAGCCCAGTTTCTCCGCGCCCTGCTGTAACTTGCGGCTGTTGGCATTGATTTCATGGGGATGGTTTTCATGAACGGAAAGATACTGTTCAATCTTTTCGTAATAGGCATCCAGAAGGGTTCGGTTGATCCCGTCGAGACCATGATCTCTGGCCCATTCATCCAGAATAAAATCCGGCACCCGGAAAGCAACACAGCCATTAACGACTGTCGAGCCACCAACACACTGGCCCTGAAGTATGGTCAGGTCGCCGTCTCTGTTGGTTTGCATGCCATGGTCGGCATAGAGCGCTTCCAGCATGGCCGGCAGTTCTTCGTTAAACTCACGGGAAGGCACATAATCCCCCGCCTCGAGTATCACCACCTTTTTACCGGCGCGGGCCAGCTCATAGGCCATTACCGCACCACCGGCACCAGAGCCGATAACCACTGCATCGGCTGTCAGGGTATGTTCCCCCGGCGCCATATCTGCCCCCGTTATCACCTTCAGACGATCCGGGTCGTTCTGAACGCCGGCGACATGTCCGGTCTGGATTCTATCCATGATGCTGGACTCCCTGACTATGGCCCGGGGCTTCTGAGGGAACAGGCGCGTTCCCCAGTTTCTCCAGCCCCCATTTATCGGAAACCGGACCATCAAAGCCCACTGCCTCCCAGGTTCGGGGGTCTTTCCAGTAGGCGGTATACACCAGTTTCTTCAGCGTGGTAATGATTCCCCGCTGCAGCTGGTTGCCGTTCTGCCAGCGGTGCACATAGCGCGATGCGGCCTCCTGATCCAGACGGGAAAACCGGGAAAAATGCCAGCCAAGCACAATCGCGCCGTAGTCGAACAAGCTGACTGCAGTGGTCAGATCCTTGCGGACTGCCGGATCCAGCAAACCCAGTAAATGACTGACAGGCTCTGTTATCGCCACATTATCCACGGAAAACAGCTGCTCATTGGGAGGAAACATCACGCGGGACAGACCTGTGAATACTGCAGCCGTGTCCGGATTGAGATGGGTAGCGTTTTGCTGTGCAGGTTCACTGCAGCCCAGGGAGCCAAATGCCAATGCTCCGGCCCCGGCAGCAACGCAGGTTTTAAGAAGCCTGCGACGCGACAGCGGCTGCAGGCTTGCTGCAATTTCATGCTGTACTGGAGCCATGGTATTCCCCTCTGGTCTGGCCAGCGTGAGCAGAGTCAGCAACCGGCACCTTTTAAACCAGTGTATAACGGGAGAAAACGCAGCTGAATGACCGCAGTGCTCAGGTTTTATTGACCAAAAATGCCAAATCCTTCACTCAGGTATGGCTTTATTCGGAGAGGGGAACATACCAGTGGGGACGGGAACGCAGATCATCCTGGGGGTAGCGGGGTTCAGTGTCCGGCTCATAAAACAGTTCACTGAAATAGCTCTGCTCCCCCAGCAGACTTGTTAACCAGTCCCGCAGACTGGTCAGGTTGAATATCCATTCCACCCATTCGCCCTCGCCATTGGCAATGTCCACGGGATCCATAATATTCAGGTAACCCGGACTGGTTGGGCGATCCACTATCTTGCCCTCGTCGCGCCACCAGTAATGCAGACTGCGCACCGACCACAGGTAGCCGAAATGATAGGCTGTGGGGTTGTAGTTCCAACCGGCGATACGTTCCGCATCCACACGGTAACGGGGTTCTCTTTGACCCACAACCTCCACGGCCCGGTCCAGGGCACGGCGGGCCTTGTTAAGGTGGATATTGGCCTGGGTCTTGTCGGCATTAAGAATCACCGGGTGGATATTCGCAGCGGTCTCGTAAAGATGGAATACCTGCTCTGCACGGCGAACTGTGATTTCCATGGCATCCCGTATTTCTTCATACAACGCCAGTCCATCGGAATGCACACGGCTCTCCAGTTCGGTAAAGCGCCCATACAGCCGGGCCAGCTCGGTGGCGGTGGCCTCCAGCAGCGGGCGCAACACGGTATCGTAATCCACCTTGTTTTTGCGGGGCGCCAGCGGATTCAGCATATCCAGCATGCCCATTTTACGGGGCTGGGTTTCCAGCATGCCAATGGTTTTGTTCACATCATCCCAGGCTTCCCAGCCCTGCAGATAAGCCTGTGCAGTGCGAAGATAAGGGGTTTCAGGCCGAATGCCCCCCACCTCACCGTGAATAAACAGGCGGTTCTGCGCATCAATCCAGTCAATCAACACAGCAGCGGCTTCCCGGGAAGCGTCACCCAGGGGCGCCACTACAGGTTGCAGAGCCAATGCCAATGCGGCAGTCTGATCGGGCACATGGAGCAGCGGGTTCCAGGCTGCCCGGGCCGTGACCACATCATTCATCCAGTAACCCCACTCCCAGCCACTGGAGAAATTAACCTGCCCCTGTATGCGGGATCCGGCGTACTCACCGCGCCCCATGCGGCCCTGCTCTTCATCAGAGGCAATCAGGCGCAGATCGTACAGACGGCGGTCCATATACACCGGCAGAAACAGGGGCACATCAATGTCATAGCTTACCCAGTAAGCGGTTTCCGGGTAGTAAAGCACCTCCCGGCGGCCGGCCTCAAGCTGCATGTAACGGCGCATAAAGGCAAAGCTTTCGTTGTCGTAGGTAAACGCGGGACCTTCCAGGTCATAATATTGCACCGTGTGAGGCAACACACCCATACGGGAATCCGCATAATACGGCAGGAAATTAAAATTGAGGGCTTCGCCGGTTTCCGGGTCCACAAAGGAGCTGGCGTACTGACTCCGGGTGCAGTGGACCTTCACATAAGCGGGTTTACCGTAGGTTTCATCGGCGTAACGGGCCACTTCGTCCATCCAGGCAATCATCTGGAAATCGCTGGGATGGGTGAATTCACTGAACCCCGCCTCCACTTCAAAATAATCGAAGCCGGCCTGATTCAGCCAGTCTATCGCCTGCTGGATCTGCGCTGTTTCATTGCCTTTCTCTCTCAGCATGGTCCAGGCGTGCTGTTGCTTGAATGCAATGGGTGCATCTATCCCCACAGCCAGCCCCCATTGATGGGCCATGTCCACCAGTCGGTGCAATCGCGACTGGCGCTCGGCAGAATCCGCAAACGCCTGCCAGGAATCCGCCATTAGCAGAAACCATTCCACACGGTTCTGCTTATTGGCAACAGCCCACTCAAGAAACAGGTCCCACTCGGCAAGCAGTGCCTCCCACCCCTGCACATCATCCACCCCTTCAGGGCCCCAGCCGTTCAGCACATGGGTCAGCTCCAGCGGATGCTGGGTATGCAAATGCCAGGTTCTGATGGGCCAGCGGGGAGCTTCATTGATTTCTATGGTTTCCGGCCAATCTATATGTGACGGAGTCACAGGCTCAAGGGGGTGCAGAAAATGAAATCCGGCAAGCTCCAGCAGGTGATAGGCGGCATAAAGGTGACCGATATTGGTATCGGGTAACAGGGAAGCGGAACCACCGGGCAGGCCTGCCGCCCAGAACAAACGCTGCCCATCAGGGCCTTGCGTGGAGCGGATAAGGTAACTTTCCGGCTCCGTCAGGCCGGTACCGCCGGGCCAGTAGTGCTGCGCCAGCGCAGTGTTGCCCAACAACAGGTAAATGCCGTCCGGGTCCGGTAGTGCCTGTTCTGACAAGAGTCTAACATCATGGGGCAGTGTCTGATTTAACAGCTCGACCACCCGACGGGCGGGGCGCGACGGAAATTCCGGGCCGAACTGCACATACACCTGGCCCGTCTGATGGCGCCTGGCAGCGCCTTCGTCATCTGATGCCTTTTGGTCTGATGAGTCCGTTGAGTCCGCTAATGATGCAGGAGGCGCTGGCTCTGTGGTATCGGTCCTGCCGGAACCACCACAGGCATACACAAAGAGAGGGAAAACGATACAGACTATACAGCGTAGTATGTAACCCAAGCTCGCCGTCATCTGCTTTCCCTCTCCCGTTTGTTGAATTCAATCAGTTGCCGTTGTTGCCCTGCTCATCATTGTCACAGGCAAAAAACAGGCGCCTGTAACGTTCATCACAAGCGGTTGTTCTGTCCATGCTGTGGGGTGCCGGCTTGTCGTCTTCCGTGGCGTAATCCGTAAAAACACTGGATTCCCGGACATTGGTTGCCCCGCGGGATTCACCACCGAATGCCACACTTATGCCAAGCCCTATACTCCGACTGCGGGCATTAACCACGGCGTCGTCCAGCTCGAAGACGATATAATCCAGCGAAATACCGATTGAATCCGATACCTGATAGCCAATGCCGGCCCCGTAATAGGGGGCGGTGAAAGTGCTGCTGACACCTTCATCAAACTCCAGCGACAGGTAACTACGATCGATATCGGCTTCCACGTGGTTAACACCAAACCGGGTATAGATATTCAGCCCGAAACTGGCGCGGTAAGCCAATGCCCTGAACCCGAACAGGGTGCCGGTCATGCTGGCGTCCACCAGTGGCTCATTGATAACGTATTCCACACCATTGGCATCCCGCAGGGTGCCAAGGTTCAGTTCATAGTCACCGAAATCCATTGCGCCAATCTCAAGACTGACCCAGGGGTTCATCTGATAACCAACAAAGAAATAATAGCCGTCAGTATCACCACCCCCACCGTAGACATAATCGCCTTCGTAGCTGGGAATCTGCTGCAAGTAAAAGGCGACGTCATCGGACACTGACAGGAAGCTGCCGATGCCAACATTCTCAGCGTAGCCACCACGAGAAAACTGAGCGGCGTTAAAACTTACATAAAGACGGGAGAAAATACTGTGGGGTGCGGAACGACGAATCTCACCAAAATGGTAAGCCGCATAAAAATTGTAACTTTCAACCTGAGTGACAAAGGCTGAATGCATTTCGTAACGGAAGCCCAGCTCCAGCGCATTGTTCACATAGCCGGAAGCCCCCAGACCGTAATAGGCTCCGGAATCGTGGGTCTCGAGCTGGCCGGGGAAACCGATGATGCCGTTATCACGGCCTTCTTCTCTGTCATAATCCTTGATAAACCAGTGAGTTAAACCAAAACTGGCATTCAGATCAAGCCACCGGGAAACCGGGATGGAAAACTTGAAGCCCGCCGACACATTGCCCCTGAGATCACCTTCATGGCTGGAGGTACCATCGGCACCAATACCCCAGTAGCGTCCTTCCAGTTCCAGCGCGATATTGTCAACAATGCGATACCCTGCAAACAGGTTAAAGCCGCCACCCGTGCCGTACTCATCGTCATCCGCCAGCCAGTCACCATACTGGAGTTCTGCGATTGATGTCTGGGTACCGCCCCCAAGATACACCCCATCCAGATCCACCGCACCCACATTGGAAGAAACAAAAGAACCTAACGCCAGCAACAACGCCAGCTTCACTCTGACCATAAACATACAGGGGAAACAAATCCTTATTGTTATTAATACCTTTCCAGTCCCGGTATCTTATCTTTTTTTGGACAGAAAAAAACCCGGTCCAGGCCGGGTTTTTTCCTAAAGCGCTTTGCGTGTGCTTAGAGAGCTTTTTCCAGCTCAGGCACCGCTTCAAAAAGATCTGCCACAAGGCCGTAGTCAGCAACCTGGAATATGGGTGCTTCCTCATCCTTGTTAATGGCAACAATCACTTTACTGTCTTTCATACCGGCAAGGTGCTGGATAGCGCCGGAAATACCAACAGCAATATACAGGCTTGGAGCAACAATCTTACCGGTTTGACCAACCTGCATGTCGTTGGGTACGAAACCGGCGTCAACTGCCGCACGGGATGCGCCCACTGCCGCGCCAAGCTTGTCGGCCACTTTATAAAGCATTTCAAAGTTCTCGCCGTTCTGCATACCACGACCACCGGAGATAACGATGCTGGCGGCGGTCAGATCCGGACGGTCGGATTGAGCCAGCTCTTCGCCTACGAAGGAGGAAACACCGGCGTCCTTGGCTGTGTCCACAGACTCTACAGAAGCGGAACCGCCTTCAGCAGCCACCGCGTCGAAAGAGGTGGTACGCACAGTGATCACCTTTTTCGCGTCAGAGGTTTTTACTGTTGCAATGGCGTTACCGGCATAAATGGGACGCTGAAAGGTGTCGCCACTTTCCACACCGGAAATGTCGGAAATCATCTGCACGTCCAGCAGTGCAGCAACCCGTGGCTAGATGTTCTTGCCAGTCGTGGTTGCAGGCGCCAGGATGTACTCATAATCGGCAGCCACTTCAGCCACCAGATCACCGATATTTTCAGCCAGCTGATGGGCGTAGGCTTCGTTGTCCGCAACCAGCACCTTGGAAACGCCAGCTACCTTGGCAGCTTCTTCGCCCACGGCACCGCAGCCTGAACCTGCCACCAGTACCGTGATATCACCACCAATTGCCTGAGCCGCAGCGACGGTATTCAAGGTGGCACCATTTAAATTTGCATTATCGTGTTCTGCGTATACTAATATGCTCATTTACAGTACCTTCGCTTCGTTTTTCAGTTTATCCACCAGCTCGGCAACGGACTCCACTTTAACACCAGCCTGACGCTCGGCGGGAGGCTCTACCTTGACCAGCTCAGTGCGCGCAGCAACATCTACACCCAGGTCGCCGGGGGTTTTGGTATCCAGAGGCTTTTTCTTCGCTTTCATGATGTTGGGCAAAGAAGCGTAACGAGGTTCGTTCAGACGCAGGTCAGAAGTCACCACCGCCGGCAGTGTCAGTTCCACAGTCTGCAAACCGCCATCAATTTCACGGGTCACTTTGACTTTGCCGTCTGCAACGTTGACTTCAGAGGCAAACGTGCCCTGGCCTGCACCCATCAGTGCCGCCAGCATCTGGCCGGTCTGGTTGTTATCACCGTCGATTGCCTGTTTGCCCAGAATGATCAGGTCGGGCTTCTCTTCATCAACAATGGCTTTGAGCAGCTTGGCAACTCCCAGAGGCTCAACTTTATCCTGGGACTCAACCAGGATACCGCGGTCAGCACCCAGTGCCAGTGCGGTACGAATCTGCTCTTGAGCTTCCTTGGGGCCGATCGATACGGCGACAATTTCGTTAGCAACACCCTTCTCTTTCAGACGAACCGCTTCTTCAACAGCGATTTCACAGAAAGGGTTCATCGCCATCTTGACGTTGGCCAGATCAACATCTGAGTTGTCAGCCTTTACACGCACTTTGACGTTGTAG
>JAWVYU010000090.1:0-14871 GCA_033722575.1 Ketobacteraceae bacterium | reverse complement strand
GCAGCCCAACATTATGATTGTGACTGATGCCAATAAACAGCGCCGCAAAAAACCCGCATTTCTTGATATCTACTCACTCAACCAGTCTCTCGCCGAAGGCAAAAGCGTTGGCAGCCCCATTGAAATCAAAAAATCCTATCCTGCCGGCAGCTTCAACATCTGGCCCCACGAGTATCGTTATCAACAGGATTCCCTGATTGAGCGTTTGCTGGGTTAAGCCATAACGCCACATTACCTATACCTTTAGTTTACCTTTTGCACCTCTCATGGCCGTTGTCAGTTATTGACGGGATTTTGACTGGAATTAACGGACAGAAGATATACAATGCTGTACTGATCGGGGGCAAGTAACGCCATTCTGGAAAGTAAATAAAGGACTGATAACAATGAAATTCCTGCAGTGCATGTTAATGCTATGGGTATTCTTTTTTGGGGCAACGAACGCATACAGCGCCGGTTATCCAAAACCGGATTATCGCCTGGCACCACTGTTCATGACCTGTTACCAACCCGGAATGGTTGCCCTCACCTTCGACGACGGCCCCTCCGCCAACTTCCCTCAGATTCTGGACATTCTCGCTGCAAACCAGGTTACCGCGAGCTTTTTTATTCTGGGTAAAAAACTGACTTATGATTACCACGTTGCCAGAGCAGTGCAGGCGGTTCAGGCAGGTCACTACATTGAAAACCATGGCTGGGACCATACCAACTTCATGAACCTGACTGTCAGCCAGGTGATTGAGCAGGTGGACAATACCAATCAGATCATCTGGGACAAACTGGGCGTAGTACCCAGGTTTGTGCGCGCCCCTCATGGCGCCATCGACGCAAAACGTGCGATTGGAATCTGGGATCTCGATCAGGGTATTGCCTCCTGGAACCTGGACCCCCTGGATTACAGATCCAACTGGACATCTGAGCAGGTGCTGGGCATGGTGAGGTCTGCTATTGAAGCCGGCTCACCGGAAACCGATTCCTTTATTATCGACTTGCATGATGCAAGCAACATTATGGTTGAAGTGCTGGATGAAATGATCAAGCTGATCAAAAGCAATCAATACGCCATTGTGTCTTTGCACGAATGCATCGACAGGGGCCGCCAGTAACAGCACTTTTTTCGGGTAGCCCTGTGGGTTCAGGCTACCCGATAAACCCTGCCCACCCTGAAACCGCAATAATAAAACCAACGCCAACGGCGGCGCCTGATAAAATCACATCGCTGTAGCGCTTTCGGTCTTCCCGCAGCCCGGTCACAAGTACCGCTTCATCCGGCTTGTCCGGGTTGTAGTACACATCCACTTCGCTATCGACCGCAAACTTATTCGCAAAGTCTGTTGTTTCAGGATACATGAGGGTATAAAACGCCACCGTATTACCGGCGTATTCATGACCTGATACGTCGTATTCGTAGGTCACATCAAGCCGCTCCGAGGCTTTCATATCCCCGTCCACGTTGCGCGTTCCCCAAAGCTCCACCTTGCGCAGTTTTCCTTTCACCGATGGCCATGTCAGGCTTGCGCTGGCCTTTTTATAATTGTTTATGGCCCCGAGAAGCAGATACACACCAAATAACATCAACATGATTCCGGCAACTATGGGTATGTTCATTATACTACCTGTGAATTGGCCCTGATTAATTGCAAGCTACCGCTAAAACTGCAACCGATCAATTGACATATTGTTTCCTGATATTGTCAGCGCCTAAACGAAAGACGGGCACCGAAGTGCCCGTCACTGGATTGGGAGCCATTAACAAAGTTGGCTCAGACTGCCTGAACATCCTGATAGGAGACTTCCTGAAGCCCCTTCAAACCACTCTTGCGGTTGGCCTCTGTTGCCAGCGCGAGTTCTTCCGTTGAGGCAAATTTATCATCCCACTCCAGCACTTTGGGAATCATCAGTTTGTGCCACAAGGGTGGTATCAGAGCAATCGCAATGGTGGCCAAATACCCGTTCAGCATCATGGGCGCATCTTTGTAGGGGCGCAGCTCATGGTAAGGCACCTCACCCTGGGCGTGATGATGGGAGTGACGTGTCAGATTGAACATGGTCCAGGAACTCAGGCGCTTGTTGGAGTTCCAGGAATGACGGGGCTGCACCGGCGTTTCCGGCCTGCGCACCATGCCGTAGTGCTCCATGTAATTCACGATCTCCAGCAGGGACTTGCCCCACAGGCCACAGGCGATGAAGAACAGCAGCGCAGTCCAGCCGCCCATCAGGTAAGCCGCCACCAGTAATACCGCACTCATCAGATAGCCGCGTATGGCCACATTGTGCCATGAAATTAAAGGCTGGCGCTTTTTACGCAAACGTTCTTTCTCGATGTTCCAGGCACTGATATTACCGCGAATGGTCGAGATCAGAACGTGTGCATAAACATTCCGGCCGCGGGGGGCTGTGGCGGGATCGTTCACGGTGCTTACATAACGATGGTGCCCATACACATGCTCAATGGAAAAATTGCTGTCAAAGCTGAAAGCCAGCAACCAGCGGCCAACAAACATGGAGACAGGATCCCAGGTGCGATGTGTCAGCTCATGACCGGTAATGGTACCCACCATACCGATCATCAGGCCGCACATGAGCACGCCAAAGGTGTACTGCAAAGTCGTGGTGGCCTCCCGTGCAGCAAACATATCGTAACCGGTGAACTGCTGCACCAGGGCACCAAATCCCAGCGGATCACCACTGCTCACCTGCCAAACACAGACAAAACAAATAAACGCCAGCAGTGGCAACGCCATCCATAACTGCCAGGTCAGTACTTCCGGATGTTTGAAAGTGGGAACTGAAGTATCGTCCCCCAAGGTAGCGTCCACAAAAATATAACCGAAAAACAGGATCAGAAATCCATAGGTCATCCACTCGGCACCCAGGATAAAACACAGCGCACTCCCCAGGCCGATGGCATGAAACAAAAAGAACTTCAGATAATTCAACATAGCCCTTACCTCGATAACTTCTATTGCATTGAAAAATTGTTAAGCAGTTTTGGTAAATGATTTGTCCAGAAACTTGTCACTGAAAATGCGGTCGTCGGACATGCCCAGGTTGAGCAGTTCAACCTCCGCAGCGTCCAGCATGGGGGGCGGACCACACATATAAGCCTGTGCGCCGTCGTCGAGATAGTCTTTTATAAAACTGGTTACCAGCCCGCGCCTGCCTTCCCAGTGACTGTCGGCCGGTTCTTCCGACAACACCGGTACAAACGTCAGCTTGCCGGCCCACTCTGTTTCCAGGCGGCGAATCTCATCCAGGCAATAAAGATCCTTACGGGTCCGGGCGCCGAAAAGGAACACCACATCGCGGGTGCACTTGTAATTGAGAGCATCTTCCAGCAGGGATTTCACCGGGGCGAGTCCGCTGCCGCCGGCAATGCACAACAGCGGACTACTGCCATCACGAAGATAAAAGTCGCCGAAGGGCCCTTCCACCATCACATTCTTGCCTTTCAGACCGGTGCCCTGGGCCCAGGTAGACATTTCACCACCGGGCACCTGACGGATGTAGAATTCAATCTGTTGATTGCCCCCCACGGCAGGCGCAGTGGCAAAGGAATAGCTCCGCGCCTCATCAATCAGTCCCGGAACGGACAACAGCGCGTACTGACCCGCTGCGAATGTCAGAGGCGTTTCCAGCTCAATGGTTAACGCGGCAATATCATGGGTAAGTTTACGGCCGTTGCTGATTACCCCGGCGGTTTTCAATACCTTATGGGCGGTGCCGTTCCGGTCCAGGTTGTCCACCTGAATTTCCACATCGGTTTTGGGCACCGCCTGACAGGCAAGGATATAGCCCGCTGCCAGATCCTCTTCCTCCAGAATGTACGCTGATTCGGTCAGCTCCTTCACCTTGCCCGACACCAGCCTGCATTTGCAGGTGGCACAGCCACCCACCCGGCAGCTGTGCGGAAAGCGCACCCCTTCCCGGAGTGCGGCATTCAGAATTGTTTCCTTTTTATCAACAACGATGGCCTCTTCCATGCCATTGATCCGGAGCACCCGGTTTTTGCCGCTTCCAAAAAAACCAAACATAAAGCCAATACCTCAATTCTTATGATTAGCGATTGCGGACAAACACCTGACCTATCGGTCTTCTGCCTTACTGTCCTACAATCTGACAATTAAGATACAAGCTAAGATCCCCTCGGGCAAGCACAAATGCCCTTAATTCTGTAGAGGAAAGTGAAGGATTGTTACGGGGTGTAAAGTGGTTAAGCCAAAGCTTAACGGCGAAGGTTGATGGCGGTCAGCATCAGAAACAGCGCAGGCGCCCCAATGATTGCCGAAAAGCCCATAGGCGCACCGTGTCCAGAGACACATCACATTGCTTTGCCAGTTCACCAATCTTCATTGTTCCAACCCCCTTGTCTCAGCAGAGTCCTGTTAACATTATGAAATTAGTGTAAACCCTGGAGTTAAGGCAAGAGTCAAGGGTTGAGATCCTGCACGCGATAAATCATCGCGAAATTGGCCGCGGACACGTAGCGTGAATCCATCACCTTGTACATGTAAAGGGCATTGCCAATAAAGGCACCGTATAGTGAAATATAAGGCTGGAAACCCATCAGCATGGGCCCGACAGATTTCCAGACCTTCAATCAAGACCATTTCTTTATGGTCAACCAGCAAGAAGCTTTTCTCAATCTGCTTTTCACTGGACGCTGAGACTATTCAGAAGCTGGGCCATTAGCCCTGTTGAACTGAAAACCTCATGCTCTATTCTGAGGATCTTTGATAACCCGACAAGTCATGGTGCGAACCACTCAGCTCTGCATGGTTGCCCTTTCCGTTCACGGCCGAGTCAAACTCTGACAAAACAAAGATATGATCATCACCGATAATGGCATCGCGCAGAGACTCAGTACCACCCTCGACAATATCGCCTGAACAACCGAACGCGCCACAGTCATAAACAGTGGTCATTGGATCCATAACAACGGACTGTATTTCCTTGCCAGAGGCGTCAAACAGCTTTGCTCTCCAGGCATCAGTATCTTTGGTATTTCCAGTGCCCGTGAATGTTGGTAATGCGGAGACACGCTCAAAATAAGTCACCATCACCTTATCACCGGATATCTGAATTTCAGGCTCCAAATCATATATTCCTGGCAAACCTTTACTCCAGATCTTATTTCCATCTAATGTAAACCGGGAAATTCTGAGGTGTTGATCATTATCCGGATTCTGATGAACAATATATATTCCGTCACCAATCACCCTGTCGTAGATATAACCTATGGGGCCGGTACTCCAGACAAGGTCGCCATTCACCAATGAATAGCTGTTAAAACCGTAATTCTGATGCAGTATAAAATACTCATCTGTTACCACCGCCACATCCGGTCTGTAACCTGTTATCCCGTCAACTGAGAGCAGCGTTTCCAGCGCCTGATTATAAACCTTGATTCCAGCCGCACTCACCACTAACTCATTATTTCGATTCACGCCAAGCAAGCTGGCAGAGCCGCCCCCCGACACCTCGAGCAACCTTTGCCCGAGCAGACCACCGTTTCCGCTGAATGTTACAAGCATCCGATTGATCAGCAAGGCTACCATTGAACCATTACGACCAAATCCGTAGCTCAGCGGCGTATAATCCCCTTCGAGCATCGCCAGGTCCGGTAATGAAGCCTCCCAGGCTTTGGAAAAATCAGGATTATATTTAATCAACTTCAGGCCAGTCCCGGTAATAACGGTTTTATAGCCATCACCCGTTTCCGGATCAAACTGGTTTGGTGCTTCGGAACGATGCCCCAGCCCCCCATCATCAATCACAATACCGGCAGCATCATAGGTTTCAAAACGCATATTGTCGCCATCCCGATAGAGATAATGAAACGCGCCTTCTGCATGGGACGTTATAATCCTGGATGACGGTCTGTCTGCTTCGTTCAGGTGATGACGCCATGTAGGTTCTGTCTCTTTAACGGATTTACAGCCTACCACTGACAGCGCCAACACCGTCAGTGGTATTAACCAAGCCTTTTTCATTGGAGCTTCCCTTTCTAGTTTTATTTTCCATTGTTATATTGGATTTACTTATGCACTTATCAAACAGCTTATCGATTCCCCGGCAGGTGGAATCGAGGTTATGGTAATATACTGTTTATGTTGCAATGGCAAGAAGCAAGCAGCAGATTTCAGACAACTTGAATTATCTGATAACGCTGATACCAATATAAAAAAAGCTTATTAAATATAAAAAGAGATTAACCAGGAAGCCCCTCCACGAATAATGCCAACCGTGCGATACGGCTCCGGATAATAACTCAGGTTACCGCCCTCACCTGTCTCTAAGCAGTTGCACCAATGGTAAAATGATCCAGCTCCTCGATCAGCAGCTTCAGACTATGCCTGGTTTTGCGTATCAGCCAACGGTCGCCTTTCAGATATTTCATATTGATACCTTTAACCAGCTTTTCCACCTCAGGTTGGGGACGCGCATAAACCCTCACCGCCTGATCAAGCCCCTCATCAATGATATATTTCGGATCTATCAGGGGGTGATCATGAAAAATCTTCTCGCGCATGGCGACAAAGTCTTCTTCGGCTTCTTTGAGCGTCTGATCGTAACGGCGGGCCAGCTGCTGAACAGTTTCGATATCGTGAATATCCAGCGGTTGCTGCTCCTGCTTGACCAGCAGGTTGATACGCTCCAGATTAAGCCTTAACCCGATACCCAGTATGTATTCAGCAATCACATATTTCCGGATATCACGGTTGTTTTCCAGAATATCCATGGAACCCTTGAAATCAGTTACGCCATCGAGAATATCATTCAACTCATCCAGAAACTGAGCACGATGATAGGGGGTCAGGTCAATCTCCATATTCTCTGCGGCCGTCTCCTGGCTGAGCGACGCACTTTTGCGAACGTACCGGTCAAACCAGGTGGCCGCAGCCAATATATGAGAGCGATATATATGGGCGTCGTGCTCATCCAGCACCACATTCAGTGTATCTGCGATCATGGCCAGATCAGGGAACCGTGGCTCGGGAGCGCTTTCAAACATCGACATGATTACCCCGGCCAGTCCCACCCCGGTTTTCCCGCCCACAAGAACCAAGCCTTTCTGCGCATAGCCGGCTACAAGGCCATCCACCAGCGCAAGCGCCGTACCAAGGAAATGATGCAGACTGATTTCCGGTTTCGACAAAGATTCATCACCAGGTTCCGACAGCACGCCACCAGGGTTCATTAATGCTTTCACTTTATTATCTATGGTGACAGGGCGACCGGTTTCCGCCAGGATCACCAATCCCCTGTTAGGGAATAATTCAGATGTGGATGCAGCATGGATGGACTTGCCTCTGCGTAACCTGGTACCAATCTGCCGCTGACATGCTCCTTGATTTCCATTTGCACCCGATCATGTCCCATGCTGACTTCCGCCTCTGCACCGGTTTCCAGATCGCCGTTTTTTAACCCTCCAATATGCATGCCGTCATCGGCTTTAAACGTCCGCCAGTAAACCTTGCGCCCAATGCGGTTGATGATTTTCACTGTGCTGTCCCTCTCCAATAATTTCTGTTTATTTATTGATCTCCCTGCTTGGTTTTTAACAGGGAAAGGGCAAGCAGAACGGCACAAGCCCGTTTCAGGAATTATGATCCTATAATGGGCCTTTGTCAGGAATAAAGAAATTTAAGTGTCTTGACAATGTTGACCAATAAACAATCAAAACTGGAAATAATAAAAACGAGACATGAGTGTTGGTTAAGTTCTCCAAATCGCGGATCTGTCAGTATCATCAGGCATGCGAGGATGCCATCCTCCTCATTATCGGTCACCCCGATCACCAAGCTCCGTGGTGTTTTTGGTGTGATCAACTTCAGCAGGCTGCCACGGCTCACCGGTTTCAGAATTAAGGGCACCAGCCACGTCTTTGTGTTGTAAGGGTGCACTACCGCTTTCAACGCATTAAAAACACCATTGTATCTATAAGGGTCGCTGACACCGACATTCCATAACGACACCACGTGAAACGTGCCTGCCAGATCCGCATCGTCCTTCTGGGGGTTAGTGAGCAAGCCCTATTGAAGTGAAAGGACGGAACGAAGGCTCTGTAAGCAATCGACAGTTCATGGTATCACCTGGCGATGTCTAATCCTGCCCAAGGGATACAGCAACGGGACTGTTACCGTCAGCACTGGTTAGGGTCACCCGGTCATCAATAAAAGCGTGCTCAGAATTATGACCAGTGGTACAGGATTGCGTGCCACCCAAAGAAAACGCCTTCTCGGTGAAAAGCGTTTGATTTTCATCCCAAATCAAGCAAACTGGAAAACTCAACCTGTTGCGCGGACAACCATTTCCGGAATGATACACAGCACCAACAAGCTCTTTACCTGCTTCTATCCCAACCCTGAAGCTAGCCATCGCTTATTCTGTTTTCCCAGTGCCGGCGGCGACGCCACCCTGTTCCGGGACTGGTATCAATATTTGCCGGACACTGAAGTGTGGGGTGTCACCTATCCGGGCCGGGGGGTTCTGGCGAATACACCGCCATGCGACAGTTTCCCTGAACTTGCCGGCCTTTTAGCAAAGGAACTGAGAGACTATCAGGACAAGCCCGTGATGTTTTTCGGCCATAGTTTCGGTGCGCTGATAAGTTATGAACTGGCTCTTCAAAATCCGTTACTGAACCCGCAAGCCTTGTTTGTTTCAGCGCGCAGGGCACCGCATTTGAGTGATCGCCATGGTTTCCGCCACATGAACGATCAGGAGGTTCTGGAAAAACTGAAGTCGGTCAACAGCATTCCGCTGGCCATCGCAGAATCACCGGAAATCCTGGAATACTACCTCAAAACCATTGTCAGTGATCTTCACCTGAATGAAACCATTATCCAGTCACCGGACAAACTGGATACCCCTGTTTTCATTTATGCGGGATTGAACGATGACTTCGTGCACCTTCAGGAAATGGAGGGCTGGAAATCCACCAGTACCGACATACGGAATTTCCAGACTTTTGAAGGCGACCACTTTTTTATTGTGAATTGCAAAGACGAATTTCTTGACCAGCTGTCACTGGATGTGGATTCCATTCAGGGCATAGAAGATTAAACCGACTTGTCCGCATCGAACCAGCTACCCTTTATCCGTAAGGATTTTCCTGATACTGGGCCTGGATGCGCTCAATTTCATCGCGGTGCTTCTTTAATGCCGCCACACAATCCGGATCCACCTTTTCCCCCGCCATGGCGTCCAGCTTGGCAAAGGCCTCATCATTGCTCCACGCCTGCTTGTAGGGGCGTTTGCTGGTGAGCGCATCAAAAATATCCGCCACCGTCACCACCCGGGATTCCAGCGGAATGTCCGAACCTTTCAGCTGATCGGGGTAGCCGGTACCGTCCATGGCTTCGTGGTGGTAAAGCACAATATTTTTCAGCATGCCAATATGGGTCACCCCGGCAAGACCGTAGTTCTCAATCAGTTTTTCGATCAATGCCTTGCCTTCCATGGAATGGGTGCGCATCACCTCGAATTCCTCCTCCGTCAGCTTGCCTTCCTTTAACAAAATACTGTCGGGAATCCGGATCTTGCCAATATCGTGCAACGGCGCAAACAGATACACATGCTCCACAAACGCATCGTCCAGCCCATGCTGCTTCGCCATTTCCCTGGCAATGATCCGCGCATAACGGGACATGCGCTCAATATGGGTACCGGTTTCCGGATCGCGGGAATGAGTAATATCCAGCGCCGACTTGATGGTAGCCAGCAGCGTCCGCACGCGGGATCGTTCGTTGTATACCATCAGGGTGACCATGTGGGCAATCACATCCAGATCCGCCAGCACCCGTTCGGTAAACACCTCGGGCAGCTTTGAATTAAAAAATACAAACCCGAAAAAGTGATCCTCCCACACCATGGGCAGGGTGTAACTGGAACGAAAGCCGGCATTGATCAGCGCGCGGGAATGGGTTTGGTCACTGTCTTCAAATTCAGAGAAGTTATTCACCACCCGCGGGGAGCGCTGCTGTGCAACCTGCGCCAGCGACCCGCATTCCGACAACCGCGCTTCGTAAACCTGAAGCGGGCTTTCGCTATCACTGCTGTAGGCAAAGGTGCGCACCGTATCGGTGGACGGATCATGGAGCGCAACCGCAACCCGCGATATAAAGGGGTGCTGTTCACGCAGTGCATCGTGCAGTACAGCCAGTTTTTCGCTCACAGTACCGCTTCCGGACAGGGCACTGAGGGTATCCAGGTGATGATTCATTAGTGGATTCTCTGGTGGGGACCAACTGATTATATTTTAGACCATTTCCCGGCATTAGCGGATTCGACACCCGCCGAATCCTGCAATAAACTGATTTGCAAAGAAAACCTGATCACCAGATCCTTCCGATCACCATAAACCAACGGGATTGCCTGCAGTATGGACATACTGAAAACCGGAAAAGACCTGAGACGCCTCAACGAAATCGTCAACATTATGATCAAGTACGGTTTTGGCGACATGATTCGTCGCATGGGACTGGCAGAAAGCATGGAAAAAGCCGGCAAACTGCTGCGCTACCACATGCCCGACGAGTTCCTCCAGCTGCACCCACCGGAGCGCGCCCGGCGGGCCATGGAAGAAATGGGCCCCACCTTTATTAAAATGGGCCAGATACTGGCCACCCGGGTAGACCTGTTTGGCCCGGAATGGATTGAAGAATTCGAAAAACTACAGGACGAGAACACTGCCCTGCCCCTGGACAATCTGGTTCCGCAGATAGAGGGCTCCCTGGGCAAACCCCACCAGGAAGTGTTCCGCTACATCGATCCCAGCCCCCTGGGCACCGCCTCCATGGCACAGGTGCACCGCGCCACCCTGTTCAATGGCGATCAGGTGGTACTGAAAATCCGCAAACCCGGTATCCGGGAAAAAATCGAATCCGACATGCGCCTGGTAAACCACCTGGCCAAACTGGCCCAGAGCCAGTCTGTGGAACTGCGCCGCTACCGCCCCGTGGACATCGTGAAGGAATTTGAAAAGTCGCTACTGCGGGAACTGGATTTCAGCGTTGAATGTAAAAATGCCGAGCGCATTGCTGAATCTCTCAAAAACATTCCCTATGTAAAAATTCCGAAAGTGTACTGGGAATGGACTTGCGAAGACCTGAACGTACAGGAATTTATTAAAGGTATTCCCGCCAAAAACATTACCGAACTGAAACGCAACGGCCTGGATCCCAAAGTAATCGCCCATCGCGGCGCTAAAATTGCCTGGCAAACCATGCTGATGGACGGCTTTTTCCACGCCGACCCCCACCCCGGCAACTTTCTGGTACTGCCCAAAAACCGCATTGCCATGCTCGACTTTGGTATGGTAGGCAAGCTCTCCAACAACCGCCGTGAACAGTTAATGAAACTCACCCGCAATATTGTATTGCAGGATGCGCCGGGCGCGGCAGCCGTGTTACTGGAATGGGCGGATGAAGACGTTAACTTTGATGCACTGGTGGGCGATGCCGAAGACTTTATGCAACAGTATTACGGGCTGTCGTTAAGTGAACTGAACATTCCGCAAATGATCACCGATTGCACCGAAATCCTGCGCAACTATGATATTCAGTTACCGCCTGACATTGCCCTGTTTTCCAAAGCCTGTATTACGCTGGAAGGGTTTGGCCGCTTGCTGAATCCCAGGTTCGATTTAATGACCGAAGCGGAACCGCTGATCAAACAATACGGCAAAACCCGCTACAGCCCCACCAACCTGGCCAAAAAACTGGGCGTGCGTGCCCTGAACATGGTGGACAAGCTCTACGAAGAACCCAAACCCGACCTGCCCCACCGGCATGCTCCCACCCAGGCACCCGCCTGGGACAAACAGCAGGTGGAACGCTGGGCCAAACGCTTCGAAAACCAGCGCTTTCGCCAAACCCAGATTGCCATTGCCTGCTGTTATTTGCTGGTATCCGCCATCTTTTTAATGGTACCCGCCGGGCCGACAGTGTTCGGGTTTTCCGTTATCGGGTTAATCGGGCTGGTGCTGTCCACCTTCAGTATTCAGTGGTACCTGTTCCTGATGTGGTGGGCCAAACGCAGCCAGGATTAATGTCGTTATTACGCTGTTGAAACCGCCGAATGGCCGCTGCGCAGGTGCCGCCAAACCATTTTCTCAATCTCAACAATCATGAATATGCCAAACCCGGCGGCACCGATCAGAATCCAGTGCGTGGCGTTGAGTGCGCTGCTCCCGAACAGAAACTGCATGGGCCACAGGTAGGTCCAGGCAATCTGGATCAGCAGCACCAGACCGATGGCAAACCAGATGATGCGATTGCCCAGAAGCCCCCGGATCGACAGGGTGGTAGCCAGCGAGCGGCGTGTGTTTAGCAGATACACAATCTCACCCACAACGAGCATGTTAACGGCTGCTGAGCGTGCCACTTCAACGGGAACGCCCTGACTCTGCTGCAACCACAGAAAAAGCCCATAAACCGGCGCAACCACCAGGCTTGCCACGAACAATACGCGCCAGAGCAGGAACAAATCCAGAATCGGTGCGCCGGGGTCCCGTGGCGGCTTTTTCATGACATCCGGTTCCGCCGGCTCAAAGGCCAGGGCCAGGCCCAGGGTGACGGCAGTCACCATGTTCACCCACAGGATCTGTACCGGGGTTATGGGCAGCATGGTTCCCGCCAGCACAGCAATCATAATGGCAAGGCTCTCAGCTCCGTTGGTAGGGAGCAGAAAGGTAATGGTTTTACGGATGTTCGCATAGACCCGCCGGCCTTCCTCTACGGCGTTCACAATGGAAGAAAAGTTATCGTCGGTCAGCACCATCTCCGCCGCCTGTTTGGAGGCTTCACTCCCCTGAATGCCCATCGCGACCCCGATATCTGCACGCTTCAGGGCGGGCGCATCATTAACACCATCGCCGGTCATAGCACAAACCTGCTTCCTGGACTGTACTGCCTCCACCAGTCGCAACTTGTGCTCCGGTGCCGCTCGTGCAAACACGCTGACCTCACTGGCACGATTCCGGAGATCGCTATCCGAAGCGGCCTCGATGTCCTTACCTGTCATTACGCTGTCGTCTTCGCTCAGGCCCATGTCCCGGCCAATGGCCTTTGCCGTCAGAGCGTGGTCCCCGGTGACCATTTTTACCGCTATACCGGCCTCCTGGCATTCTTGCACAGAGCCCATGACAGATTCCCGGGGCGGATCGAGCATGCCCACCAGGCCCAGCAGAACCAGGTCACTCTCCACCTGATTTTTTTCAAGGGCATCAATACCCTTGCCGTTGAGTCGTCCCAGCGCCAGTACCCTCAGCCCCCTTGAAGAGAGCGCATCGATCCGCTCTTGCCATTGTTCCCGATCGAGGTCCTGTTCACCGTCCTCGCTGTCAGCTTTGCTGGCCATCTCTAGCAGCACATCCGGCGCACCCTTTACGTGAACAATCCGCTCGCCACCCTCGACAGGCTCGTCCAGTGTGGCCATGTATTTGTGCTCGGAGTCGAACGGGATTTCGTCGATACGTCTATACTCTGCGCGAAGTTCCTCTGGTTTAATGCCGCTTTTTGCCGCAAGCACCACAAGCGCTCCTTCGGTCGGGTCGCCCTGAATCTGCCAGGTTTCCTCTTCCTGCCGGAGTCGGGAATCGTTGCAGAGCACGCCGGCTTTCAGCAGCCGCTGGAGAAGCTCTGAACCTCCGGGATCAATGATCTCGCCCTTTTCCTTGCTGTTACCGCCCTCCTCTGACTTCCGGAACTCCCCCTCGGGCTCGAAACCAATACCACTCACGTCAATACGCTGGCTGCCGGCATGAATTGCGCTGACCGTCATTTCATTTCGGGTAAGGGTGCCGGTTTTATCAGTAAAAATGGTGGAAACCGAGCCCAGGGTTTCCACTGCCGGAAGCTGGCGTATGATGGCATTGCGCCGCACCATGGCCTGAACCCCGATGGCCAGGGTAATGGTGACAATAGCAGGCAGCCCCTGAGGAATGGCTGCCACAGCAAGCCCAACGGCCGCCATGAACATTTCCTGAAGCTCACGGCCGTGAATGAAATAACCGTATGCGCCCATCGCCGCAGCCACCGCCAGAATGCCCATGGCAAGCATTTTGCCAAACTCATCCAGTTGTTTCTGGAGCGGCGTCTGACTTTCTTCCACGCCTTCTATCATTTCTGATATGTGGCCGATCTCTGTGTTCATGGCAGTAGCAACCACAACACCGGTACAGGTGCCTTTAACGCAGAGTGTGCCGGCGTACGCCATGCTGGTCCGTTCCGCGAGATCGCAGTCTTCCTCGACCGCGTCAGCAGATTTACTGACAGGTTCGGACTCTCCGGTTAGTGGCGCTTCTTCATTGCGACAGCGTTTTGCAGACGCCAGACGAAGGTCTGCCGGTACCCGGTCGCCCCCTTCAAGGACCACCACATCGCCGGGCACCAGATCTTCTGCCGAAACGGACCGGGCTTCGCCATCACGCTTGACGGTGGCCTCGGGAGACAGCATGCCTTTAATGCTCTGAAGCGCTCTTTCTGCCTTGCCTTCCTGAACGAAACCCACCACCGCATTAATAAGCACCACGCCGAAAATAGCGCCGGCATCAATATAATGACCCAACAGCGCACCGGCCGTGCCAGCTACGAGCAGTATAAGAATAAGAATATTGTTGAACTGATCCAGCAGGCGTTGCCACCAAGGTCGCCCGCGGGATTCACGCAGACGATTGGGGCCATGTTTTTCCAGGAGTTCAGCGGCCTGCTTCTCACTAAGGCCGGATTCTGAACTGTTCAGCGTTTCAAGAACCTCATCGCTGGAGAGCGCATGCCATGGTGTGGATTTGCGGTTTTGATCACCTGCTGTCATGGGCTGCTTCCTCCAGATTGGCCGGGCAGGAGTTCACGATACCAGATCTGC